>JAZSFQ010000032.1:0-4708 GCA_045532275.1 Saccharofermentans sp. | reverse complement strand
GGTTACGTTTATGCTGGTCAGGTATGCATGGGATCCGACAAGAACCAGCTCATCAAGGGTTTCACAGAAGCACAAGCTTACCAGGGACCTCCTCTCGTTCTCTGCTATGCTCCTTGTATCAACCACGGTATCAAGGGCGGCCTTAAGGTAGCTCAGAACAGAGAAAAGGCAGCTGTTGAGTGCGGTTACTGGCACCTCTTCAGATTCAACCCTTCTCTCGCAGCAGAAGGAAAGAATCCTTTCACACTCGATTCCAAGGAGCCTACAGCAGACTTCTTCGAATTCCTCAAGGCTGAGGTTCGTTACAACTCACTCTACAAGAAGTATGATGCTGATGTTGTTGACGGTCTCTTCCAGAGATGCTATCAGGATTCCAGAGATCGTTATGCTTCTTATGTTAAGAAGGCAAACGAGGCTTGATCCTTAAAATCTGACTGATTGTTTTACAGGGCTGTTTTCAGTAATGAGACAGCCCTGTTTTTATGAATTACCAAGCCGGATCTGAATATAGTTTTTTGTCTGCGTAAAATCAAAAAATGCATGGACGAAGAACTGGATTTTTGTAAAATTCCAGATTATTGTCCAGCTAAAACGCGAAAACATATATACTGCAGGCTGTACAGGTATTTTGGCCGCTTATAAGGAAACTATTCACCAAGCTTTACCTAATAGCATGCTTAATCCATGCTATAATTAGCAAAGCAAATTACGGAAGTGGGTCCTTATAAGTTATGAAGAGCAGTAAAGGCAAAGAAGATATTTCCAGACTTCTGGTCAATGACAGCCTTTTGCCTGACATATTTCTGGTTAAATATTCGCAGGAACTGAGCAGGAATGCACTGCTTGTTTATCTGTGGCTCAACATGATAGGCAAAAAGGACGGATTTGAAGAATCTGATGTCAAGAGTCTGAAGATCATTCCCGAGGAGGATGTTGCTCCGGTTCTTGCGGAACTGATGGCTGCGAGCCTTATCAACCGCAAGGATAAGACCTATTCTTTTGATGATATTAAGGCCCGCGAGGTCGGAGAATATATCGAGGCGGTCAAAGCACGCGGCAGCGATACCGGGCTCTCAGTCGTTACGAGTGATGAGAAAGAGAGAAAGCTCCTGGCGGATTCCATCTCTTCGACATTCTATCAGGGCGAACTGCCTTATATCTTCTACAGGTTAATAGACAAGTGCCTTTATGAATATAAGTTTGACGGAAGAGTATGTTACAAGCTTTTCGAGGAAGGTTATGAACAATCCATCCACAGATCTCTGCAGCAGATGGAGAAGATGGCGCTTAACTGGTACGAGAAGGGATATACGGATATTAAGAGTCTTGAGAAACAGCTTGAGATCAATAAGCGCGCAAAGAGCCTGATAAAACTTGCCGGAAAACTTATGCGCAAGCGTCTTAACGGTCTGGATATCGAACGCGTGACGGGATGGGCCGAGGATCTTGATGCGACGGAAGAACTGGTAATCCAGGCTTTCAAGGAGAATGAATTCAGAAGCAATCTGACCCTGAAGAATGTCGGAGATACCCTTACTAAATGGCATGATAACGGAGTTAAGACAACTGATGAAGCTGCATTATTCAGTGAAGAAGAACATAAGGAAAACAAACGTAAGGCAACAAAAAGAAAGGCGGCAGGCGGTTCTGCCTGGGCTACAGGTGAAGAAGCCGGCTTCTTAAATTCGAAGGATGCAGAGTCTGAGAAGGAAGACAACAAGAAGCAAAAATCTTCAGAGGATAAGGATGACTACAGCAACGGTTCCGATGATATCCTTGGTATGTTTGGAGATTAGGATGAAGACCATTAAAGAATTAATAACTGAGAGCCTTACCGAAGTAGCTGCTATAAGAGAGATTAAGCGCGAGGATAATATCAAGCGCATATATAAGTCTTGTCCGGAGCTTAAGGACATCGATGTTCAGATTCTGGATATCAGAAACAACAGGTTTATTGCAGTTATTGATAAGGACGAGCGTCTTATCAAGCGTTTGGATATTGCTGAAGAAGAACTCCAGGCAAAGAGAGACAAGATAATTGCCAGGAACAATATCGATCCGAGATTCGATACTGAAAAGTATATCTGCGAGAAGTGTAACGACACAGGTTTCTATGTTAACAGCAAGGGATTTCTTAAGGTTTGTCCCTGCAGAAGCAAAGAACTTGCCGAATGTTATGATAATAGCGGAATGGCTGATTATTCTTCTTATAAGATGGAGAATTACAGAGCCGACTATTTAGGCGATGCAAAGAAACGCGAGAAATTAAGAAGCGAGCTTTTGAGATTCATGTCCGGTCACAATGAGGATTACGAATCACATTTATGTGTCTATTCAGCTGCGCCCCAGACAGGCAAGACATTCCTTTCAATTGTTGTCTGCAAAACTGCAATAGATCTTGGCAAGAGCGCATATTATGCAAAATGCGAAGAGTTGGCAACTATTGGCACGGATACTCTAGATGCCGTTAAGCACATTGATTTTCTTATTATCGATGATTTCGCCGACAGCGTAACTCTCTATAACAATGTGGGGTCCGTTTTGAATTCTATATTGGAAACCAGGGCCGCTTCAAGGCTTCCCACTGTTTTGGTTACACCTTTCCCTGTTGCTGAACTGGTAAAGAAGTGTGACATGAGGATCAGCGGTAAACTTCAGTCTGCAAAGACGATTACATCAGAGGGAAGGTAAGAATTCTTCCGATGGACGTACGCTGCGGGATCGACATTGCTGATGTCTCCAGATTTGAAAAAATAGTCAAGGACGGCAACACGGCCTTTATAAACAAGTGCTTTACTGAAGATGAGATCGCTTATTGTGAAGCATCAAAGAATGAACTTAAGAAAGCGGAACGTTATGCCGCAAGGTTTGCAGCTAAAGAAGCTGTCGGTAAAGCTTTGGGTACGGGCCTTTTAAGCGATGGCGTCGGCATGCATGATATCGAAGTTATAAAGGATGAAAAGGGGGCGCCTGAAATAAAGCTTTCGGGCGGCGCATTACAGCAAGCAGATAAGATCGGAATGAGATCCGTATCCGTCAGCCTGTCTCATGACGGCGGAATGGCCGCCGCATATTGCGTAATGCTGTTGGAGAACAGACAATGAAGAGACGGGAACAGACGGATATAAAGAGCATATTCAAGGCATTTGACAGGGAAAAGAAACCCGTAGTCGGTGATGATGTCCAGCCCAAGACCATAAGGCATGTCGAACGCCCGATCAAGCTCCCATTCCTTGCCGATATGGATGAGGGAAATGAAAAGTACGGAAGTGCCGAGGATATGCAGGAAAAATGGGGGCTTTCCGAGAAGCAGGCCGTTCTGGGCGGCGTCCCCAAGAATAAGATAATAGGTTTTGTTATCGCTTTCGCGATCTTTATCCTTCTTATCGTCGGAGTATTTTATATCCTTCCGAGAGTATTGCCCGATCTGTTCAAAGGGACTAATATCGAGCTTTTTGTAGAGCCCGTTATCAACCTCGAATATGAGGATCCCGATTACAGGGTCGTTATAGACAGTACGGTCGCGCTGATGTCTCTGCCGGAATCAGATTCCCAGAGAATAGCGGAAGTCCTTTACAATGAGCCTGTCAGATATTTCAGTGACAGCAAGAACGGTTATTGTAAGATCCAGACTCAGGACGGTCTTGTCGGATATGTCAAAGCATCAAGTCTTATCGCAGAGACCGATTCCATTGAACCCGATATCCATAAATATAAGCTTATCGTTTCTGATCCCTCCAAGAATATTATGACGCACGCCAGCAACGGCACGCTGATAAAGAAAGTAATGATGAACACTGTCCTTTATGCGGATATAAAAAGAGAAGGCGTTTATCAGGTGGCGCTCCCGGGCGGTGACAGCGGCTGGATAGGTTCGTCCGGCGTTATCGAGCTGTCAACCAGAGGCACGACTGAGGAGGTATCGAGCCGTTATTTTGTCAGCTCCGTACTGACATTTGTCAACGCAAAATATATCGAGAACGGCATGTCCATTGACGGGGCATCGGTCAACGGCGCGGTATATGTCAGTGCAGAGATCAACGGCATTGAGATCCCGAGAACGATGGAAGGCCAGGCACAGGCGGGAATTGAGATCATCCCGGAACCCGATGCCGTTACCGGCGAGATAATGATCGAGCAGATACTCCCCGGGGATATCCTCTTCCTGTCGGGACCGGGGAAAGTTCCCGGAGACGATAAGATATACGAAATGGCCGTGTGTACGGATACGGGAACGCTTTTCATGCTGTCTCCTGCCAAGACTACGGTAAGGCTCCGCAACTTCAAATCCGGCGATGATATATGCGACAGGATCATTACGATAAGACGTATTTTCAGCGAGAGGGTAGTAAACTGAAAAGTATTGTAATTTCTTGTTGCATACTTAAAACGGTTGTGGTATTATTCTTAGGCATTTGAATTCTAATAGGAGGTGTTTGCATGGCTAAGTGTGAGGTTTGCCAGAAGGATATGTTCTTCGGCAGAAAGATTAGAATCACGCGTTCACAGATTTCAAGACGCGCGCTTACTACGCAGCAGGCTAACGTACACAGAGTTAAGGTTGTTGTTGACGGCACCCCCAAGTCAATGTACGTTTGCACACGTTGTCTTCGCTCAGGCAAAGTTGAGAGAGCGTAAGCTTTTAAGCTATCTGTAGTATTTCAAGAGGTCATCTCATATGAGGTGACCTCTTTTTGTGTCCGGATGA
>JAZSFQ010000013.1:0-6433 GCA_045532275.1 Saccharofermentans sp. | reverse complement strand
GGCTATCTTTTTCTTAGCCAAGCGCATTTCCCTAAGCTGTTTGAGACCATTGGCGATGCAAAAAGGACAGATGCGGCCGTTTGCTTTGGAATAAACTACAGCTTGATAGTCGTTTCCGCATTTAGGACAATGCCACCAGACATTAGTACGGTTCTTGTATGTAATAGTTTCGGGAGAAAGGTCTTTATTCCTACTCGACCATTCAGGGATCAGATCAGGGTGTGTTGTCGCAAGATCGTTATAGCCCTTCCAGACACGTTGACCGGCACAGTAAGGACAACCATGGCCATCCGTACGATCCGCAACACGTGCTTTCCACTCATGTCCATTCTCACATACCCACAGAACCTCGGCATTTGACTTAGAGGAGACTTCTGAGGGCATTAATGGATTCTTAGGGGACCATGACTTTACAAGCTCTGGAAAAACAGTCTGAAGGTCGTTGTAGCCTTTAAGGACAGCTCTATGCTCACAGAATGGGCAGCCGCTACCTTGTACTCTGTTCTTAACAACAGCCGTCCATGTATGGCCGTTATTGCAGATCCAGGAAACCTTCTTGTGTGATCCACAGGTAACGGAAGACGGAGATAGTTCGTTATTTGGGTCCCACTGGGAAAGCAGATCCGGTCGTTCTTCAGCCAGAGATTTGCGTCTCATAAAGGGAGATCATCAATGCAGAAGTAATAGGCACCGAAGCGCTTAACCGTTTCGTTGTAGCTTTCTTCTATACGCTCAACTCTGAAAAGAGTTCTCCACAACTTATTAAGGAGAACAGCCAGTGAACCAACCCAAGTAATGTACATAAGCTACCTCCAATTCTTCAAGATAAGGATAAATTGAAGGAGCAAATCGTTCCAATGTGCGATTTATAACTTGAAAAAACAGGGACATGCATTGATATATCCTTATCAATGCCTTTATATCTTTATATATGATTACAAAAGAAAACCCTGAGACATATGCTCAGGGAATTTTCTTGTCGTACCTAGTCTTAAAAATGTGCGATTTTTCGGCACATTGGGAGCTTTGTCGTAGTGTTGTCGTAGTATTTGTCGTAGTACGCTTCTACGCAAAAATCACAAACCCAATAAAATCAAGGGTTTCAAGGAATGAATTAGTCCAGAGGACGCATTGTCGGGACTAATTCGAGGTTTTTCACAGAATTTGTTATATCCTTCTAAAACCCCTGAAATCAGTGCTTTTACCTTGGATTTCTTCACCGTATCAATACGCGTTCCTGACCTGCCATTGGTAAATCGTTGGTAAGCATTGGTAAGGTATTATCCTCAGGTCATTGCCGTTCGATTCTGTACCATAATAGCATACTTTCCGATCTCTGACGAGGTGAAGTCAACCGATGCACTTGCATATACGTTCATAGTCGTCGCTATGTCCCTGTGTCCAAGCATTTCCTGCAAAGCTTTGGGTAAGACTCCTGCCTCTACCATACGTGTTGCGAACGTGTGTCTCAGCCAGTGATTTGTAAGAGGCGGAAGAGGTATAGCACCCGGTATATCGGCAGCTTTAACATTCCAGTCTCTTTCGATACGATCAAGAGCCCTGTTGAGAGCACTTTGATTATATACGCTTCCGAATCTGTTAAGAAAGACGAAGTCAGTATAGCCGTCTATCTTGGCTACGCACTTTATACCTTCGAGATCCTGATACTCTTTCTCTTCTCTCAACGCCTCTATAACTTCCGGCATCATGGGGATGAGCCTGCATCCTGCTTTGGTCTTAGGAGTGTTGATCGCATAAGCACAGCCGCCGCGAAGCTTACCCTTGTTATAGTAAACGAGCGTATGATTGACGCTGATCAGTTTCTTATCAAAATCGATATCACACCAGCGTAACCCTGCAAGCTCTCCGACACGCATACCCGTCAGCAACATCGTCATGAACAAGGGATGCCACCTCTTAAACTTCGGATCGGTAGCAAGACACCTCTCGAAAACCTTTTGCTCATCAAACGTCAATGCTCTGACTTCGCACGGCTCCTCTTTATGCGTACGCTTCAGTTCTTTAAGCGCATCATCAGAAGGATTGTTTCTAATAAATCCATCATCTGCCGCGAGGTCAAACACCTGATGCAGAACCGTGTGAATATTATCGATCGATGCGAAGCTGAGCGCTTTCTGTTCCTTCAGACGGTTATAGAATGCTCTTATGTCAGATTTTCTTATATCAGTTATAAGTGCTTTCCCGAGATCAGGCTTGACGAAGGAATCATACATATATGTATAGTTCTGGAAGGTGTTATCCTTCAATCCGCGTTTAACGTTCTTCCACCGTTCATAAAGATCATTCAGTGACAGATTGCAATCAACATTGATGCCGTCAAGCGTATCCTTAAGGATCTTCTCTTCTTCAGCTCGAAGCTCATCCAGTGTCTTAGCATAGATGTTATGCTCCCTGTGACGTTTGTCGAGCCACCTGTAACGGTAAGTACCGTTAGATCTCTGATATTCGCCTTCTTTTAAGACTCGATTCTTATTATCTTTTCTTCTCTGAAATGTAGCCATATTTCTGCTCCTTTCTGTCGCTACACCAGAGTCATCTCATTGGTAATTATATCCCATGATGTCTCTGATGGCAGCATAAAACATGTAATTGGTAAAGTTATTAGTGGTAATAAGTAAAGGCGCCCGTGATGGACGCCCTATAACCCAAAAATTGAGGGATAATTATTGCCGACCAAGAAACGTCCACAAGCTGCGGGCGTTTCCTGATGGTTGGCATTAAAGTCTTTTCATGTCAATTGGTTTGATAAATGCTTTCTTTAATTCCTGAGGCTTGTAGAAGAATTTCTTCTCGGAACTACTTAATCGATTCTCTTTCATCTTTATTCGAAGTAATTCTATCGAACAAATGAAATCCGCAACTTGGAGCAGCCTGTACTTCTGAGGCTCTGCCTTCTTGAATTCAACATTTTCATACCTTGCAGAAAACACCGCATTCAAGACAGCGGATAATTCATCCTGCCCATTATCATAATAGACATTGATTGCATCAAATGATCGGAAGAATTCGTCATGCTTTAAGAATACTTCTGTGAGTGCTTTGGATATTTTGCCGGAAAGCTGAACCTTATTTGCAGCGGTTTTTCTGTCTACAACAACTGTGGCACATTTGATCGGACAAACTTTCATGAAGTTAAGGATCTTAAAGATCATTTTTCTTCTGTCGTCTATGCTGAGATTGTTGAAAACAGCTTCTCTCCTGATAATGGGGCCCGTATGGATATACTCGATCCCGATACCGGAACTCTTGATGCTTTCTTCAAGCTTCTTAATCTGCTGAGATATATCATGCTTCTGATCATGGAAAACAAGTGTCACAAGATAATAAGACGGTCTCTCTTTTACTTCACCGAAATCGCCACTCTCATCTACAAACACACTTAAAACGTTTTCCGTGCTCATTTACTACTCCAAAAAAAGTGGCAGGAAATTGTTCCTGCCTACGGTGGACCAAAGACCTCGCGGCCAGTCCAAAAGCATTTCTGCTTTCTTTGATTGCATTATACCCTACAAACTGACACTTTGTAAATGTTTTTCAGTATGATTCAGTCAACCTCATACCGAGTACTGACTCATGATATACTCCTCGAAGGCAGCGCGCTTGATCTTCCTGTGACTGCCTATCCATATTACGAACGGGCAGTTATCGGAATCGGTAAGCTCTCTTATCTTACCCCTGCCGATCCCGAACAGATCCGCCGCTTCCTCGATACTAAGAAGCTTTTTATCCTTAATTGCTACCTTAGCCGCGTCCCGTTCCTGTCCGTTTTTCATATCCTGAATAGTCTTTATAAGATACGGAATAAGCGTCTGCGGCGTATTTACAGCCTTCGCCTCATTCTCAAACAGCATTACAATATCTTTATTATCTTTCATATGTTAACATCCTTTCTTAATTCCGGTCTGTCAACGAACTTGTCAACAGACCCATAAAAACTTTTTCTCAAAATAACTTTTTTACTCTTCGTTGACGTCCTCGTTGACTACATCGACACGTTCCCATCCTTTCTGAGTACCATAATCACCGGGGAAGCGTCGCGGACTGTCAAAGTACCGCCATCCTTCAAGCGAACCATCTCGTATAAGCTGGTTCATGATGTCGTTGATCTCGTTCGTCTGCCACCTCTGTGGTTGAGCAAAGTCATTATGAAGCGCCTCACGGAACAGTTGCTTTGAACATACCTTGTTACCATGATAATCCTGCATATACGCCAATATCAACCCGCCATCGACATCTTCCTGCATGAACTGTCTCTGTCTTATACGAAGCTCGTCTTCCACAGAAGGAAACAGCTTTAAGGTCACATTTCCGGCACGCCAGACGTCCATCATCTCCGCCCACATCTGCACTATATACGCTCGGGATGCTTTCTCGTTATCAAGGATAAACTCTTCCGTCTGGCTCTCATTGCATATGATCGGAAGAAACCTTCTGTTACCGGTTCTATCGCTGGGAAGGAATGTGATCTTATTTGTCGTTCCTGCGAAAACACACTGCCTCGGCCTGTCCTTCGGGTATCGCTCGTAAGGCGTGCGGTAGTTTTCTTTCTGGCGAGACAGGAAGCTCTTGATTGCCTCGTTGCTTCGCGCATTATTTGTCGCGAGCATCTCAGACAGCTCTATTATCCAATGTCCCTGTATCTTCTCGAACACCTTGCTGCTCTCGAGATCCTTAAGATCATCGGTAAACCACTCATCCTTTATCGCCAGCAAACGGAAGAACGAAGATTTTCCTGCGCCCTGATTGCCGACAACACAGAGGATATAGTCGAATTTGATGCCGGGATGAAATACTCTTGCTATCGCTCCGAGCATGAAGAACTTCAATATCTCATAGGTATAATCGCTTGTGTCCGCGCCGAGATATTTGCGAAGAGCATACCGCACTCGTTCCTTACCATCCCACCTAAGTCCGGTAAGGAAGTCGCGGATCGGGTGATATGAATTCCTGTTCGTGACGATATGAAGTGCTTCCTCGATATACTTCAGGGAAGTGATGCCGTACGTTCCCTCTATATACAGATGTATATTATATAGATCATAATCTGTAAGAGTCTTCTCGCCGTTACTCTGATCCCACCCTAAGTTTTTTACGATATCGACCTTCTGTGTGAGCTCGTTATACCTGATACCACCGCGAAGAAGAGGATCGTAAGTAAACACCGTTACCGCGTTTGTCACGCAATTCTTGACGATCCCTTTCTCATTCTTCTCCAGAAGTTCTTCGACCTCTTCCACCGTCTTCTCAGGCTGAAGCATCGCATTCGTTATCTGAAATGCATTCGCCGTCTCCGGACGTAAGTCCTCTGATTCTTTGTTCAATTCTGATTACCTCCCTTGCTTTCTCGTTTAACAATTCTGCTTTTTCTTCTTTGGTACCGTACATGAGGATATCGAGAAGATATTCCACATAGTCCTTCTTCTGTGCTGCTTCTACGAACAGGGGATGCCACTCATCATCCGGGCACTTCGGTGAATACTTTTCTTCCCATGATCTCAGCAGGTGCAAGTATTCGACATAAGCGATAAAAGCGCGTTCCACAGCCTGCTCGAAAAGCTTCTCTTCGCACCGTCGTCGCTTCGTCCTCACTCTTTTGTAATTACGTTTTCGCTTTTTCTTACCGCTGACAATAAGACCAAGATCGTCAATAAGCATCTGCGCTGCATCCTTAGAAGACAGCTCATAAAGCTTTGCGACGAACTCGATAACATCGCCTTTCGCACCGCACCCGAAGCAATAGAACCCCTCATCGACCTTCATGCTGGGATGCTTATCATCATGAAAGGGACAACACATCATGCCGTTTCTTCCTACATCGAAGCCGTAATGAATGGCGGCATCTTTTGCTGTGACCTGATCTTTTATTTCTGCAAACAGATTCATAAAACTCCTTTCCGGGCATAAGAAAAGCGCTTGCCATTTACTGAACAAACGCTTCTCACAACCCTATATCATTTTGTTTGTGTTTTGATACCGAACCTCGTTTCTCCTTATCTACTATCTTTTGGTTTTCCGCGAGAGTCTTAAGGATCGACTTTCTGATCGGTTCCTTCAGCTTTTTCTTCTGGTCGGGATCTCCGAAGATCTTATTGAGTCTCTCGGTGATATGCTCCGTCATGCCCCTGAACTTCTTCATGAGCAGGTCAAGAGTCTGTCCCGCGATCTTCTTGGCCGTCGGAGAGCTATCGTTCTCCTTTGAAGTAAGATTCTTCTTGAGCTTCGCGATCATATCGAAGTCCGCGTTGTGCGTCTCCTCGATAACTTTGTCCTTTACGACTTTCACAGCGGCATCGAAAGCCGCGTCAGAAACTTCTTCGATAAACTTCTCTGTATCTTCGATGCGGACGGTGAGAGCTTCAAGCTTTTCTTCCTGCTTGGCGATAATGAACTCATTCTTCTCCAAGTGCTTTTT
>JAZSFQ010000030.1:0-11784 GCA_045532275.1 Saccharofermentans sp. | reverse complement strand
TGGCACATCCGAAGCGTAAATGGTCGAAGGCAAGGACTGCACGTCACAGAAGCGCATGGAAACTTAACATGCCGGGTCTCGTTGAATGTCCCCAGTGTCATGCTAAGATGCTTCGCCGCACGGTCTGCAAGAACTGCGGTTACCTGGACGGAAAACAGGTTATCAAAGTCGACGAAGAGATCTGAGATAAATAAGTACTATTCAGTTAACGAGGCGGTGTTTGGAATAAAGGCACTGCCTCTTATTTTTGCAAAGAAAGGATAATCGGCATGAGCAAACCGGTCGTGGCAATAGTGGGAAGGCCTAATGTGGGCAAATCCTCGCTGTTTAACACCATTTATGGAGAGCGTATCTCCATTGTTCATGATACTCCGGGTGTAACCCGTGACCGCATCTATGCCGAGACTTCCTGGTGCGGAAGAGATTTCATAATGATCGATACGGGCGGAATAGAGCCCGATACCGGAGATGACATCATATTGCAGCAGATGCGCGTTCAGGCTGAGATCGCGATAGAGACTGCAGATGTTATCTTATTTATGTGCGACATTAAGAGCGGTCTTACGGCCGCAGACGGTGAGATCGCCATGATGCTGAGGAAAGCGGGGCGTCCTGTGGTCGTCTGTGTCAATAAATCGGATTATGTCGGCGATCCTCCGCCGGAATTCTATGAGTTCTATAATCTGGGTCTGGAAGATGTTTGTGCTATTTCCGCAGCACATAAGCTCGGACTGGGCGAGATGCTCGATATGGTCGTATCAAAGTTTCCTCCTGCTGACGAGACAGGGGAGAAGGATGAGACTATCAGGGTAGCCATTATCGGAAGACCTAATGCAGGCAAGTCCTCTTTGTCAAACAGGCTGGCAGGCGCTGAAAGAAGCATTGTATCCGATATCGCAGGTACGACAAGAGATTCGATCGATTCGCTTATCGAGAATGATTACGGTTCTTTCACTATAGTCGATACTGCCGGAATGCGTAAAAAAGGCAAGATCGAGGACGTTATCGAGCGTTATTCGATGGTAAGGGCGGTCGCTGCCGTTGACAGAAGCGATGTATGCGTGATCCTGATCGATGCAGAAGCAGGCGTGACTGAGCAGGATGCCAGGATCGCGGGAATGGCCCACGATTCAGGCAAAGCATCTGTGATCGTTATAAATAAATGGGATCTGATCGAAAAGCAGACCGGTACATTGGAACAGATGGAGAAGATCGTTAAGGACCGCCTTCCTTTTATGGATTATGCGCCTGTGCTTTTCATCTCCGCAAAGACCGGACAGCGTGTTGACAAGCTTTTCCCGCTGATCAGGACAGTATATGAGAATTCGAAGAAACGCCTTACCACAAGCGTTCTTAACCGCATGATATCCGAAGCTGTTACACAGGTTCCTACACCTCAGGACAAAGGAAGACATCTTAAGATCTATTACGGTACACAGGTTTCCGTACAGCCTCCGACGTTCGCACTCTTTGTTAACGACAAGGAATTGTCGCACTTTTCCTATGAGCGTTATCTTGAGAACCAGTTAAGACGCAACTTCGGTTTTGAAGGCGTTCCGCTGCGTCTCCTTTTGCGTAATAAGACAGGTGAAGAAGACTGATATTTTGTGAAATATCACAGTCCCAAATAATGCCTGTTCAGTAGCACAATATTACTCGGTTTAATTATATATATAGGCATATCATTTTCAGATTCGGATCAGGACTATTTCGGAGATTAATTTATGGCAGTCACAACTATCGAGAACTTAAGAAACATCGCTATCATCGCTCACGTTGACCACGGAAAGACTACTATCGTCGATTCCATGCTTAAGCAGGCTGGTGTTTACCGTGAGAATGAAACTGTTGTTGAGCAGGTTATGGACAGCAACGACCTCGAGCGTGAGAGAGGTATTACGATCCTTGCGAAAAATACCGCGATCGATTACAAGGGAATCCGCATTAATGTAGTCGATACTCCCGGCCACGCTGATTTCGGCGGTGAGGTCGAGCGTGTTCTTAAGATGGTTGACTCCGTTCTTCTCGTAGTTGATGCCTTTGACGGACCCATGCCCCAGACAAGATTCGTCCTCCATAAGGCACTGGAGTTAGGTCTTAAGCCTATTGTCTGCATCAATAAGATCGACCGTCCCGATGCAAGACCTCTCGAAGTTGTAGATATGGTCCTTGACCTTTTCATAGAGCTCGGAGCCGATGACGACCAGCTCGAATTCCCTGTTGTATATACTTCAGGTAAGACATGTATTGCTACACTTGATCTTAAGGATTATGAAGAAGGTAAAGAACTTGATTTCACCCCCCTTCTTGATACTGTTGTTAAGTACACACCCTGTCCCGTAGGCGATCCTGAAGGTCCCATGCAGCTCCTCGTATCCAATATCGATTCTGATCCTTATATCGGAAGGATCGGCGTCGGAAGGGTCGAGAGAGGCACTATCAAGCAGGGTGAGAATGTTGCTCTTGTAACATACGGCGAAGACGGCAAAAGGAATGCGAGAGTCGTTAAGCTCATGAGATTCCATAATCTCGGACGTGAGGAAGTCGAATCCGCATCCATCGGTGAGATCGTATGCGTTGCAGGTATCGCTGACATCAATATCGGAGATACTCTCTGTGATGCGCTTAATCCCGAGCCTCTTCCTTTTGTTAAGATCGATGAGCCTACTATTGCCATGACTTTCTCGGTAAATGACAGTCCTTTTGCAGGCCAGGAAGGCAAGTATGTCACATCACGTCACTTAAGAGACAGGCTTTTCAAGGAAATCGAGACCAACGTTTCCATGAGAGTTGAAGAGACAGATACTACGGAAGCATTTATCGTAAAGGGAAGAGGAGAACTTCATCTCTCTGTCCTCATCGAGACAATGCGCCGTGAAGGATATGAGTTCCAGGTAAGCAAACCGAAGGTCATCATGAAGGAGATCGACGGAGTGCTCTCAGAGCCAGTTGAAGAGCTTGTGATCGACGTCCCCGAGGACTTCGTAGGTCCTGTTATGGAGAAGATCGGAAAGCGTAAGGGTGAGCTCCTGAATATGCTTCCTCCGACAAAGGGATATACCCGTCTTGAATTCAAGATCCCTTCCAGAGGACTCCTCGGATACCGTACCGAGTTTTTGACCGACACTAAGGGCAATGGTATAATGAACTCCGTTATCTCGGGCTTTGAACCGTTCGCAGGAGAGATCGAAACGAGAGGTCAGGGAGTGCTTGTGGCATTCGAGACCGGAACGGCTGTAACCTACGGACTTTACAATGCCCAGGACAGAGGTGCACTCTTCATCGGAGCAGGCACACCGGTATATGAAGGTATGATAGTGGGTATCAATCCCAAGCCTGATGATATTACCGTTAACGTCTGCAAGAAGAAGCATGTAACCAACATGCGTTCTGCAGGAGCAGATGACGCGATGCGTCTTACTCCGCCTCTCATATTCTCCCTTGAGCAGTGCCTCGAATTTGTCGAAGATGATGAGCTTTGTGAAGTTACACCAAAGAGCATCAGGCTTCGCAAGAAGATACTTAATAATGATCTGCGTGCCAAGACGCTTGCAAAGCAGAAGAGGGACGACTGATCTTAAGCTTTAATCGGGGGTGATTTTTAACTGATGTTATCCGGCAAGGTCAAAGTCGCTCTCAGGATATTAATAGTCATTTTACTGCTGTTCGGATTTGCAATTGGCGGCGTTTATGTCGGCTACAATTATGTCATTTCCCAGGACAAGAGATTTAACAGTCTTAAGACTGATATCGAGACCGGAAAATATAAGATAAAGTCTGATACCGAAGGCGCGGTAACGATAGTCATAAAGAGCGGTGATTCCACATCTGATATTGCGGAAAAACTATATGATGCAGGGCTTATCACCAATAAATTCCTTTTCTCGATAATCAGCAAACTGAACGGTTTCGACGGAGCTTATGTAGCGGGTACGCATTATCTGCTAAAAGGCTTTTCCTATGACGAGCTTATGTACTTTCTTACGCTCGAGCCTGAAGCCGTTAAGGTCACGATACCTGAGGGTTCTACATATTATGAGATAAAGAAGCTCCTTCATGATGCCGGACTTAACTTCGATGACGATGAGTTTGACAAATGCATGAATTCACCGAATCTTTTTACTGACTATGAGTTCGTATCACAGATCGAGATCAAAGAAGGAAGGGACTTCATTCTCTCCGGATACCTTTATCCCGACACATATTATTTCGATGTTAATGCCAGCCCTGAATCAATAATCAGGAGATTCCTGAATAACACCCAGAGCAAGCTCTATGACGAGTATTATGTCAGGGCACAGAGACTGGGCTATTCGATGGATGAGATCATTACGCTGGCTTCTGTCATCCAGATGGAGACCGGTAAGCCGGCCGACATGATGCTTATTTCGGCTGTTTTTCACAACAGATTGGATTCGGATGACGAAGATATGAGATATCTCGGATCTTCCGCTACAATCAATTATCTTGTTGAGATCAACGGCGGTAAGGCTTCGATCCTTCACACTGATGCCGAACTGAATATCAACAGTCCGTACAATACATATACGCACCAGGGTCTTCCTCCGGGACCTATATGCATGCCCGGACTTGATGCTATCTCTGCCGCTCTTTATCCTGAACCCGGATGCAATTATATGTATTTCTGCGCTACCGGTATTGACGGTGGTACGGCATTTGCGACCACACTCTCGCAGCATGAGGATAATATCGAGAAGTACAGAGAGAACTGGACCAGAGCAGACGAGACTGAACCGTCTTCGACGGAGACGACGGAGACAAGTGAGAGCGGAAGCCTGGAAATCATTCCTGACGACTGATCTTCAATAAGTGCCGCCAGCCATAGCAAAGGAAATGCGATGTCTTTAGACCGTTCACAGTATGAGATATTAAGTCCTGCGGGCAATCCGGATAAGCTCCGTGCAGCAGTGGAATATGGTGCTGATGCCGTATATCTGTCAGGCAGAAGTTACGGTCTGCGCGCTTTCAGCGACAACTTCGATGAAGACGAGATGAAGGCAGGAATTGCCTATGCCCATAATCATGGTGTCAAATGCTATGTAACACTTAATGTTATGCCTGTGGAGGAAGAGCTTTCCGGACTTGAGCAGGCAATAAGATTTGTCGGGAATGAAAGCGGTGCCGATGCCGTACTGGTATCAGATCCCGGAGTATTTACGATGGTAAGGACTTTGTGCCCTGATCTTGAGATCCACATTTCCACCCAGGCGAGCGTTACCAACAGTGCCGCGTGCAATTTCTGGGCATCCCAGGGCGCCAAAAGGATAGTCCTTGCACGTGAAGTATCTCTTGAGCAGATCAAAAAGATACGTAAGTCCATCCCTGCCGATGTAGAACTAGAGTGTTTTATACACGGAGCGATGTGTGTTTCCTATTCCGGCAGATGTCTGCTTTCGAATTATTTCACCGGCAGAAGATCCAATGGCGGCGCGTGTGCGCAACCATGCAGATGGGGGTATTACGTAGTTGAAGAAAAGCGTCCGGATATACCTCTTCCGGTCGAAGAAGACAGAAGGGGAACATATATCTTCGGCAGTCGTGATATCTGTATGATCGACCATGTCCCTGAACTCCTGGCTGCGGGGATCAATTCATTCAAGATTGAAGGAAGGATCAAGGGCGCTTATTATGCCGCTGCAGTAACAAAAGTCTACAGGGAAGCTGTTGATCTGTACTGTAAGGATCCTGACGGTTATCAGGTTGATCAGCGCTGGAAAGATATTCTTGATAAGGTAGTCCACAGAGATTATGACACCGGGTTCTTTTTCGACGCTCCGTGTGATGATGCCAAGATAGATCCGGATAAGTCATATAATAAGCCTGCATTCGTTGTCGGAGTAACGGAGAGCTCCGATTCCGGGACCGGTCTTATTAAGGTTACCCAGAAGAATAAACTCTATAAGGGTGATACCCTTAACGTTCTTATGCCTGACGGCTATATGGCCCCCGTCGTTGTTTCAGATCTTTATGACGGCAAAATGAATCCTGTAAACGACTGTCCTCATCCGGAGATGACATTTTATATGAAGGCGGTATCTTCCGCTGACGGCACTGCGGTAATTCTGCCTCCGATGTCATTTTTGTCCCGTGACGGAGATAAGGATTATGGTATACCTGCACCGGATTGATATGTGCATGTCAGAAATCGTTCACTATTTTGTAACACTTTCTGACTTTAAGTATGTTATACTCAAGCCATCAGAAAAGAACTTTTAAGTTCTAAGGAGGTGAGACCAATGGGAAGTGAAACACAAACAAGCAGACGGTTGGTCTCGCTTGATTCATAAGTTTCCTCCAGTAAGTTTTTTACTTAAAGTTGAGTTTTTCTCAAGAATTGAATCAACAGATCGATCGGAACTTGAATTACAGTTGAATATATTTGTAACAGTTAATCCTACTCCCGCTGATTTCCGGCGGGAGTTTTCTTTTGTATTCATATTTTTTAACTGATATAATACGCGCATGGAAAAGTATAAAGAACGATTCAGTAAGTATGAGAAGAACAGATGGGCCGGACTGACGATATCTCTTTGTGTCGTTGTGGTTTTCTATATGCTGGTTTCCCATATCGGCAGCATGAAGGATTTCTTCAATTCCTTCTTCACGATCACTTCCACTGTTATTATCGGCGCGGTTATTGCTTATACGGCTAATCCTTTAGCGTGTCTGATCTACAGAAATATTGAAAAGAAGTTCAAAGAAAAGCATAAGAACAGAGCCTGGGTGCTGTCAGCCGTTATCTCTTTGACAGGCATACTCCTGATATTTGTCGGCCTTATTGTACTCATTACCCCCAGACTTATTGAGAATATAACGGCTTTTGCAAGAGGACTTACCGGATATATTAACAGTTTAAAGCAGCTCGTTGTCGATTCAGAGCTCGATGAAAAATATAAATTGAGTATTTTGGGATTTGTCGATGAACAGACGGATCTTACAGCTCTTGTAAGTAAGATGTTCGGCGGCAATGAGATCACACCGGGCTGGTTCATCAGCTTCTCGGCAGGGATAGGATCCAAAGCATTCGGATTCATGATAGGAATAATACTTGCGTACTATTTCCTCTGTGCAAAGAATAAGCTGATCGATACTTTAGGTGAATTCTTTTACCTTGTTATTCCGTCAGCCCACTATACTAACTGGAAGAATATATGCAACAGGCTTAATGCGATCTTTTCAAGATTTATACTCTGTGAATTGATCGATGCCCTTATCGTAGGCGTAGTTAATGCCGTATTTATGTTTGCAACAGGAATGCCTTATGCGGTCTTCTGTTCTGTCGTTGTGGCGCTTACGAATCTGGCACCCACGTTCGGTCCTTTTGTCGGAGCTTTTATTGCAGCGGTAATACTGCTCCTTGCTAAGCCTGATGCGGTTATTATCTGGCTTATCTTCACTCTGGCATTACAGCTTATCGACGGTTATGTTATCAAGCCCAGACTCTTCGGTTCTGCGCTAAATGTGCCGCCGTTCCTCGTTCTCGTGTTTCTCGTAGTCGGCGGAAAGATCTGGGGTGTTCCTGGCGTGCTCCTGGCAATTCCGCTGGCTGCTATTCTGACTTATATCTATAGTGAGATCATCGTACCCTGGCTTAAGGACAGGAAGAAGGTTAAAGACGAAGCCAAAGATATTGAGAATGCCAAGGCAGACAAAAACAAGATCCGGAAAGACGGCAAATCCGGTTGACCCAAAGGTTTCAGAGCGTAAGGGAATAAGGAGGAGATTTCATGGCAGTATGTCCTAATTGCGGTTCAGCAAACAGTGAAGGTATTAAGTTCTGCGTAAACTGTGGTAGTCCGTTAGCTGTTTCACAGCCGGTCCAGCCCCAGGCGCAGCCTGTACAGACTCAGCAGGCGCAACCTGTTTATCAGCAGCCTGTTCAGCAGCCCCAATACCAACAGCCTGTATATCAGCAGCCCGTATATCAACAGCCTGTTTACCAGCAACCGGTTCAGCCTGTTCAGCCCATATATGTTCAGCCTGTTGTCCAGCCTGTAAAGAGCGAACCGGCAGTTAAGACCAATGGTTTCTGCAAAGCCGGCTTTGTATTATCCCTGATCGGTCTCTTTGTTTTTGGTATTACCAGTTTATTCGGACTGATTTTTTCGATTGTCGGCCTGATCACTGTCGGAAAGAAAAAACAGGATGGCAAGGGTAAAGCGATTGCCGGAATAGTTATGTCTGTTATCATGCTGATAGTTATGACTTTGGGTTATGTATTCATCAAGTCAGATACTTTCAGTGACATTTTTGACAGTTCCACGGATACTACCAGATCGACCCGGACGACCAAAGAGACTACTACAACGACTGCGGAAGATATTATTACCGTTGATTATGAGAAGCTTATAACGACGAACAGCTGGGTAATAGCAGAAGACGAAACTTTTTTAGTGTTCAACAGGAGTGACAAGTCGTTTAAGTACTATGATTATCAGGGTTCTGAAGATTATAGTGCCGGGCATTATGAGATTTGTTTTGCCAAAGAAGCCCGTGACAAACTGATCAATGATTTTGGCGATTGCAGTATGACGGAAGATGAGCTGCGCACAGCCATAAAATCTAATGATCTGTATGGGAAAGAGAATCTCTTTGCACTTATTCTTACCTACGAAGAGGAGAGCGAAGATGGTGAGGTTCAGATGAACGAGGACCCATTTGATGTACATTTCTATGGATTCTATACGCAGCCTGAACTGAATGGTAAGACGGTTGATATTTTGGATACATTTAATCTGGACAGCGAGCAAACTGTAACGCTTGTATTGGAAGCTCAATATGGAGAATATGGTTCTTCTTCATCCGTATTGCCTTCAGAATCGACCGAAAATACCACTTCAGACGATGATAGCATAGTAGGCGACAGTCTTTCCGGTACTATTACGCTGACCCAGGGAACATGGGACTACTGGCATGAGGCTGACGGTATGGATGATTATTATGAATCCAGATACCAGAGGATCAACCGTGATACTGAGACTATCCTTTGTGTCGCTGTTTTATCGGGAAATTATGATGACGGTTCGGCTAAAGCTTATGCCGAGATCTATAAGTCGGCCATGGAAAGCGACAGTTTCTTTAACATAACAATGGAAGAGACAAAGATCGGCGGCCATGATGCTTATACGGTTACAGGCCAGTATCAGGACGGAATGTATCTGACGATATGGTATTTCGTTGACAGTCATAACCGTCTGCATTACATTTCAGTCGAGTATTATCCTGACGATTATGTATCTTACGAGATGGTAAGAGATACGTACACTCTGGATAGATGAGTAATGTTGCGGCTACAGGTGAATATCCGGAATGGCGGACCTGCCGTGGGAATGTATTTGCTGACAGATCCGGCTTCAAATACAGTTCTCTGCTGTTGATCTTATATATCTGCTTATTGCCTGTCAGCACAGCTCTTTCAGGATTTATAATAAGCGCTTCCGTGCAGTCTCTGATTGCCGTTCTGTTTGTGCTGGTCTCCATTATTGAGATCATCTTCTCAAAGAAAATCAGGATAGAAAGAAGCATTTTCCCCGCTTATCTCTACTTCATGTTTATGATATCCACTGCATTGTGGGACAGGGCATTTGAAGTGGACTGGTATTCGATGCAGTTCATGGTCACATTCCTGATCATAATCTGCGTCAGCATACGTCACTATTCCGATGTTGAGATAAAGCTTATCAGATATGCATTTTTCTGCAGCATTATTACAGCATGGTTCAGCACTTTGTTCTTCAGTTTCTTCCATGGCGGAAGGATGTATATCGAGATCACCAGTCTGATGGATCCTAATGACTTTGCCACAGGTCTTTCCATTGCATTTGCTTTATGTCTTACCGAAGTGAAGAGGAAAAAGAGGATCATACTTAATTCGGTCTTCATGATCAGCATACTACTCATTGTTTATCTGTCCGGTTCCCGTGGCGGACTACTGACGATGATGGGCGTTATCTTTATCTGGGTCATAAGCATTAGAGGACGCGCAAAATATATACTCCTTGGAAGCATAGCAGCTGCGGCTGCGCTTTTGCTGATCTGTGCCGAATTCGGAATAGGACCGTCTATGCTGAGCAGGTTCAGCGTATCTGCTTTGCTTGCTAGCGGTGGTACGGGAAGAGCCGATATATGGAAAGCTGCGCTTAAGTATTTTATCTCCCAGGATCCTTTTCACATGCTGTTCGGCAATGGTCTGGGATCTTTTGCAGATACGGTCAGATATGTGGCTGTCGGAAATGATTTCAGATACGAGTCGCATAATATGTTCATCAACACTCTGATAGAGGGCGGAGTGATCGGACTCGGTCTTCTCATAACATGCTTTACCACTCTGTATATATATGCCGTAAAGAATAAGAATCTGTTCGGGATACTTGCCGTTACGGGTTTTATGATCAGCGGTATCTCTCTGGATGCCCAGGTGTACAGGACTTTTGCCATAGCAGCTGCGATGGCGCTTATCTGGCGTGAGACTGACGGAAAGATAATTATCAAAGATAATAAACCTTCGGGTGAGGGAGCGATATAATATGAAGAAAACGGGAATGGTCAGTATAGATATCCGCGAGTTTTTCGGATCATTACTCGAACAGTGGAGATTGATCGTGATCGTGCTCGCGGTGACTGCAGTTGTTATACCGTGCATTATGTCGGTTCAGGATAACAGGGACGCAAAAAACGAGGCGGATACATACAGAGAATTGGCTTTGTTAAGCGATGAAGAGAAACTGGGCAGACTATCCGAAACAGAAAGAAATGATGTTGTCTATGCATTATCATTGAAAGACTATATTGAACAGCGTGAGCAGGATATCGCTGCTTCCGGGACACTGTCATCTGATAATGGTGACGCTGATTCGCAGATCGCAGAAGAGAATGATTTCATGGAGATGAAGGACAACTTCAGAGCACTGGTATTGTCGTTTACAGATGAACAGACAGTTATATACAATTCAATTACTTCAGAGGATGACAGCTATATCTCTTATTCAGATCCCGGGATAACGTTTTCAGTAAAAAGGGTCGCACTGGGATTTGCAGTGGGAGTCGTTCTTTATGTGTTCTGCTATCTCGCATATTTGGTATTCTCGCCACGGATCCGCAGTTCAGCTGTTATTACCGATACTCTCGGCACCGGATTGCTGGGAACTGTAAGTAAATACAGCTTCAATGGTTTTGCTGCTTTTGCGCACAGCAGGTTTGTTTACAGACTGCTCCGAAAAACGAGCATCGACGGAAGATCTGACGGGACTGTGACTGATGCTGCCGTTTCTGTATGTAAACACGGAGATTACGGTAAAGTGCTGTTAGTTGATCCGGGCTTCGGTAAAGAATTCTCCGGTTCAGTTCAGGAACTTGCAGGTAAGATAAGCAAGGCTTCCGGAGCTGATGTCAGCTACGCAGAAAACCTTTCCGGTGATAAAGCGCTTGATAACGTTGATGCTGTAATCTTATGCGTGCGTTCAGGAAGCACAGAATATTCAGAGATCACTAATATCGCGAAACTCTGCGATCATTGCGGAAAGAAGATTGCGGGCGGAATATATTTTGACTGACAGTATCTGATCGCTAAAACTCACTGAAGTCACATCATGTGAAAAACTGTTGACTTTTCTGAAGATCAGTATTATTGTTTGTCATATCAATCAAACCGTTGATGCGGAGATAAAGATAGTAAAAGGCCCTACAGAGAGCTTCCGATGCTGAGAGTGAAGCGGGAACCGGATTATCAAATGGACCGCGGAGGGTGCATTAAATGTGCAACGT
>JAZSFQ010000026.1:0-50277 GCA_045532275.1 Saccharofermentans sp. | reverse complement strand
CCGTTGCCCTGTGTAGTGATCTTCATAAAATCACTCCCTTCCGTTTTGAAGTTTCAAAAGGCTTTGACCTTTGATTAAATTATAAACGATTAAGGAAGTGATTTAAGTTAAATTTGTATTAATTCATTAGTCTTCGTGTTCTGACCAGATATTCGTGCTTCCGCGGTCGAGCGCTACGATTCCCGTACGGCACATCTCTATGATCTCGAACTTCTTCATATAATCGATGAACGCATCGATCTTCTGGCTGTCACCTGTCGCTTCTATGCTGATGGCTTCATCCGTAAAATCTATGATCTTCGTACGGAAGATATTTGTAGCTTCAACGATATCGGCATGAGCCTGTTCGGTATTCCTTACCTTAATGAGAAGCAGTTCTCGCTTGATACATTCTTCGGTGGAAAGAACTATAACTTTCTTGACGTTATAGAGCTTACGGAGCTGTGAAACGACCTGGTCTTTTTCATTTTTCTCAGCAGTAAGAGTAATCGTGATTCTTGAATACTCTGGAGACTCTGTCTCACCTACCGTCAGTGAATCGATGTTATAACCTCTTCTCGTAAACATCGCGGTAACGCGCGAGAGGACACCATACTGGTTATCAACGTAGATCGCAATGATTATCTTATTTTTCTGCATCGCTGATATCCTCCCTTCTCAAGATAAGATTATTGAATGTTCCGCCGGGTTTTAACATGGGAAGGACAAGGCTGTCGGTCTTGATCGTAAGATCGATAACAACGGGTCCTTTCATCCGGTATGCTTTCTTAAAGGCTTCCGCAAAAGAATCTTTATCAGAGACCTTAAAACCTTTAGCTCCGAATGCCTGAGCAAGCTTAACAAAATCAGTTTTGCGGTCGAGCGTTGTATTCGAATATCTTCCGTCGAAAAAGATTTTCTGCCATTGTCTTACCATTCCGAGAGCATGGTTATTGAAGATTACGATCGTTACCGGAACATTATAGGTTACCGCTGTCGCAAGTTCATTCAGACACATGCCGAAACTTCCGTCACCGGTTATGAGAACACTTCTTTTGCCGGTTCCCATATAACTTCCGATCGCAGCGCCAAGACCGAATCCCATCGTACCCAGTCCGCCTGAAGTGATCCATGTTCTCTTTTTCCTGAACTTGAAGAACTGGGCAGTCCAGCACTGGTGCTGTCCTACATCGGTTACAATTCTTGTATCAGGTTTTACCGTATCGGAAATGCTATTAATGGTATCACGCGGAAGAAAAGGAAGACCTTCATAAGCATCGGATTCTCTTTTTCTCAGCTGGTCGACCTTCTTGATCCATTCGGCATTTTTACGCTGCGGAGCAGCCTTTGTAAGTCTTGTTACGAAGTCTTTGATATCACAGCAGACACCGAGATCGACAGGAACATTCTTGCCAATTTCCGCACGGTCACAGTCGACATGTATCTTAGCGGCAGACAGTGAGAATTTCTCGGTCCTTCCTGTCGCCCTGTCAGAGAATCTGACACCCAAAGCGATTATCAGATCTGCTTTGGCAAGCGCTACTGAAGAGGCATAACGGCCGTGCATTCCCTGCATTCCAAGAAATCTCGGAGAATCAGACGGTATCTCGGAAAGGCCCATCATGGAACATCCGATGACCGCATCAAGTTTATCTGCGAGCTTTACTATATCTTCACCTAACGAAGTTCTTACAGCACCGCCGCCGAAATAGATATAAGGCCTCTTGGATTCTTTGATGAGCTTAACGGCTTTATCAATATCTTCATCAGAACAAAGCGGCAATTCTTCTTTCGCAGGAACGGCTGCCTTTTTATATTCGAAAACAGCTTCCTGCACATCTTTCGGAATATCGATAAGGACCGGCCCGGGTCTTCCGGACTGAGCTATCTCGAAAGCTTTCCTTACTACATCTGCGAGCTTAGATACCTTGTGAACGAAGAAGTTGTGCTTGGTGATGGGAAGGGTGATTCCTGTAATATCGATCTCCTGGAACGAATCTCTTCCGATCATCGAATTGGCAACGTTTCCCGTGATAGCAACAAGAGGGATAGAATCAAGATATGCCGTAGCGATACCGGTCACAAGGTTCGTCGCGCCGGGGCCTGATGTGGCAATGACCACACCTGTCTTTCCCGTTGCTCTGGCATAGCCGTCTGCACAGTGAGCGGCACCCTCCTCATGAGCAGTAAGGATGTGCTTTATCTTATCCTGCCGGTCATAGAGCTTATCATAGATATCTACGACCATTCCGCCCGGAAAACCGAATACGGTATCTACCCCCTGCTCGATCAGGGTCTCGACAAGGATCTGAGCGCCGGTCATCTTCATCTTGTATCACCTCTTAGAATTCATTTCACGCCTTAAGGTCATACAACCTGGCATGCCGAGATAATTATCCTGCTGCCGCCTTCCGAATCACTGATAGCTATCATATAATAACCGGGCATAATATCACCTTTGTAATCGAAGTGATAATACGTGACTCCGTCTTCCGTTACCGGGGAAGCAGCACCGGAATAAATGACAGTCTGAAGTTCCCTGTCAGAGAACATGTTGTCCGGACTGTAGTAATAGGCGTAGTAGAAAGTCTGGTCGGATGATCCTGTCAGTTCCGAAGTAAGCGAAAGAGCTGATGTATCAGCGTAATAGACAGAATCGTCTTTGAGTTTTCCGTCATATGAGATCCAGTCGGTCGCAGCATCACTTATAACGAAACCATCCTGATAAACAACGACAAAACCTACCATGAAGGATGCATCGAGAGTGCCTTCATCATAATCTCCGCCTGTGGAATAACCGCCGTCATTTCCTCTTACTACGTCGATCTCATAAGCGGGTTTTCCGGGTCTTAACGGGAGATAATAATCGTTGTTGTATACATCGTAAATATCGAATCCGATATAGCAGTTTACATCATCATAATTAACGGTTGAATAATAATATGCTGCAACAGCCGTATCATATGAGACTGCGTCACCGAGTTCCATGTATTCCATGGAATTTGACGGTATATCATAATACTCTTCAACAAAGATGATCTCGTCAGTATCAGTAAACTGGTAGGACTGATTTAAGTCATATGTATCTTCGATAATATCGGCATAAATGTAACCGATTATCGTACCGTCGGGATCATCAGAACTGAATGCTATAACGACATAAGCAGTCTGACCGTTTATCAGTGCTTCTGCACCGAGATACTTATACCACTTACCGTCCTCAGCGACTTCATATTTAAGGCACTCACAGGTAACAAAACCGAAGTTCCTGAAGAATACCCAGTTCGTCGGATTCTGGATAATGATGTATCTGTTGCTGTCGATGGAATACTGGTCATCCGTACCGAGATAATAGATAGTCTCATCATCATCCTCAAACATATAAGCCAAAGTTACCTTGACTTCACGTATGATCTCCCAATCCTCATCGATCAGAGCGATAGCTTCATAATCTCCCATATCTACTACGATACTGGAGATGTCATAGACGTTTCCTGCCTGGATGTTATTTGCGTCTGAAGGAACTACATACCAGTCGCCGGCATAAGCTGTGGCACTGAGGATATAAAGTTCCTTACTTACGAACTTATCATAGAATTTGATTGTTGTATCACTGTAGCCCAAAGTAAGGAATGTAAGTCTTGCTTCATCGTAATATTCCGGATAAAGGAAAGGAGCGTAAGTCGTCATACCGTGCGCATATGTGTATGAGTTATTGCTCTCGGTGAATACACAGTTGCTGACTTCATTGATAAGCCTGCTTGCGGCTTTCTCTATATCCTTGTCACCACAATTTATATACTTTCCTGCAAGAGTCGTAAGGTCAACAGAGTCAGTTGATTCGAAATCTCCGCAGTCATCTCTTAACTGAACATACTCAACATAACCGTTCTGCTCAAAGACTCTCTTATCCAAAGCTGCGATAAATTCCTCATATGCATCGAAAACTTCTACGATATTGTCCGTGTCGATGGAAGACATACATGTATCGATTCCGAAGAAACCCATGCTCTGCTGGAGGTTCTCGACAGTATCCATATAATCTCTGACTATGAATTCGCCGTAATCCTTAGCAGTACCGTTAAAATCCTTTCCGATATAATTCAGGAAATTCGTATAGTTGATTCCTACATCATAGTATGCGCTTCCCCATGTAGGACTCTCGGCCGCGATAATATACTCGGTATAAGGATCCAGGGCCTTTGCGACCTCCAAAGATCCCATAAGGCAGGCATTGAAAATGATCGACTCGAATTCGATATCACAGTTGCCAATAGCCTGGGCCATTTCTATCTCTGTAAGAGTACCGTCATGCAATTCATCCATACCGAATCCCAGAGGAACTCCGCCGCCGTGATCCCAAAGGACAAGGATATATTTCTCAGCAGGACATTCTTTCTTCGCGAACTTGATAAAATCTTCCAGAGCCTCAGGCTCGACCATGCTGACATCGCCGAGATTTTCGAGTTCTGTGATCTTTCCATTGATTATCGAGAAACGCTGTGTGGCGCCGTCTTCCATATAGGAATTATGGAAATCCGAACATCCGCCGGTCTGAAGGACGATCTGAACGCCCTTTCCGGGATTGGCAGCCATCATTTCCTTGACATCAGCAGAGAGCGTAGATCCCTGCGATTCAAGGTCGGTTCCGATCGCATAGACCATGATCGTTCTGTCAGCTAATTCTGAAACCGGCTCGGTAGTCTCTGTCGTCTCGTGAGTAGGTTTCTTTGTCCTTTCAGTCTCTTTTGTCTTGTTATTTATAAAAACCGCCAGCGCTATAGCAACTGCAGTAACTATAACAACACCAGCAGCAGCAAGCCCTATTATCAGACCGATAATACCCTTCTTTTTCTTTTTGGGTTCTGCAGGACCGGCGTTTTGAGCCTGGGGAACTGCATTCACCTCACCGAAAGCAGTCTGGACCGTTGGCACAGCGACAGGCTCGGGACCGGGAGCAGGAGCAGGTCCGGGTGCAGGTGCAGGTGCTGTTGCGGGTGCCTGTGAAGAAGGCGCAGGAACAGGTGCAGATGCAGCCACTGGTGCAGGTGCGGCAGGCGCAGCCGCTACGGGAACGGGTGCGGGAGCCGGCGCAGGAACCGGTGCGACCGGTTCGGGTACGGGAGCCGTTACGGGTGCCGCCTGCTGGAACAGCTGCGATACATCAGCTCCGCATGCTCCACAGAATTTATCTGTACTTAACAGTTCATTTCCACAATTAGGACAATGCATTATTTCACCTCTGTATTTATTTTATATTTCCAATATCTTCCAAAATAGCATATGCAAATGCTTCTATCTAACGTCTCGAGTCACTATTTCCTGATGACCTGATTGTAACTGTTTGTACTGTCACTTTGCAATTTCTCATATTCTCAATAATCCTCCTATCTGTCTTCACGATAATAATTCCGTCCGATAGCCTGAGGTTCTCCGCTCTTTCCTTTTTTTGTCAGCGAACTGATAATAAGGACAAGAAGTGTAATGATGAACGGTAATGCAGAGAAAAAATGTGAAGGTATCTTTGTGAGCCATCCCAGAGTATTCGGGAAGGTATAAGCGAGCGCAGCATTCTGCACCCTTAAAGTATTGAAGAAGCCGAATATAAGCGTTCCGAGAATCGCTTTCGCAGGGCTCCAGTTGGCAAATATTACAAGCGCTATGGATATCCATCCGTAACCGTTTATCCAGCAGTTGGAACCTTCAAACGTACCGCCCATGTTAAGTCCCATATAAAGTCCGCCAAGGCCCATAATGCCTGAACCTATAATGATATGCACATATTTATAAAGTGCGACATTAACACCCAAAGAATCGGCTGCGGCCGGATTCTCTCCTATTGACCTGAGCCTTAATCCGGGTAAGGTCTTTTTGAAATAGAACCACATACAGACAGCAATAATAACACCGACATATATCAGAATTCCGTGCGAGAAGAAAGCTTTTCCGAGTACCGGAATATCAGACAGAAGCGGAATGCGGACCGCCTGCGACTGCGCGTCCAGTCTGGTACCGCTGAGTTTAGGCCACCCGCCTTCACTGTTCGACAGGGCATTGCCGATAAAATAGTAGAAAGCAACACCGAACGTCGTGATGGTAAGTCCCGTTACATTCTGGTTTGCCTGAAGAGTAACTGTCAGGAAAGAGAATAAAAGTCCGACCAGTCCCGATGCGATAAAACTTACCAGACATGCTACAAGAAGACTGTCACATTTGGCTCCGGCAAGATATCCTACTACGGCACCTATTGCCATAGTACCCTCTACGCCGAGATTGAGCGATCCGGATTTCTCGATCATTATCTCTCCGGTCGTACCATACAGGAGCGGTATGTTGTAAACGATAATGTTAAAGAGGAATAACGTAATTACTTCAAACATTATTTTGCTTCCTCCTTTTTAACCAGTCTGAAGTTCGCGGCAAAATCAGCGACCAGTACCGAGAACAGTATGATGCCCTGCAACAGGTCAGCAAAGTTTATGTCGATGGCAGGATACTGTGTAGCGGCTGCCTGACATCCGTATTGCAGGACTGAGATCAGGATCGATGTCACAAAGACGGCAGGAACACTCAGTTTGCTGAGCCATGCCACGATTATTCCAGTCCAGCCGACATCATTCGTTATCGTTTCCGATATGGTTCCTGCGGACGAGACTGCCAGAGCCGCTGCAAGACCGATCAGTGCAGACGAAATAAACATCGTCCTGAGAACTATCTTTCCCACTTTCATTCCCGCATATTTTGCAGTCGCGCTGCTGTCACCGACAACGGCGATCTCATAACCCTGCTTTGTATACTTGAGATAGATATAGATGATCACCGTGAGAAGGATAGCAATGATAACTGCCCATAGCAGCTTGAACTTTCCTAAAGGTATTCCGCCCATAAAAGCGGATTCGGGGAAAGTTCCGAATATAGGCCTTTCCGAATCCTCCCTTAAGAAAAAGTTCCAGTCAGCCTTAGTATCTCCGATATATCTTATGACATAGAGCATTATGTAATTGAGCATCAGAGTCATTAGAGTCTCATTGGTATTGAACCTTACCTTCAGAGCCGCTATCGCCACGCCTATGATGCCGCTGGATATCATGGCTGCAAGACACATCAGCAGAACAGTTACAAAGTTAGGAAGTCCCGAACTGTTGAATGCCACTATTGCAGCGGTGATCGCGCCTATAAGGAATTCGCCTTCACCTCCGATATTCCAGAAACGCATCTTGAACGAAAGGCTCAGCGCAAGTGATGTTATAAGGAGCGGAACAAATATCTTAAGAAGGCCTTCAATACTCTTATAACCGTATCTGTTGCCGACAAGTCCGATAGTAAACATCTTCCCGTAGTACTCGAAAGGATTTATCCCAAGGGCAGCAAGAATGACTGCGCCGATAATAAGCGAGACAAGTATGCCTATTGCATAGTAGATAAGCGTTCTCTGTATCTTCGCGTCTGCTCTTCTTACCAGATGGAATTTTCTCATTTATCGGAAACCTCCTCATCCGTAATGGCAGAATCTTTCGCGATACCGTCAGTCTTGCCTTCTTTGTTTACGATATTTAGGGTTCCGGTCATCATCAGACCGATCTCTTCTTTTGTAGTGTGATCACTGTTTACGACGCCCTGCAATCTGCCGTGACATATGACCATGATCTTGTCGCAGAGCGAGAGCATAACGTCAAGGTCCTCACCGACAAAGAGAATTCCCACGCCCTTTTTCTTTTCCTCATTCAGGATATTGTAGACCGTATATGAAGAGTTGATATCGAGTCCTCTGACCGGATATGCGGTAACGAGCACATTGGGTCCTGACTTTATCTCACGGCCGAGCAGAACCTTCTGGACATTACCGCCTGAAAGACGTCTTACGGGGGTTTCAGTAGAAGGCGTATTTATCTCGAGCTTTTCCACTACTTTCTTAGCTTCTTCACGTGCTGCCTTACGGTCTACAAAGATTCCTTTCGATTCGTTGTAGTTCTTCAGGATCATGTTATCCGTGATGGATAAGGAAGGAGCAAGGCCCATTCCCAAACGGTCCTCCGGGATAAAGCTCATCGAAACACCGTGTTCCAATATCTTTTTGGGAGACATACCGACAATGCTCTCACCTTCATGGATTATCTGTCCTTCTTCGATCTTGCGGAGTCCGGCTATCGCTTCACAGAGCTCCTTTTGTCCTGAACCGGCTATTCCCGCTACGCCCAGCATCTCTCCGCCTCTTATGTAGAAATTTATGTGGTCGACAGCGACCGCGCCCTCGTCATTTTTGATGGTAAGATCCCTTATCTCAAGCAGAGGATGAGTCTTCTCCATGATCGGTCTGTCGATATTCAGCGTGATCTTACGGCCTACCATCAGTTCCGTAAGCGTTTTTTCGTCAGTATCACTGGTATAGACCGTAGTGATATATTCACCGTGTCTTAAGATGGCTACTCTGTCTGAAATCGCTTTGACCTCATTGAGTTTATGCGTAATGATTATTATCGAATGTCCTTCTTCCTTCATCTTGCGGAGGACTGCGAAAAGCCTGTCGATCTCCTGAACAGTAAGAACGGCTGTAGGCTCATCCAGGATGATTATCTTTGCTCCGTAGCAAAGGACCTTAAGGATCTCCAAAGTCTGTTTTTCAGATACCGCCATGTTGGCGACCGTCTTATCCAGATCTATATCAAAACCGAACTTATCGGCTGTATCTTTTATCTTTTTTCTGACTTCCGCTCCGTGCATAAAGCGGCCTTCATCCCTCATTCCGATACGGATATTCTCGAGAGCCGTAAATCTCTCGACCAGCTTAAAGTGCTGATGGACCATTCCTATCCCCAATTTGCCGGAATCTTCAGGCGAATTGATCTGCACCTTTTTTCCGTCGATAAAAATAGAACCGCTGTCGGGCATATAAATGCCCGACAGCATGTTCATAAGAGTTGTTTTTCCTGATCCGTTCTCGCCGAGAAGAGCAAGTATCTCGCCTTTGGCAAGAGACAGATTGATGTTTTTATTGGCCGCCACAGGACCGAAGCTTTTAGTTATTCCCTTTAGCTCTATGGCATATTCCATAAAACACTCCTAAACGATCAATAATCTGTTATCAGTTAACCTGAGTAACGCCTTCAACATAGTAGTTCATCGATCCCTGGATAACGCCGTCATCTACAGAAGCGCCACCGGCAGCAACGATCTCAGTTCCGTCATTTGCAACAAGAGGTGCGTTGATCTTCTCTACGGTAACAGAACCTGCGTCTCCGCTGAATGAGAGCTTAACGCCGGAGAATACATCCCACTCGCCTGCGATCATCATCTTCTTGGCAAGTTCGATAGCTTCCTTGGTCTGAGGCTCGCAGTTGGATGAAAGTGTGGAAACGTCTACCAGACCTGCATTCAGTCCTTCATAGTAGTTGCCTACTTCCGTCATGAATGTGTCGGGATTTGTCATAGCAGCTTTCATAGCTGTTGCGTAGTATGCATCCCAGTTCCAGATAGGAGCTGCAAGGTGTGCATTAGGAGCTTCCTTGGTCATATCAGAGTTATATCCGCATCCGAATACGCCCTTCTCATTTGCTACGATCTGGGGCTGGGCAGAGTCACAGTGCTGTGCGATAACGCAGCATCCGTATGTATCGATAAGAGTCTCTGCAGCCTGCCTCTCGAGTTCCTGGTCTCCCCATGTGGAGATCTCATAAACGCTGATCTTGGCATCAGGGTTAACCGCAAGAACACCCAACGCAAATCCGTTGATGCCGGAGCATGTCTCAGCATACTCTGTACCCCATGCGGAAACATAACCGATGTTATTGTTGCCTAATGCAAGGGACTTATAACCTGCGGCAATACCTGCGAGATAACGCGCCTGATAGATCCTTCCGAAATAGTTGTTAAAGTTCTTGTCGTTGGAAAGATAACCTGTTGCATGTGAAAAGATAATGTCAGGATATTCCTTGGCTTTCTCTTCCATGGCATTGATATAACCGAAACTGATACCGAAGATGATATTGCATCCGTTGCCTGCGAGCTGGTCGATCGCCTGCTTGACTTTCTCATCATCCTCAGGGACATTGTCCACGATGAAAAGATCCTTCGAAGGATCAAGTCCCACCTTCTTCATTGCTTCGGTAATACCATGGTGATGGGCATAGGTATATCCCGATGTGTCATTTTGGCTGTTGATGTAGATAGCACCTACTTTGAAGTCAGAAGCCCCACTTCCTCCTTCAGTTCCTTTAGCCGCGCTGCAGCCTGCAAATGCCAATACCGAAGTAACTGCAAGAGCTGCCGTGACTAACATAGAAATCAACTTCTTCATAAATTGCCTCCCGTCCTATTTTTATATGCAGAGCAAATGCATATCTAAGTAATCGTTCAGGCCTGCTGCGGCCTGAATTCCAATGAGTCATCAGTCATCTTGTCAATGATAGCCAGTGACTCGACTCTTATCCCCTTTGCGCGCAGACTGTCTCCGCCGCCCTGAAAACCCTTCTCGATCGCTATAGCACAACCGGCAAGTTTAGCGCCGGCCTTGTTTACTATCTCAATAAGTCCTGTCAGGGCATTTCCTTTTGCGAGAAAATCATCAACTATAAGCACGGTATCTTCCGATGTGATGTAATCACTCGACACCGCGATATCATAAGTCTGCTGATGAGTGTATGAAAAAACCTTGGATGTGAGAATATTTCCGGTGAGATTTAAGGTCGAATGCTTCTTGGCAAAAACCACAGGAAGTCCCATCGAAAGCCCTGCAGCAAAAGCTATGGCAATACCTGAAGACTCGATGGTTAAGACCTTTGTAACATTGTTACTCCCGAAAAGTCTTGCTATTTCGTCACCCATATCCTTAAGGAGTTTAGTATCGATTTGCTGGTTTAGAAAACTTCCCACCTTCAGCACTTCGCCGGGCAGGATCTGACCTTCTTCAAGGATTCTTTGTTCTAGAGCGCGGATGATAATCACCTCCCCAAGGATATGATCCACATATAAATATTATAATTATTACAATAAGGTGTCAAACCAAATCGACACCACTTTTTGCATCATTTTTCTTTTCTTGACAGGTCAGTTTTGCGGTTTGTAATCGGACACGGCGGTTTTGATCAGCCCGGGGATCTCTTCTGCCAGATCCATGCCACCGGCCTTCATCTTATCTTCGGGTATCGGATTTTCACTGTAACCTCTTCCGAGGCAGTAATAGAGCGAACTGTATTGCTTCTTATGCACCATTCTGTAGGAGATGACCTCCCCAAGAAGGTCACAGGCATCATTTCCTATCGCCAGTACCGGAACGCCGTTTTTCGAAATAGCATCAAGCAGGGCTTCTTTTCCGTTATCAGAAAGATCGGGAGTTCCGCTTATCACGATGACCATATAGTCCGGATAATCAATCGGAATATATTCATTTGCCTTAGAACCGTCAGCATTATACTCGGTAAAATGGAACGAAGGGCTCTTTACCGGAAGGGTGGAAGCCGAAGCAGTCCCCGGAGCTACAACCCTGATGACCGGCATCAGGTGCTCAAGTTCTTCCGGAGGTTCCCCGATCCAGTAAACAGCGATATCTTCTCCGGCAATAACATCCAGTTTCGCATCCAGATCGGCCTTTCTGTCAAGTGCTGTCTGTCTTTTTACGCTGGTATTAAACAGGATGGCGATAAATAGGAAAAACATCGCCGCCAGAAAAGTAACAACTATCAGTCCGGTCTTATTCTTGTTCATGGCAAAATTATCACTCGTCCCTTGAAACAAACGGTTTTACGCCGTTTATCACTCTTTTCGCATAATCCTCATTACTGGAAATGACCATGGCATCCATGTTATCAAGATAGGGCAGGCAGTACTTTCTCAGGTTTTCAAGCGTGTATTTCAAAGGCTCGCCTTCTCCCTCGGCATTTACAACGATAAGCCATATCAGACGATCTGTTCCGTTCTCACGCATAAGCCTGACCCAGATATCCGATACAGTGGGTTCAATCTGGAGATAACCTGTCAGGGCCTTCTTAAGTTCCGGAGGATAACGGTCAGGCTCTCCTACCTTCGCGGTCCCGTCTCCTCCGATACCCATCTGGGCAGCAATCATCTTCAGCATTTCTTTGCCGAATAATACCTCCTCCGAACCAGGATTGATAACGAATCCGGAAAGATCCATCTTCGGAGCCATGACAACGTCTATTAGATCCGCAAATCCTGCAATTACGCCGTTCTGCGGCTCTTTCTTATCTTCGAAAGCAACTTCGAAGCTGTCTGAATCGCAATAGACCACCATATATTTCAGGCCTTTGGAATCACTTACTGCATGGAATCTGTAATCGCCTTCCGTGCCGTCAACAGGAACAAGGAACTTTGCTACGGCAGCTTCTTTAAGGACTGCTATCATATTCTCTTCGGAACTGTCCTGACGGATTGTCCCCAGGAGTTCCACAAGTTTCGCATTCTCTATCCTCTCGATCTTTCCTGAATTCTCACTCATGTTTTCTTCCTCATATTCTTAAAATACTGTATTGACCACCCATGTCCAGAACATAATGGTTACGAGCATAAACACCATGGACAATGATACGGTGCGCGCCGAAAAATGCGGAGCGACATCATAGTTCTCCGCAAATATAACATTCAGGGAGCCGCAAGGCAAAGCACACATCAGCACAATGACGCTTTTTGTCTCCGGCATCATCGTGATCCAATTGGATGCAAGCACTACCGCGCCCAATGCAAGAGACGGCAAAACGATAAGTCTTAATGCGGATACGACATATGCTTTCTTATCCGTCAGCAGCTTTTTTATATTAACACTTGCAAGCATTGAACCCATGACCATCATCGACATGGGGACTGTCATGTCACCGATGAGTTTAAATGTATCGGCAATAAATCCGGGCATTCTCCACGGGATAATAAACATGACGATAGCAACAACCGATGCAACCGAGACCGCACTCTTAAACATGTCCAAAACCGCAAAACGCGGTTTCCTGGAAAACAGATAAACTGCGTATGTGTAAAAGAAAAGGTTGTAGCAGAGATTATATACGGCAGCCAGCAAAAGACCGTAACTCCCGTACAGCGCTTCCATCAGCGGGAAACCTACAAAGCCGGTATTTGCAAAGACCGTGCATGTGATCATTATCCTCTTCTCATCTTCAAGGATATTAACTTTCTTAAGAGACAATCTCAGGACAATGAGAGATAACGCATAATAACCGATGGCAAAGGCCGCACAGGTGATCATACCGTTAACCGCATCCGTGGAATAAGTATGCTGGCTGGAATTGATGATCATAAAAGGCAGGACAGCCTTAAGCAGGATATCCGACAATGCCTTTTCACCGCTGCTGCCTATTACCTTGGATTTGTTTAACGCAAAACCTAAGAGCAGGAAAATGAATATCTTAAAGAAAACAATATAAACCTGAATCATCGGGTCAGTCGCTGCCGGAAAGAAGCGTTGCTCTTACGGCAGAACGATATCCCTCCATCTTTTCGGATACTTCAAAAGCGGACATTTGAGGCTCATATGACGCTCCGGATTTATAGAACTTTCCGGTCTGCTCCAATGAGTCGAAAACTCCTGAACAGATACCGGCTGCAAGGCCTGCGCCCATAGCAGTCATCTCATCGCTTAATGCTCTGGTGATCGTAACACCCAAAAGATCTGACTGAAGCTGCATAAGAAAACTGCTGGCACACACTCCCCCGTCGACCTTCATCTGTCCGGCTTTAATACCGGTATCATCGGTCATGAGATTTACCAGTTCGGTTACCTGATAAGCAATGGACTCAACGCCTGCCCTTATTATCTGGGCTCTTCCGGTGCCTCTGGTAAGACCTGTCAGGATGCCTCTCGCATCAGGCTTCCAGTAAGGTGCGCCAAGACCGGTAAACGCGGGAACAAGATATACTCCGCCGCTGTCTTCTATCGAATTGCAATACTCATCACACTCTGAAGGATCACTTATGAATCCCAGTTCATCCTTGAGCCAGCTTATAACCGAACCGGCCTGGAAGATACTTCCTTCCAGCGCATAATTCGTAACCCCGTTTATCGACCATGCACATGAAGTAAGAAGACCGTTCTTTGAAAAGACAGGTTCTGTACCGAGATTCATCAGCGTAAAACTTCCCGTGCCGTATGTAGTCTTGGAATCGCCTTTATTTATTGCGTTCTGACCCAGCAGTGCCGCAGGCTGGTCACCAAGGACACCCGTGATATGCACTCCGTTTAATGACAGGAGCACTTCTTTCTCTTCATCAGAAAAACCTTTGGCATTCAGGTATTCTTCCTTAAGATCTATCATGCCGTAATCGGCACATGATTCCGTGGGTTTAGCAAGCGCATTCACAGGTATTCCGAACAGGTCAAGGAATTCCGGATCATATTCTTTGCGTGATATGTCGAAGAGCATCGTTCTCGAACAGTTGGAGTAATCCGAAGCGTATGACTTACCGCCGGTGAGCCGGTATACAAGGAAACCGTCGATCGTGGAAAGATATGCTTCACCTGACAGGCAGCGTTCCCTCAAGCTTCTTATGTTCTCGATCAGCCAGAGCATCTTGGTAGCAGAAAAATACGGATCGATCTTAAGACCTGTTATTTCCGTGATCCTTCTGCTTTGCTCTCTTATCTCGGGCCGTCTGCAGATATCGGACGTTCTTCTGCACTGCCAGACTATCGCCTGCGTAAACGCTTTTCCCGAAGGAGAAAAAGCAACTGTCGTTTCACGCTGGTTCGTTATACCCATGCTGACGATATTACCCCGGGCTTCAGGGTGATCTCCAAGGATCATTGATACAGCTTTAAGAACTGATACATATATCTCCTCTGCATCGTGGCTTACCCATCCGGGTTGGGGATAATATTGCTTAAAAGGCACATGCGCACCTTCGGAAAGATTACCTTCTTCATCAAGAAGAAAAGCCTTGGTAGATGTGGTTCCCTGATCGATGCAAAGAATGTATTTCATAGAAATCACCTTATCTGAAATAGATCCTGTTGAGATTCCTGTACCAGTCGTTATCAATGGAGTCAAAATCTTCCTTCGTGAATCTTACCATCCAGTTGCCTGTTGGCGTTCCGGGGATATTCATTCTGGTATCGCCGCCGTATCCGAGCATATCCTGGATCGGGATTATCGTGACATCAGCGTGACTCATCCAGAGAGTCCTGATTATCGCCCTGCATGAATCGCTGTGCGAACCTCCGTCACCCCAGTTATCACCGGTGAAACCGCAGTATTCAAGACAGGTCTTCCTTACTTCTTCAGGACTGTCCCATAACCATCCGAGCAATGTGTTGTTATCATGAGTTCCTGTATAAGCAACACAGTTATTGACAAAGTTGTGCGGCAGGAACGAACTGTTGTCTCCGGGATAAAAAGCGAATTCCATGACACGCATGCCGGGGATGCCGACCTTGCCCATGAATTCCATGAGATCGGGAGTTACCTCACCCAGATCCTCGGCAATAAGGCGAGATCTGTCCTTGAACTTCTTATCATATGCTTCGAAGAAATCCAGACCCGGACCCGTTATCCATTTGCCGTCCCTTGCCGTCTCGGCATTTGCGTCGATCTCACAGTATGAAGAGAATGCACGGAAATGGTCGATCCTCAAGAAATCGAAGAGCTTGAAGTTATCCTCAAGTCTGCTCATCCACCATGCATAGTTGTCTTCTTTCATCTTTTTCCAGTCGTAGATGGGATTGCCCCAGAGCTGGCCGTCTGCACAGAAATAATCCGGCGGAACACCTGCCACGCTCTCAAAGACAAGAGCTTCCGGCTTAGGTTTTCTGGGCTCCTTAATAGGCTCAGACTCCTTTTCTTTATCCTTATCGGTCTCTTTCTTATCGAGTTCTTTCTTATACTTATCCAAAGCCTTCTCGTAGTCTTTGAGAACTTTATTGACTCTGGTTGCCGAAGCCATCTTAAACAGGTCCCTGCCCGCCCAGACATCAGCCGAATCACCTGAAACATAGAAAGGAATATCTCCTATGATCGAGATTCCCAAAGCATTGATCTCTGCTTTGATCTGTGCCCATTCATCGAAGAAAAGATACTGGACAAAACCGTGATACCTGTAATTCGGGTCATTCTTGAGCTCAGCTACGGCTGCCTTGTCGTAATTCCTGAGTCTCTGATCGGACCATTCCCACCACGGCTTGCCGAAGTCAGCATCCTTTACGGTCTGGTAAGCGGCAACATCCTGAACCCACTTGTTATCTTTTATAAACTTGTCTGCCTTGGAGAGAAGTTCTTTATCAGCCCTCTCAAAAGCTTTTCTTAAGAGCTCATCCCTGTTAGTGCGTAAAAAATCGTAATCTATTCTCCACTTATTCTGATTATATTCAGCCTGCTGAACCTCAGCCGGAGTTAGAAGGCCCCTCTTTTCCAGTCTTCTGGGATCGATAAAAAGCCAGTTGCCGGCAAATGCAGAAAAGCTCTGATAAGGTGAATTACCCATGCCCGGATATGAAAACGGCAGTACCTGCCAGTATTTCATTCCCTGAGAAGACAACTGCTTTGCAAAATCGATAGCCTCCTGTCCCATCACTCCCGTTCCGAACGGTCCGGGAAGTGAGCTTATATGCATAAGAACGCCTCCGCCACGTCTCATTATTTGTAATTCCCTTCTTTCTTATATATAATTACTTGTCTTTGAAACAAGAATCCTAATTTAAACATTATACAATTATTGAGGGCAAAATGAATTCAGTTGAAGAAATAAAAAGACGTCGCACGTTCGCGATCATATCGCACCCGGACGCAGGTAAGACCACTATCACAGAGAAACTCCTTCTCTACGGAGGAGCTATCCATCAGGCCGGCTCCGTAAAAGCACGTAAAGCTCAGCGCCATGCTACTTCAGACTGGATGGAGATCGAGAAGAAGCGTGGTATCTCCGTAACCTCATCAGTAATGCAATTCGAATATGACGGTTGCCACATCAATATTCTCGACACTCCCGGACACCAGGACTTCTCAGAGGACACATACAGAACGCTCTGCGCTGCCGACTCTGCGGTAATGGTCCTTGACGGCGCGAAAGGTGTCGAGGCACAGACGATAAAGCTCTTCCAGGTCTGCAGAAGACGCGGCATTCCGATCTTCACATTCATCAACAAGATGGACCGTGCGGCAAAGAACCCTTTCGATCTCATGGACGAACTTGAGAAAGTACTCGGTATAAGATCAGTCCCGATTAACTGGCCGATTGGAACAGACGGCGATTTCGAAGGTGTTTTCGAGAGAGCTACTCGCAACGTCCTTCTTTTTGACCGTGAAAACAATGACCACGGCGCGTCAATGGTTACACAGAGTGTATCTGGAATCGACGATCCCAAGCTCGACGAGATGCTTATGCCCGGTCACCTTGAGATATTGAGAAATGACATAGAACTCCTGGATATGGCAGGCGACGAGCTCGATATGGAAAAGGTCCTGAACGGAGAACTCACACCGGTATTCTTCGGTTCTGCCATCACCAACTTCGGTGTTGAGCCTTTCCTGCAGCACTTCCTCAAGATGAGTCCCGGACCTGCAGTACATCACACCACAGACGGTATGATCGAACCTGAAGACACCATGTTCTCAGGCTTCGTATTCAAGATCCAGGCCAACATGGATCCTTCGCACCGCGACAGAATGGCATTTATCCGTATCTGCTCAGGTCAGTATGAGAAGAACATGACCGTCAACCTCATGCGCACAGGCAAAAAGATCACGCTTGCCCAGCCCCAGCAGTTCATGGCACAGGACAGAGCCATAACCGAAGAAGCATATGCAGGCGACATCATAGGTATTTTCGATCCCGGCAACTTCAGGATCGGCGATACGATCATATCAACTAACCGTAAATTCGAATTTGATCCGATCCCGGTATTCGCGCCCGAGAATTTTGCCCGCGTCGAACCTAAAGATTCAATGAAGCGCAAGCAGTTCCTTAAGGGAATCGAACAGCTTTCCCAGGAAGGTGCGGTACAGCTCTACAAGCAGCCGAACATCGGTACAGAGACTTATGTTATGGGCGTTGTAGGTATCCTTCAGTTTGACGTTCTTGAATACAGACTTAAGTCCGAATACAACGTGGATATCGTAAGGACTCCTCTTCCCTACAGGCTTGCCCGCTGGGCAAAATCCGATGTTGAAGGGTTTGACCCGAAGGAAATGACTCTCACTTCGACTTCGCTTCTTGTATTGGACAGGGACGATGAGCCTGTAGTGCTCTTCGAATCCGAATGGGCAGTCGACTGGGCGATCGATCACAACGAAAAGTTCAAGCTGACTTTCGAGAACATTAATTCCAAGTAAGATCTGTGGCATTTTTGTCTGCGAAAACTTATTCCTTTTCAAAGACAAATAACGACACTTTCGATAAAATATCCGTTTTTGTCTTCGAAAACCGCATCGATTTCATCGACAAAACGAACACAAATAAATGAAGTTTTCGCAATCGTTGGGATCACCCCTTAAACGCATTCCAGCCGATGTCTTTCCAGCACACGTTCTGACCGATCTGGTCAACCGACGAGTAATATGGCATGGAAAGCGTTCCAGTGAGATCTGTTTTCTTCGTAAGCACATCCGCAACGGCATTGCCGCCCTCCGAACCGGGAAGATACAGCATAATGCAGGAATCCCAGTTATCAATATAATCGCTGATGATTACATTACGGCCGGCAACGATCAGCGTGACCGTCGGAAGTCCTGATCCGGCTGCAAGCTTAATGGCTGCGGCATTTCCATTCAGTCCCGAAGAACCTGTTATCGAGAGATCGGCCGTATCACCATACCACTCGGCATAAGGTTCCTCTCCGATGCAGAGCAATACCATATCACAAGTGTTTATCAGATTTGTATCGGTAATGACCTCGAAACCTTTTTTCTCACCGGCATCCTTAAGCGCTTCCACTATAGACGCACCTTCAACGAAATGCACTGCAGAACCCATGCCTTCGTTAAAGTCGTGGTCAGTCGAACCCTGCCACCAGTTGGTCCATCCGCCGCAAAGAACGCCGACATCATCTGCCGCGGGACCGCATACAAAGACTTTCATGCCGGGCTCAATGTACATATTGCCGCCGGCCTTCAGGGCAACAAAGGATTCCGCGGCCAGCTGACGTGCGACTTCGTGAGATCTCTGACTTCCGTATTCATACGAAGGAGTAAGCTTTTCAAGGAAAGGATCTTCAAAGAGACCTGCCTCTTTCTTGACTCTTATGATTCTTGTAACAGCGTCATTGATCCTGTCTTCGCTGATACCGCCTTCTCTCACACCCTGGATAATATAGCTCAGCGCCGCCTCGTGATCGGTATCCGTCATAAACATATCTATGCCGGCATTGACGCCGATTATGATATTGTCCTTATATGTCGCGCCTGAACAGTTCATTATCGAATCCCAATCCGAAAGGACGATTCCCTTAAATCCCATATCGTTTTTAAGTATGCTGATGTATTTCTCATTCTCATGCATCTTGGTGCCGTTAAGCGACGAGTGCGAAAGCATTATTACCTGAACACCTTCATCAACGAGAGCCTGATAGATGGATAGCTGATCTTTGATCTGTTCTTCAGACAGACGGGCATCACCCCTGTCGATAAGCATCGTATCCGGATCCTCACCTGTCCCGAAAGTCGTCATTCCGTCACCGAAAAAGTGCTTGGGACAAACGATCACGCCTTCAGAGAGAAGACCTCTCGTATAGGCAACCGCAAGATCAGTTACGATCCTGCTGTCGGACGAATAAGATTCATACGTACGTCCCCATCTCGGATCAGCTGCCGTAGCGACGCAGGGCGAGAAGTTAAGCAGCATTCCCGTGTGTGCAATGTCACTTCCGACAAGTTTTCCGTACTCCTCTGTAAGCTTGGCATCGTTGGCAGCACCGATATTTATGTTGTGTGGAAAAATAACACAGCCTGAAGCAAAGTTTACGCCGTGGAGGCTGTCATTACCGTAAATAAACGGAATGCCCGCGTCAGATTGCATAGCGAATTTCTGATAGTCAGTAACAATACCCATCCACTCGGTATCAGTCGGCATCGGCCAGTCATCTACCCTCGAAAGAACAGAACCGTAGTCGATATTTTTCATACGCGAAGGCGGACAGTTGTAAAGAGTTGGCTGGATCATCTGGGCAGCCTTCTGCTCCAATGACAGGGATGCACAGATTTCTTCCGGTGTTTGGGATGAATAGCCGGCTGTGGCAACATCCGTTTTCCCTTCGGCCGGACCTTCTGTTACTTTCGTTCCGGAACAGGCAGTCCCGAAAAAGACTGACAATAATAGCAATCCTGCAATTAGTTTTCTGATCTTCATTATTTCTCTCCTTTTCCCCGCAAAGCAAATCTGATAATGGCGCAAATAAAATAAAAAGGGGTATCTCATGGAAAGTCAATTCGCTATTGAGATACCCCGTCTGTTTATACTGAAAAAAACTTAGTCAGACGGTCCCGGATCATTGGAGTCATCCAGATCGCCTGTTGAAACCGCAGTATCAGTTACCGGCGCAACCGGAACTGCATCAACCGAAGAAGGCTCAGTAGACTCTGATACGGAAGTATCAGCACCGATGCTGTTTACAGAAGTGTCAATGCCGGAATATTCTGACGGATATACAGCGCTCAGGTCTCCTTCTGCATCATAGATCTTCTCGAAATCAGGACCGTCGACAGTAAGCTTTTCGATAAGTCTCTTAGCAAGGCCCTCTACTGTACTGCTTTTCTCGATAAGGATCCTCTTAGTATCCTCATAGCAGCTATCGATGATGTACTTGATCTCTTCATCGATCTCGGCAGCAGTCTTATCGGAATAGCTCTGGACCTGACCCATCGAATAACCTAAGAAGACTTCCTCATTCTCATCGCCGAATACCATATTACGGAACTTCTTGGAAAGACCGTAACGTTTGATCATATTCTTGGCGATATTATTGCACTGCTGCAGATCGGAAGAGGCGCCCGTAGATACCTCGCCCAAGAAAACTTCTTCGGCAGCACGTCCGCCCAAAGTCATCTTAATGGTATCAAGGAGCATCTTCTCCGTATAGAAATCCGTATCTTCGATCGGCTTATAAGCTGTAAAACCGCCTGCTCTTCCTGCAGGAACGATCGTTACACGGTCAACCTTCTCGAATTCTGAAGTGGCACGGAGAACAACAGCATGTCCTGCTTCATGATAAGCCGTAAGACGCTTAACCTTATCACTGAGCTTCTTTGAATTCTTCTGGGGACCCATCTGAACTCTGAACATAGCGTCAGTGATCTCCTGCATGGTGATCTCTTTCTTATTGTGACGGGCAGTCATGAGAGCTGCTTCATTGAGAAGGTTCTCGAGATCTGCACCTGTAAAACCTACAGTTGACAGAGCGACCTCATGAAGGCTTACATCCTTTGCAAGCGGCTTCTTGCGCGCATGGATCTTAAGGATAGCCTCACGCTCGTCGGCATCAGGCATATTTACCATGATACGTCTGTCGAAACGGCCCGGACGCAGGAGCGCGGGATCAAGAACGTCAACACGGTTAGTAGCTGCCATAACTATTACATTGGAATTAACATCAAAACCGTCCATCTCAACGAGAATCTGGTTCAGTGTCTGCTCACGTTCATCCTGACCGCCGCCAAGGCCAGCGCCTCTCTTACGGCCGACAGCATCTATCTCATCGATGAACACTACTGAAGGAGCTTCCTTCTTCGCATCGGAGAACAGCGATCTTACACGTGATGCACCGACACCTACGAGCATTTCAACGAAATCGGAACCTGAAATATAGAAGAATTTAACGCCTGCTTCTCCGGCAACTGCTCTTGCGAGCAAAGTCTTACCGGTACCGGGAGCTCCGTAAAGGAGAACGCCCTTAGGAATCTTGGCGCCAAGCTGCTGGTACTTCTTCGGATTCTTCAGGAAGTCTACGATCTCCTGGAGTTCTTCTTTCTCTTCAACAGAACCTGCCACATCAGAGAACTTTACCTTGTCTTTATTGGGATCAGATAATCTCGCACGGTTGTTTCCGAAACTGAATACGCTGTTGCCGTCTCTGCTCTGTCTAGTAATGCTCAGGAACAGGACTACCACGATGATTATCGATACGCCGAACATAACGACATTAACTATCAGTGACCAGTCAAAAGGCTCGGAATAGTTATAACTTACGATCTTACCTGAAGCCTTCGCTTTATCGAGCTTCAGTACAAGGTCATCAACGAACTCGTAAGGCACATCCTGAGTTACCTCAACATTAAGTCCAGCCTCATTCTTATATGTGACGGTTACCGTTGTTCCCTTGATCTCGACAAGACTGACCTCGTTATTATCATCCTCAATGATGCTCATAACGTCAGACAGTGTTGCCTTTTCCTTCTGTCCGTAGTTTCCTCCGAAAACGATAGTCGAAAATGCTATCAGCACAACTATCATCAGGACATAGAAGAATAATCCTCCGCCGATCGGCTTAAAACTTTTCTCGTTCTTATCTGCCACGCTCTCTTATTCCTTTCTTACGATCCTAATATCATCGAAATCTCTATATTTGCCGTCAAGGTCAAGGCCATATCCGACAATAAATTCGTCCGGGACCGTGATCCCGTTATAATCCGGTACAAGATCATTCACTCTTCTGCTCGGCTTGTCAAAAGCCGTACAGATCTTGAGCGACTTAGGCTCTCTTTTTAATAACTGCTCTTTCAGAAGAGCCAGCGTTCTTCCTGTATCTATGATATCTTCAACAACAAGGACATCCATGTCTTTGATGTCATAAGACAGGTCTTTCTTTATCTTAAGCTCACCGCTCGAGAATTCACCGACATAAGACGATACCTGCATAAAATCAACTATTATGGGCATCTCAAGACGTCTTACCAGATCGGCAGTAAAGATAAAAGCTCCCGTAAGGATCCCGATGACCACAAGCGGACGGCCGCTGTAATCCCTGTTTAGTTCGGAACTCAGACGGTCGAGCATCTGCTCGATCTCTTCGTGTGACACTAATACTGTATCAGTATTGATAGCCATCTGAAGCTCACTGCCTTTCTATCGTAAACATGACCATTGTCTCAGGCGCTTCACCTTCCGGTCTGCCTGTGGTGTATCTTTCACGGCTTACGGCATTCGTAAACCCGATGCCATGGCCGAATCCCGGCAACCACAATACTTCTCCGTCTTTCTCAAAGAAGAGGATCTGCTTTCTTGCAGATTCGGGGATCTTCAGGTCCGTCATCAGCCGGTTAAGCTCTTTGCTTCCCTCCGAGCCAGCCTTCCTCATACGGAGACTTTCCGTAATCCCGTTGCAGTTACCGAATGTGATCGTGCCTCCCTGAAGAGTATCCAAAGGACAAAACCACGAATAGTAATTATACTCCAAATCTCCCTTATTCTCAATTCTAAATGCCTTGAGTTTTAAGGCAGAATTGGAGATTTCAATGACTGTTCCGCCGTTTTCCGGGATATCCTGAAGACCTATCTCTGTATTTACAGGTGCTCCGCACGTCAAAAAGCCCATTTGGCCGGCTATTCCGCCTGCAAGGACCCCTGTCCGTTCCTTATCAGCAAAGCCGAAAAAGTCCCCGCACCTGTATGCTTTTCTTCCGAAAGACATATCAAGAGTCATCTCTCCTGTCATCTCACGCGACATCAGGGAACAGCAGTCATTCAGATGGACTTCCTCGAAGTCGGTAAGATTCCCGAACGTCTCCAGCCACAACGTTCTTATGACGCGCGATCTGATTGCGGGATGGAGATCTATGGTCCCTTTAACGCTAAGGACGGGGCAGCCTGAAAGGAGCATCCTGTTTGATAAATAAGCATCTTTCGATGTTTGGCTGATAAAATCAAGATCATCGGATAAAAGCTTATATGTCCTCGTAAGCGGAACCGCCGGATCCTCCTTGTAATACGAGCCTATTTCCGGGAGGAATACATTTCGCCAGTTATTCCTTGTTCCCTCGGCAATAAGATTTGTCTGATCGATCGCATAACTGATCCCAAGCGTATCAAGATAATCTACCAGTTCACTCTTTTTCAGACATAAAAGCGGTCGGATGATCCTTCCGTTAACAGCCTTCGGATTGACCAGACCTTCAAGCCCCGAACCTCTGAAAAGGTTCATCATCATGGTCTCGGCTATATCATCCTTGTGATGAGCGACCGCTATACGAACTGATTTGTTTGTGGATTTTTCAAGAGCTTTTGCGTACTGTTCAAAAGCTTCATATCTCAGAACTCTTCCGGCCGTTTCTTCAGAAATGTGATTCTGTCCGGCAAATCCCCTGCAGTCGAAATCCAGCACCCTGAGATCAACATGATTCTCTTTGCAAAGCGCTCTTACAAGCTCCGCTTCCTCGTCACAGGCTCCCGGTCTTAAATGATGATTGCAGTGAAGGGCATAGATATCACAATCTATATCAAAACAGTTCCTTAAGCCTTTAAGTATATGAAGCAAAGCAACAGAATCAGGGCCGCCGGACAGACCGACAACAATGATGCCACAGTCAAATAATCCTTTACTATTGGAAAACTCAAGGACCTTATCTAAGATCTCAACTGTCTCTTCTTTTTTCAAAACTCAGAACCCGCTCGGGAAATCATCATTCGTCTGTGCGAAGAAATCTTCGCTCTCAGGCGGAATATCTTCATCACCAGGCTCGTAAGGTTCCGGAATCGGAGCCTCATCGGCCGTTACACTGTCGAAATTATAATTCTGGGAAGCCGTGTCGCCGTCCACAGTCCTGGTATATGTGCTTCCGCCGTCATCTTCGGGATCCTTCTCATTGTGCTCGATAAACATCGTCTTTCTGGGAACCCACCATACCGAATCTCTTCCGGTCTTGCCGTGACGGTTCTTGGACAGATATATAAATGCCGGCTTCGCGTCATTATTGTCTTTGAAATTAACTGTCTGAGGAGCGTTCTCATCCGCAGAACCTTCCTCATCCTTCTTCTTATAGTAATCCGGCCTGTCGATAAACATTACAGTATCGGCATCCTGCTCGATAGCACCCGAATCTCTCAGGTCTGAAAGCTGCGGTGTGTGGTCATCTCTCTGCGCAGCGCCTCTGGAAAGCTGGGAAAGGGCGATAAACGGAATATTGAATTCCTTGGCAAGGATCTTCAGCGACCTGGAAATAGCCGTAACTTCCTCGTTACGCGATCTTCCGCCCGCTCCCGGCATTGTCATCAGCTGCAGATAGTCGATGACGACAAGCTTCGGCGCCTTCTTCGGATCGGCGAATAACTGAGTCAGCTTAGACTTCATCGTGACAGGATTCGTATCCGAGTTATCGTCGATATAGATTGGGAATTCAGACAGCTTTGCCAGCGCATTATCTATCTGTTTCCTGTCGCTGTCGCTCATCTTATGGGAATATATGATCTCGCTTACAGGCTTATTCATAAATGATGACATAAGTCTGGAGGCGATCTCCTGCTTGCTCATCTCGAGAGAAAAGATCGCTACGGGCTTCTGATATCTTGCCACATTAGCAGCCATGTTGATGGCAAGCGCTGATTTACCCATACTCGGACGCGCTGCCAGTATATTAAGCGAACCCGGTCTCAAACCGCCGAGCATAGAATCCAGCTTAGGGAATCCGAGTTTCACCTTGCCTCCGACGTTCTCGTCCTTGAGTTCGGAAGTGATCTCGCTCATTGTCATCTTAAGGATCTCGGGCATTCCCTCGAATCCCTTTGTATCACCTGTACTCTTAAGATGGGATATCTCGTCTATCGCATAATCTACGGCTTCGCTGGCACGCAGATTGCCGTTAAGGGCTTTTTTCCTGACTTCTTCTACTGCCTTCAGGAGCTTTGTCCTCTCGCTTCTTTCCCTGATAGCTTCAATATAACCGGTAAGTGCCGACTGAACCGCGGTCTTGTCGCCTACGCGGTAAACATATCTCTGACCGCCGGCCTTGTCCGCAAGACCTCTCTGTTCGAGTTCGGAATATACGGTGATCCTGTCTATCTGGGCATTATCAAGGAACATATCGATGATAACATTGAAGATAGTCCTGTTACGGATATCAGTAAAATCATCTTCTGAGATCTTATTCTCGACCACGTTCAGAACGGCACTGTTCTTGCGCATGCATAGCGCAAGGACAGCCATCTCGACATCGACTTCGTTATCGCCTTCGAAACCCTGATCGATAAGATTATTCAGATATTCCGGATCATCAGCCATATTCGGTTAAAACCTCTCAGGCACCGGTCACAACTTCAACATTGATATCCGCGGATACCTGGGGATGAAGCTTGATTCTTGTCTTAAACATTCCGGTATTCTTAATGGGACTCGAAATAACGACTTTCTTCTTATCAACATCAAAGCCTTCCTTCTTAAGGCTGTCGGAAATATCCTGAGCGGTAACGGCTCCGTAAAGCCTTCCGTCGGCGCCGCCCCTGGCAACGACGCGGAAAACCTTGCCGTCAAGTATTTTCTTAGCATCCTGGGCTGCGATAAGAGCCCTTCGCTCATGCTCCGCTTTCGCGCCTGTCTGGAGCTTAACTTCGTTCAGATTGGCGGAAGTGAATTCCTTAGCAAGTCCTTTCTTAAACAGGAAATTTCTGGCATAACCGTCGCTTACATTAACGACCTCATTGGCTTTGCCGACATTCTTGACATCAGAAAGAAGAATAACCTTCATAAATATACCTCCGCTGTTACCCGTATTGCATTTATAAAACAATCGGGCTGTCTCCTAGGAACATATTATATGCTCTGAGAGGGCCCGATTGGTATTACATTTTTAAATTATAGCGTAGCTTCAGTGATTTGTGTTGATCACGTCAGACGTTGTCCTAAAAACGGATTACTGAACCGTGTAGGGCAAAACTGCAACCTGACGTGCACGCTTGATAGCTGTAGTAAGTTCACGCTGATGAATAGCACATGTGCCTGTCATTCTCTTGGGAAGGATCTTTCCGTTCTCGGAAATATACTTCTTGAGAGTAACATCATCCATAAAATCGATGGACTCGACTTTATTGGCGCAGAAGTTGCAAACCTTCCTGCGTGTTCTTCTCTGCCTCATTCCGCCGGCAAAATCTTTACCACCGGCTCTGGGTGCTCTGTTCTCTGCCATTTTGAGTGATCTCCTTTAATTAAATCTCAAACGGAAGTTCACCGGACTGACCTTCATCAAAACCGCCCATCGTAGGTGCCTCTATCTGCATATTGGGAGCAGTAGGCGCACCGGCTGCGACTGAATCTGCCGGGGGCGGATTGAAAGACTGTGTGGGAGCAACGGGCTCCTGACGGTACGGATCTGCAACGGGAGCTGCGCCTGAAGATTCTACGAACTCTGCCTCATCGATAACGACTTCGGTAATGAACTTCTTCTGTCCGTTCTGGTCGTCGTAGCTTCTGGTCTGAATGCTGCCTACCAACCCGATGCGGTTACCCTTACGGAAATATTTCTGAATAAATACTGCCGTCTGGCGCCATGCGACACAGTTTATGAAATCAGCCTGTCTCTGACCGTTCTGGTCCTTGAAACGTCTGTCAACTGCAACCGTAAAATTGCAAAACTGGGTCTGGTTGGAAGTAAGCTTAACTTCCGGGTCCTTAGTGAGTCTTCCTACTAATTCTACTTTGTTCATTTACTGTTACCTTCCTGTCTGAAGTGATTACTCACCGACACGAACAATGAGATAACGGATTACGCCATCAGTGATCTTGAGAACACGCTCAAGTTCCTTAGGGAAATCGCTATCGGCAGTAAATACTGTCTGAAAATAGTAGCCGTTCTTCTGACCTTCAATCTCGTAAGCGAGCTCACGTGTTCCGATCGTATCGAATGTATCGATCGTAGCGCCTGATTCGATCTTAGCTTTAATTGTGTCAGTAAGAGAAGCAATTCCCTCTTCACCTGAAGCGGTGCTGAGGACAGTGATCAAACGATATTGGTTTGCCATGTTATTCACCTCCTTCTGGACTTTGCGGTCCGGCTTCTGACCGGACAAGGATACCGCACTTATATAAGCGGCAACGTGAAGAATAACACAGCACAAGAGCCAAAGTCAAGCAATTCTCATATCCTGAAGCTGTTCTCATCATTCATGTCCTGCCTTGGAATCGCCGATCCGGACCCCGCGCGGCAGGTTCTTATCAGCTCTTCCTGATTCTTACCAGGAAAATTCTAACAACCGGAAAATCAAAATTCCACCCTTTGAGCGCAGATTGAGACTTTAGAGGGGTATTTGAGACCAGTCTCAATTTTTATTGTCCCAAAAACGGGATCAGACCCTCGAAGCTCCGAGCTCTTTCAGGATATACGGGAATAACAGTTCGAGCCACGCATTAAGGGCTTTGGCAGTATGAAGATATGTCTCATAATTCTCGCCTGAAGGATCAGGAACGGAGATCGACATTATTCTGCCCGAAGAATCCTTCATGACCAGTCCGTTGGCAGCAGCAAAGGTCGACAGCGAGAACACCTTGTCTTTTATCTCAGGAAAAGCCTTGATTATGGCAAAGGCCTGTTCGTCCCTTACAGCCAGAATGAGGTCGTTGCAGTCGTAGACTGCGGGATCTGCCCTTCTTGACTCCGCAGAACCGAGTCCCAAACCCGAAATCTCTTTTACAGCCTTGTCCATCACAGCATCAGGATCCATTCCGTCCATAGCCGTAAGGCCTGCGGATTCACAGTATATCTCGAATCCGGTATTCTCAGCTCTGCTCGATATGTAAGGTTCGTTCTTCTCAAGAAGTCTTCTCATCAGAGCCTCACAGCAAAGTGATAAGGAAATATTATTATCATCTATAAAAAGAACAGATGCGGTAACCGTATCCTTAAATGCGTCAATAGGCAGAGGCGTTCTGGACGGTCTCGCGGGAGCGGGCATTCCGGGAGTGAGTTCCTCCTTCTTCCCCGAAGCTTTTGAAAGTCTGTTCATGTAAGCAACAGACAAACCCTCGCCGTCAAATCCCTGGGCCAGTATCAGGTCCACTTCCTGAACATCCAGATATCTGAGGCCCTCGAAAAGGCCGTGTGATGCGCATGAAACATCAACGGTTTTCCCGTAAACGCAAAACTCAGTATGGGCAGATAAGATCTTGTCATTAAGCTTGTCATATACAGCCTTGATCTCGCTGCCGCAATACAGTCCGATCCTGGCAAACGGGTTCTTGGAAAGTATCTCGCGGGATCTCAGGATAAACGGAGAAGCAATTCCGACAAGCTCTTTAGCCTCATCATCAGTCAGCTTCTTCAGATCCTCTAATGTAAATGTGCTCTTGCTTATCCTGCCGTCAGAACCTTCCGCATCATCGCCGGTGATCTTTGTTCCTTCAGGCATCTTCATGATCTCGACCTGCGCATAAGGAGCATAGTGACGGTATTTCATTCCCGGAGATCTCGGTTTTTCCGCATCTCCCGGAAGTCCAGCCATAACAGTCTCACCGCTCTGAAGTACCGAATCAATCTCAGCCATCGTAACGGCGCCGGGTCTTAAGATAACCGGCACTTCTCCCGTGCAGTCCACAACGGTCGATTCCAGACCGAACTCGGAATCACCGCCGTCGATGACCGCATAGATATATCCGTCCATATCTTCCAGCACTGATCTCACGCCTGTGGGAGAAGGCCTGCCTGACAGGTTCGCCGAAGGTGCCGCTACAGGAACGCCGCAGTATCTGAGGAATTTGTTAGCAACAGGGTGGGAAGGCATTCGTACGCCCACGGTATCAAGGCCTGCCGTTGTCCGGTCAGAGATTGTATCAGCTTTTTTCATTACAATGGTGATAGGACCGGGCATAAAGCAGTCTATCAGCTTTTGGGCAAGAGGAGTTATCTCTGATACTATATCCCTGATCTGTTCCTTATCACCGATATGGCATATCAGCGGATTATCGGCCGGGCGCCCTTTTGCGGTGAAGACTTTATCGACAGCTTCACCGTTCTGCGCATCACATCCCAGACCGTAGACCGTCTCCGTCGGAAAACCTATAACTTCACCGTTCCTTAAATGCTCTGCAGCTTCCTTAATAGCCTGATCATCGTCGGATTGTATCAATAATGTTTTCTTATATAGTCTTTCGCGTTCCATAAAACACCTTTAATCTATTTCATCATGGTTCCCGGCATTATCCGCAGCCTGAGCAAGGGTCAGGGCATCCACGATCTCATCAAGATCGCCTGCAAGAATGCTGTCAAGTTTATATAAAGTTAATCCGATCCTGTGATCGGTCACCCTTCCCTGATGGTAGTTATATGTACGGATCCTCTCAGATCTGTCGCCTGTTCCCACCTGGGATTTCCTCTCATCATTATGTCTGTCAACATCGGCCTGGTGGGCGATCTCCCACAGACGGCTCTGCAGGACAGCCATTGCTTTTTCCTTATTCTGGATCTGCGATCTCTCATCCTGGCAGGTAACGACCATGCCGGTCGGAAGGTGCGTGATCCTGATAGCAGAAGACGTCTTATTGATATGCTGTCCGCCAGCTCCCGAAGATCTGTATCTGTCTATCTTAAGGTCGGCCGGATTTATCTCGACATCAGTAGGTTCGGCCTTGGGAAGGACCGCTACAGTCGCGGTCGAAGTATGTACCCTTCCGCCCGATTCGGTGACAGGGACTCTCTGGACTCTGTGGACTCCGCTCTCGAACTTCAGTCTTGAATATACCCTCGGGCCGTCGATCTCGGCCACGATCTCCTTATAACCGCCAAGTTCCGTGGGATTCGCATCAACAACGCTGACTTCAAATCCTTTGAGCGCAGCATAGCCTTTATACATCTTGAAAAGGTCTCCTGCGAAAAGCGCGGATTCCTCGCCGCCGGCACCTCCCCTGATCTCAAGGATAACAGATCTCGAGTCTCTCGGATCCCCCGGGGTCAGGTAAATCATGAGTTCCTTCTCGAGACCTGCCAGTCTGTCTTTGGCATCAGCGAGCTCGGCATTTGCAAGACTTCTCATCTCATCATCGCCGCCCAGATCGCCGCTTTCCAAAAGTGCCAGGATACCTTCTATTTCTTTCTCGCACGCCTCATAACTGAGGATCGCTTCCACCTGGGGATTTAGCGCAGCAAGCTCTTTTGAATATCTCGTATACTCATCAGGACGCGAAGCAACTGCCGGATCGCTTAATGTTCCGGTCAGTTCCTCATATTTAGCCTTGATCAGATCTGTCTTGCTCTTATCTATTGCCATGGTTATACAAAATTATCACATAAGGGAGATTATTTCCAATTATAAAAGGGCCGTCTCATCAGTGAGATCCACTTTTGAGACAGCCCTCAATAAAGACGCATCAGTTCATCAGGAAGATGCCTGATCAGGACCGGGTTCAGCCGGCTCGCTGTTAACTGCAAGCACTTCCGGAGCAGCGAGAGCAGCAGGCGCGGCAGATACAACAGGTTCAACAGGAGCAACCGAAGCATCAGGTGCGGGTGCTGCAGGCGGGTTTGCCGTAGTATTGGTTACTACCTCATATTCCAGCTTATGTCTCAGCGGTCTCTGGCAACGGGGACAATAAACGAATCCGTGCGGATACCATGCTCTATGACCGAGATCGTAAGTATGGTAATCAAATTCAAAGTAGCAATACTCACATCTGCAGTGAAATGTAGGGTTGTACTCATCATAACCTGCTACCGGATACGGATTTACGAATCCGGAATTCTGGACCCAGGGTCTTGTAGGTGTTTTCTGCTGTTGGGGTGCTGCTGCAGCAGCGGGCTGAGCCTCGTTAAAACTGTAACCGCACTTCATGCAGAAATTAGCATCATCCGTACACTGGACTCCGCATTTAGGACAGAACTTTCCCATAATCTATACCTCCTTATTCCATGCTTTCGCATATTAAATTATAAATCCTGGCGGGCATCGAGGTCAAATCAGGAAAATTTGTTTCCGCATAACATGATTTCCTATAAATCCTGTTCCGAATATGATCGAAACTGCGATCAGAACAAGATTTCCGGAATATATACCGGTCAACAGGACAGCAATCGCAGGCAGTGTTGCCCCTGCTACGGGATATCCGGCAAATGACGAGTACAAGTCTTTCTCGTTTTTCTTTTTTATTAAATACCTGATCCAATAACATTCATACAGGATCAGCAACACAAAAGCTGCGATCCACAGAATAAGTATCCAATCGAAATAGACTCCCTCAGGGGTGATTGTTATATGCGGATCAACCGACTTAAATATCAGAAGCGATAAGGTTACTGCAACTTCTCCAACCAACTCAAGAATCAACAATACCCTGTTCTTCTCTTTAGCCTGTTTTTTATTGTCTTCGTTCTTTACTGATTTATCATGTAAAATCTTCGGAATAAATATCAATAAGAGGATTACTAAACCGGTAACGGAAAATCCCGTTTTATAAGGTTGGTTCTCTCCAAAGATAATAGTGCTTATTCTGACTGTGCTGACTTTTCCGGCATAGTGTTCCCTAAGTCTTCCATACAGGTATTCGGGCTTATCAGATCTTGTATGATCACTTCCGTAAATACCCATCACCTTTCCGCCTGTCAGGTCATAAGCTTCTGTGAAGTTCTCGACCAGATAGTTTTCACGGAGCGGAGATAATCCGGTATATACATTATTGTCACTATATACTTCCATACCCTGTCTGATGCATTTGATTGTCTTTTCGTATTCCGGAGAATCTTTCTTTCCGGTTTCTTCAAGATAGTCCAGATATCTTATTCCGGTCGATTCAAATTGATGGCCTATGTCAGTACCGTGAAAAACCGTTTCCGGGCAGCTGTTCTTTATTTCCTCGAAAAAACGGTAGTAATATTCATTTCCTGCGGCGCTTCCCTGTAGATCTTCAAATACCTGATCGATGATCTCATTATCGTTTTCGTTCATCCATACATTTATGAATTCTGCAGTATAATACGGCAATTCTATAAACAGATCACGATATCCTTCATCGTAATAACCCTTCCACAGTTTATACTCGGTATCATAATAAGTCTCAGCACCATGATATTCACCATATATTCTTATTTTTGTCTCTTCCGTCGGGAAAACATCAATGGCATGGTCTTTATATGAAAGGATCATTCCGGACAAAATAACTGTTCCGAGAACAGTAAACGGAATAATCGTTTTTATCCATTTTCCTATATGACCCGGGCGATTACTCATATATGTTTGTTTCCTTATGACAACTTGCCACTCTCATTTTTCAGTTCTACCGTAAGGATGTGCCTCGTCGGCCAAAACTCATACAGATAAAGTCTTGTTACTTCTCCCTCGAATGAAGAGAAATCAGCCAGCACTGCAGGCAATGCCTTCCGGATGATGTCAGGCTTATCGATCAGCAAAGTAGTGTGGGCCGACCACCTGAACGTATCCTTATTGTCCGTAAATTCATCTTTTAGCGACAGCATTTCCCTGCTTACTTCAGGCGCTATAAACAGTACGTCATTCTCCGGAAGTCTGAACAATCCGATATGATTAAACGCAACATCAAAAGCTTCAAAATTTCCGCTTAATCGGTTCAGGCGTGCGATCAGTTCCTCTTCACGATCCGTGTCATATGAACCTAAAGTAAAATGCATGGGAATATTCTTTGTCTGGACACCTTCAAATTTCAGGTCGTAAAGTCTGTTCTGCATCTCTGATAGTCTTTTTTCTGTAAGATCATCATAACCTGCCAGAACATATAATGATTTGTTTTCCATAATCCCCTCAAGCTCCTTTATTTTATAAAGCCTTAATCATGATCATTTCCATCGGCTGCTCGTATCCCGGTATATCAACGGTAAATCCGCCACATTCTTTATATCCGATCTTCCGGTAAAAGTGTTGTGCTTCTTTTCGAATTCGGTTTCAGGCAGGTGTTTATCAAGCTGATACCAAAACTCCTTGTCTTCTTTACTTATATATCTAATCTCCATATTATTCCCACATTACTATTCCCGGCAGGAATCTGTCCGGTAATCTTCGAATCCTATAAAATTATTATACATCCTATTCTTTCATGAGACGCTATAACTCTAACTATGAAAAGCATGCAAAATTTATGAACAAAAAAGGCCCCGGTTCCCCGAGGCCTTTATTCATATGGTTTTTCAATGGTGGATGCTACAGGACTCGAACCTGTGACCCCCTGCACGTCAAGCAGGTACTCTAGCCAGCTGAGCTAAGCATCCGTATTCGAACTTTGAAAGTATACCTTGTTTTATGTTCTTTGACAATCAGTTCTTTTTCATACACTGCCGGAACAATTATTAACAATTTGTGAATAGATTTTGTTAACAACTATTCATAATTTGTTACGAACGAAACCAGGAAACAAAGTCTGATCCGACGGAAACAAACCGTTTTTCCACTCAAAAAACAGAGCTCTACTCCTGTATTTTCGTATATTTAGCATCATTCTGCACAAAAACCGATAATAGGGGTTGGTGAAATTCACAATTCTGAAGAAATTGTGTAAAATGTGAACACTTTGTTAACGAACTGTGATATATTTGTTTCATACAAAGCTGATAATATTTTTGGGGAGGCGGCTTATGAGAAGAATAGCAAAAACGCGTAAGGGATTTACTCTGGTAGAAATGGTTCTTGTAATTGCCATCATAGTTATACTTGCAGGAATACTTGTTGTCGGAGTCGGTAAATACCTAAATGCGGCAAGTACTGCTACTCATTCTGTCTCACTACATAACAGCGAGATAGAACAAGTTTATGAAGAGTGTGGTTTTGCTGAAGAAGAAGAAAACAATTAAGAGATATTTGAGCTTGTCTCAAGGGTGATCAGACATCAAAACCTCTTATCCATAAAAGTGAAGCACGCAAAAGGCCTCCCTGTTTCAGGGAGGTTTTTTGTGGCTGTTTTTCAATACGGATACTTCTGTTTTTACCAGACAAAGCTCAATTGAGCGTGATATTCAGGATCTGCGGATTATGATCGCTGTTCTCAAAACCGAGGTCATGGATCTCATAAGAATCTACAGTGATATTTTTCGAGAGGATAAAACCGTCGAGCATATAATACTGAACCGAAGATTCATTTCCTTTAAGAGGATAGTATAGAGATCTGCATGTAGGGGTCTCATTATTCATAATAAACTGCCAGTCATTTTCAAAAGAGCTTACATCCATAATTCCGGGCTGCCACTGTTTCGGGTAAACAGTATACTTGCTCGGCACATTGGAAAAACTCTGGTTAAAATCTCCTCCGACAATGACATAATTACCCTTGCCCGATTCTTCATTGAGTATATCCATGAGCATCTTGGCCTGGGCTGTCTTACCCTCACCGTCATCATAGGCCTCAAGATGGAGATTAATGAGTACTATCTCCTTGCCGCCCTCAACAGGGATTCTCGTAACAAGGAGACATCTCTTAAGATTAAAAGTCCTGATCGGCCAGGAGAATGGACACGGCAACTGGATCCTTTCGGCAGAAGAAGCCGGGTACGAAGAATAAGTAGCAATACCCGAATCTATCTTACCCATAGGCGGGATCGGAACCGGAGCATAGGCAACTTTGAAATTATAGGCAAATGCCATATTGTTATATCCGAGTCCGTCAAAGACATCAGTCTGGTCAATATGATAGCTTCTGTCACTGTCCTTATCTATTTCCTGGAAAAGAACTATGTCAGCATCCTGCGCCTTGACCTCACTTACAAAAGCATCGATATTTGTCCGTACTCTTCCTTCATCTGCAGGATAGACCATCTTTCCTCCGTCCATAAAGAAATCCGCATTATCGCCCAAAGCTCCGAATCCGAGATTCCAGGATAGTAATTTGATCGAATCACCCGGCTTTATGCTTTTGGCTTCACCACCTAAAGATTCGACTGTTATGCTCTCCCGGTCCGCAGGCTTATATTCTGCTACGGTAAGGAATACCAGAGCAGCCGCAACAATAACTACAAGAATAAGAACTATTATGAGTAATGCTTTTAAAATACCCTTAACGATCTTCATTTTCACTTCTCCGTTTCTTCAGTCTGCTGCATCTGTCCGGCGTTTTTCTGCGAAGCACTGAATACCATGATCAATACATAGACCGGAAAAATAAGAGAAACACCCGCACTTGCAATTCCGTCGATCATATATAAAGTCTCACCGGTATTTAAAGAGGCAGCAGTATCAAACAATCTCTGTAAATAAATAGAAGCCATAATCCCGGTGCTGATCACACTACACAAAAGAACTATAGTCCTGATGAGATAAGCCTTGGGTATGACTTTCTCAGTTTCTTTGTTTTTCCAGAATACGATTATGATTATTATCGATATTGCAGTCGAGATAACAAAACCGTCGATAACAGTTACAAGGCTGATCCACAGTCCGGTATCACCGCCAGCTCCCAGACTCCTGGACAGAAGAACAACAACCACTCTATCAATTACCGTGCCGGCGACACGGATAAGCAGCAAAGGAAGATAAATAAGTTTGATGCCGTAATTCTTATGGATAAATACACAAATGCACACCAAACTCAGGAACGAGAACGCCATTCCAGTTGTGCTATGCGCAACAGAAAACTCTGAAACCCGTTCAATACTTAAGTATCGCAATGAGAAATCGAAGAAAGAACCCAAAAGCGAATTTACGGCCGTGAGGAGAAAGCCGACCCCGAGAATCTTAGTAGTTTTGACCGGTTTCGCGATTATCATGATTGCGATCACCGCCATGGCTATCCCGGCAAAGACCGGAACGATCCGGCTCAAATACGTTATCAGCATGAAAAACAATTCACTTTCCATTTCAGTTTCTACAATACCTTTCTTCAAATTCATCAAGAACTCGTTTTAATCCGGAATCGAGCAGGAGCCTGCCTTTCTTACGGATCTCATCGGGAATGATACCATAATATGCTTCTGCAATACCTCCCGCGATTGCGGCAATCGTGTCGCTGTCCCCGCCGATTGAGATCGCTTTTCTTATACAGGATTCATAATCACTGCTCTCGAAAAAAGCCTCGATCGCAGGGGGAACAGAATACTCTGATCTGCTGTCAAAACTGTAACTGCCGCGTATCAGATCCAACGGAACAAAAGACATCTTAAAGTCTTTCTCAAGCCTGGTTCTTATATTCTCTTTTGAACATCCATGACGCGCAAGAAAAACCGAAAGGGCTACGGCCTGTGCGCACCTTATTGCCTCACGGTTATTATGGGTATAGTAACAGCTCTCGCCGACCTGATGCAGCATTTCCTTCTCATCGTCAAATGCCCACCCTATGGCAGAAACCCTCATTGATGCTCCATTACCGTAACTGTGCTGGACTTTCAGGGAGTCTGACAGCGCCCACTCTTTGAACATATTACCGAATCCGGCATTCGGATAGCGCCTGTAATACATCTTAATATGGCTGGCATAGCATTTGCGGGGCGAGTTATCTTCCATGTGAAGAATGCTCTCGGCAACTGCCGCAGTCAGAACCGTATCATCGGTAAACCTCGCCTCGCGTGGAAACAGTTCTATATCCTCGCTCTTTTGGTTATGCCATTCATACCAGGACCCTATTATGTCACCAAATACCGCTCCGTACATATTTCCCTCTGCTTAAAAACTAATTCGTATTCTTACTCATAAAATGGTTTTCTCTTACTGAACGGAGCGGAAATAAATCTTCCGAGCACTTTACCGCCTGTAAGCCATTCGATATGAGCGTTGTTTTTTGTATTTGTCAGCATCTTCCTGACAAGGAACTCCGCAACTGTGTCCGGATAATCACCCATCAAGTTATAGAACTTCTTTGTCTTCTCCGGAAGTTCTATCTGCTCCTTTCCTCCTAAGGAGCTGACCGTAAAATCCGTATACATGATACCCGGAGACAGACGTCCTGCTTTTACTTTGCTCCCGCGTTCGGCAAGTTCTCCCGCAAACGCCTTAGTAAAATGAGTAACCGCTCTCTTACTTGTGCCATACATATTTAATCCGAGCATCATGGCATCATTGCTGCCATATCCTTCCACATTGTAAATAAATCCTCCATCCGGTTGTTTCTCCATTTGGAGCATGGCAATTCTGGTTCCCATAACCGCACCTTTAAGATCAATATCGATCAAAGAATCGATCTCATCTTCAGTAAGTTCCCAGATAGCCTTCATAGGTTGGTTAACACCTGCATTATTTATCCAGATATCGATCGTCCCGAACTTACCGGCCCCAAAATCCGACAATGTCCTGACGTCATCAGGAGAAGCAACATTTCCGGCAAACCCTTCAACCGTACACTCCGGCGATACTTCCCTCAGCTTTTCAACAGATTCTTCCAGTCTCTTCCTGTTTATACCGTTAATAACAACATTAAAACCGTTCAGGCAGAACTGTCTGGCCATCTCAAAACCCAATCCGCGCGTACTTCCTGTGATCACTACTGTTTTCATGTTTTCCCCTGCTTTTATTCGGTATCTCTCAGAACATTATAGCCTTCTTACCATATACCTCAGTCAGATTTATCGGGAAATACCAGAACATCGTCAGGAATGAAAACCAGGATCGCGGGCGTATCACGGATCTGATCTTCTTTCATTCCGACCAGAGTGGAGTAATCGTATTTATAGTGTCTTCCGTCCCGGTCGATCCGGATCACATTCTTATTTATGTGTCCGACAATTGCATGATAGGCCATGTAATTATGCCCGGTAACGATCCTGATCCTATAAACCGCATTCGTTACATAGTAAACAAATACAGGCAAACCAAGGACTGCTATTGCCAGCAGTATGAAGAACACAGATACCATTTTTCTTTGCATTTTTACATGCAATATCGCGCCAATCAGACCACCCGGAGCAACAACCCTGCTTTCATGGAAAACCATTATCAGCACTCCCGCCACTGATCCGATAAATAAAACAGCTATCACCGTTAATACATCAAGGATCTGCCCTTTAATAACTGCGCGAAGGATCTTTTTCTCAAAGGATAATGGTGTCTTTACCGAATAGAAATCCTTGGAATCCTTAAACTTCTCCAGATTACCCTTGCCATAGAATATCTTTTTCCAGTCTTTCATATCTTTCAATGCATACATTGCGGCATTCGGAGAAATCAGGATGCTTATCAGAGGGAACATCAGGAAACCCGCAGCCGACAAAGCATCGCTCTGTTCGTAACCCAAAGCTATGATGATGACCGCAGCAATAACAAATACCGGAACTGCAGCTGCCAGGGCCTTATCTATATACCACTTTGCAGTTTTCTCAGATTGTTTCGTTTTATTATTCAATTTCTTTCCTCACAGGAATACTCAACAGCACTCTTCGATTACGTCAATACACGCACTGATATCATCTCTCGAAAAAAATCCCGGATCTCTGCAGAGGTATCATTATGCTCCGACTTTGCCATGTTTCCTCCGGAATCATATAAACACCCTGATAACATAACCATTACGATCAGCAGCGGGCAAACCAGAAATCTCTTGAATCCTTCCATCCGATATCTCCAACAGTCAATTCTATAAGCTTATGTAATTCTACATCAAGCATTCATTCAGGCAATATCGGAAGGTTAGATATTCATATTCTCAATCGTGTTTTTTTACCACTATTCCACCGATAAGTGCGCTTTCCCAAAAACCGGGAAAACACAGAAAATACACCTCAGTTCCTTTTCTGTAGAATGGATCAAAAACAGTTCTGCTGCAATATTCATCGTCTATTATGTAGTAAAAATCCATTCTGAGGAATTTAATAGTCCACAATCTCCTTCTGGCTGTAATATGTCCTACGCGCCAGTAAAAATCCTGCTTATTGATCTTTGAAACGAAGATCAGAGCATCTATGCAGCGGACAGTCCAATAGGCACTCATTGCTATGCAAAACGCTACCAAAAGCATCACCACGGTCGTAATAACATCAGAATACACATACAACATCTGAATGATACCGTTAATCCAAAGCACAAAAAGCACTGCCGCAAATATAATACCGATTAAAGGATAGACAAAAGTCCGCTTAAAAAACTCATTACGGATATTCGTTAATTCGCCGCTATCCAGTTCACACGCTTTTTTGAATTCCGATTCCGTTATTATTACTTTTTGATATTGTTTTATTTTTTCCCTTTTTTTATCCGGATATTGTTCCATAATCTATCCCCCGTTGTTACTTATGTAGGCTTTTTTACGAGTTATTGCTTTAACTTCTTCACTTTCTTTCTTAAAAACAATCTTACTTCTATCTGTGAATAATTAGGATATAAATTTATGAGAAACAAAAAAATAAAAACGATATTATGGCCGTAATAGTCCTCCAGCGACCTGACATACGGAATCAGACCCTGGTACGCCGGGTCCTTTTTCATGCCGCAGAGATAAGCCGAGCGCTTCACCTCGCCGTGCACATAGACTTCCTGGATTAGCTCCGCGCACGTGCCGACCACGCGGAAGCTACAAATGTGGACACCTTTGCCTGGCTATGCTATATTGAAAAAAATTGCTGATATCAGAAAAAGAAGGAACGCGATGACGAGCATGCCCTTACCCTGTGTCAGACTGGAAAACGCCATAAAAGAATTTCCGTCCGGGAACGGTGTCATCAGAGCACTGGATCAGCTTTCGCTTGAGATCTTTCCCGGAGAGTTGCTCGTGGTGACGGGCGAATCCGGCTGTGGGAAATCCACGCTTTTGAACATCATCGGCTATATGGACGAGCTGACCGGAGGAAAGCTGGAGGCCTTCGGTCGGGATATGACAAAGCGCAGCGAAAAGGAACGCACGCTTTATCGGCGGCGGGATGTGGGCTTTGTGTTTCAGGACTATCATCTCATACCGGAGCTCACGGCATATGAAAACGTGGCGTTCATTGCAGGGCTCGCGGAGGATCCTCTTTTGCCAGATGAGGTCATCCGGGCGGTCGGCCTGGAGACGGAAGCGGATCGCTTTCCCGGCCAGCTTTCCGGCGGACAGCAGCAGCGGGTTGCTGTTGCGCGGGCATTGGTCAAGCGCCCGAAGATCCTCCTTGCCGACGAGCCGACCGCCGCGCTGGATCTTCGATCCGCGAAGGAGGTCCTGACGGCGTTGGAAAACGCAGTCAGAAAAGAAGACGGTCTGAAAAAGAGACCCGCGCTTGTGCTCGTGACTCACAACCCGGAGATCACAAAGATCGCAGATCGGGTCGTGACGATGAAAAGCGGTCGGGTCTGCGACATCCTCCGTCAGCAGACGCCTTGCAGCGCCGATGCGATCGAGTGGTGAACATGAAGAAGATCCTATGGACTATGACGGTCCGATATATGCTTCGGCAAAAAAGCGCCTGCCTGTCGATGTTGATTGTCGCGATGCTAGCGGTGACCGCCTATCTCGGCGTCAACTTTTCTGCCGCTGCGATGCTGGACAACGCCGATCGCTATTGGAGCGAGACTGCGTTTCGGGATATTGAGATCGTTTCGCCCTCGCTGATTTCTACGGAGGACATGAGCGCGATCAGGAATACCGCGGGCGTAAAGGACGCGGAGGCGGTATGGGTTACGCAGGCGAACGCGGTCTCGGATCAGAAAACAGACGTTGACATTATATCGCTTACGGATAGGATCAACACGGTGCGCCTGACGGAAGGGCGGATGCCGGAAACGGCGGATGAGTGCCTTCTGGAAGCGCCGGTGATGGACGCGCTGGGGCTCTCGGTGGGGGATACGCTCACACTGGAGGATAATCCGCTACTCGCGCGGACGCGCTTTACCGTGTGCGGGATTGCGGAACATGCAGACCATCCGTGCACGCCGCTGAATGTGCCGGGAAACCGCTATGCGATTGTGCTGCGGGACGCCTTTGACCTCGACAGTCTGCAGAGCGCTTGCATGAAAGCGGTCGTGCGCGTGGAGGGAACGGACGGCGCGAGCCGGTTTTCGAAGGACTATCTGAAGACGTGCAGGCGTGTCTGCAACCGGCTCAACAGACTGTCGGACAGTAGCGCTTCCGGGCAGTTTTCCCTGAACGATGACAAGGTCATCCTCAAACCGATCCTGGATCTGGCGCTGGCGGGGTTGAACAGCGTACACCCATGGCTTGTGCTGGACGTATGGGGATCGTCCAGCTACTATGCGATCCGTGTCGGCGCGCAAAACGCCGCCGACATCGGGCTGACCTTTGCAGTCGCGTTTGTGGTCGTCGGGGCGCTCGTCATCTATGCGTCGATCAGCCGCATGGCGGAAGAGGACCGAAAACGCATAGGGACCGCGAAAGCGATGGGGCTGACAGAAAAGGAGATTGCCTTCCAATACCTTACCGCCGGGCTCCTCCCGACGGCGGCGGGCATGCTGGTCGGAATCGCGGCGGGGTACGCCGTCATACAGCCCGGCGTGCTTTCGGCCTGCGGCAAACTCTATGTCTACGGAATGGGCCGCCAGACCTTTCGACCGGCAATGACGGCAGCTGTGCTTGCCGCAGGCGTCATCATTGCAGCTGCGGCTGCGGTGATTGCCTGCGCCGGGCTGCTGCGTACGCCGGCGGTTCGATTGATGAATGACCGTGCCTCGGCGTCTCGGTTCATGCAGCGTGCGGGAAGAAAGAGAAGAACAGGCGCTACCGGGCGCTCTCTTTCTGTCCGGATGATCCTCCGGAACATCTGGTCGGAGAAGCTCCGTTCGCTCGTGATTGTGGCCTCGATCGCGGGGTGCATGATCCTGCTGGTGACCGGTTTTACAATCAAGCTGGCTGTGTCGGAAACCCTTGACAGGCAGTTTTCAGACGTGGAGCAGTACGATCTGAAGGTTGTCTTTGACCCGGAGACCGAAGACGGCGAACCCTCGGTGGAGGTGCAGATCATATCCGCGCTGACTGAGTCCGGCATTTTCAAAGGGACGGGACAGGAGGGCTGGATCGAGGTGTCCGACCGTGACTACTTTTTCGCCGGCGGCGGCAGAATGAACGGAGGCGAGTTGATCTGCGGCGCGCCGGAGGAGCTGTCCGCCTACTTTGTGATGACGGACATCCAAAGCGGCGAAAGAATGGCGCTGACCTCCGAGCCGGGGCTGTACATCCATCTTCGCACCTCGGAAACTGCGGGGCTTGTACCGGGAGACCAGCTGACGCTCTATGACCTGAAAATGAACCAGGTGAGAGTTCCGGTCGCTGGGGTGTTCAATAATTATCTCGGCGGGCAGATGATCATGTCATACGCTGCGTATGAAACCGTTTTCAGAGAAGAACCAGAGCCCAACTGCTTTCTGGTAAAGTGCGGAGGAGAGCGCCGCGCCGCGATCACGGCAAAGCTCGCGCAGCTCCCAGTTTCCGTGACCGAGTCGACCGCAAAGCAGGAGGAATATAAAGTCTTCACCTCCGCACTGAATATGATTGCGGGATTGCTCACGGGCATTGCAGCACTGATGGCCGGTGGAGTACTGTTGAACCTGATCTATCTCCAGTATTATCGCAAGAAGCGAAGCCTCGTCATTATGAGAATCAACGGCTTCACAACAAGGGAAACAGCGGAATATGTGCTCGGTGAATCCGCAGTCACACACGCCCTCGGAATCCTCCTCGGCATTGCTGGCGGCGCATGGTTCGCCCGCAGGATCATTTGCTTGTTGGAGGGGAGGCAGCTGCATTATGTCCGGAGCGCGCAGCCCTTGGCATGGCTGCTTTCGGTGGGCATCATGCTACTGTTTTCCGCTGTGATCCACGCCGTGATCGTGCGGGCGGTCGTGCACCTCAAGCCCACAGAGGACATTATGATCCGATAAGCCTTTCGGACACGGAAATGAAACAATTCATGCTTGCAAAAAGCCCTTACTGCAGCAGTTTACATAAGGTTTTCATACACACCCTCTTGCAAGGGTGTTTCGACTTCGTTGGAGTGAAGCTAACTTTCCGGAATTTCAATACGCACCTTCTTACAAAGGTGAAAAAGCCCCTCTCTTAAGCTATATCTTTTATCTTTTTTGCGGGAACACCGCCTACAATCGTCATGGGCGCAACGTCTTCAGTTACAACCGCGCCTGCCGCGACTATCGCGCCCTCTCCAATCGTTACACCTTTTAGGATCGTTGAATTCGAACCGATCCAAACATTATTGCCGACAACTATTGGCGCACATAGTAGTTCTCCTCGTTTATCCGGTTCGATACCGTGATCAAGTGTTGCGAAAACAACATTATGACCTATAAGGCAACCGTCTCCTATGGTAATGCCGCCCTGATCCTGCATTTTGACACCGGCGTTGATAAAAATCTTTTTCCCGAGTTTGATATTCAAGCCGAAGTCACTTGAAAAGGGTGGAAACAAGCGCACAGTTTCATCTACTTCAGTTCCTGTCAGTTCGCTTAAACAATCGCGGATCTCGACAGGTTCGTGATAACCGCTGTTAATCTTAGCGGTGATGCGAAGTGCTCTTTGACTCATTTTCCCCGTATACTCAAATGCTTCAGGTGTTGCTATCTTGCCGGTTGCGACAATCTCTCTGAATTCTTCAAGATCCATAGTGCCCCTCTTTCTATTCATTACCAATCGTAATAGTTACGTCTGCCGAACCGAGTAATGTGGTAAGTTCTTCCTCACTCATGTTCTGAATCCTTCCAATCCTTGTGTATGCCCATGAATTTGAACCATAAAACACAACGATCTGATCTCCTTGATAGAGAACAATATCACCGGGAGATGTCGTTGTCTGTTCATCGTTTCTCGGAAGCGTGCTTCCTATTGAACCAACTTGTTCAAATCCGCCATACATAGACATCTCTATCGTGATCGTACCGCTTCTTGTCAATTCTTTAAGTGCTTCTACAGATTCATTATCTTCCCACTCTACCTGTATGACCCGGTCGTTTATCCTAAGTACCATCTCTGTCTCCATCTCAGTCTGAGTTGTTGTATCACTTGCCGATTCCTCTGTCGAAGTTTCTATGACTGTTGTAGCTGACGTTGTAGCCTCAGAAGTCATGATCGTTGTTGTCTCGGATACTGAAACAACAGGCTGCGAGCATGAAGTCATAGAAAGAAGCAAAGCAATTGCTGTTGTTAGTACTAAGGCTCTTTTCATATTCTTATCTCAGATACTTCTCAAAGAAACTCTGCATCTTATCAAAAGGAATATAATCCTTATCACCGCCGTCGTAGAGATCCGTATGGACTGCTTCAGGAATGATGTAGAGTTCCTTGTTATCAGCATACTTGCTGTCCTTGATCATGTCGGCATATGCATCCATAGAAAAGTAGCAGGAGTGAGCTTTTTCGCCATGGATCATGAGAACTGCACTTCTAATCTCCTTGGAATAGGTGAAGAGCCTCGTGTTCATGAGAGACGTACCCGCTGTTGCATTCCAGCCCTCATTCGAATTCAGGCTTCTTGCGTGATATCCGCGCTCTGTTTTGTAGTAAGAGTGATAGTCTTTTACGAAGAAAGGTGCATCCTCAGGGAGGGGATCTACTACTCCGCCTTGTCTTACATATTCGCCTTTACGGAAATCTTCGGTTCTCTGGTTATTTACCATCACACGCATGTTGTGTCGTGACTCTTCGTCGTCCTCTGAATCAAAGTACCCGTTACCTGCAACTCTGGACATGTCATACATAGTAGAAGTGACTGTAGCCTTGATACGTGTATCAACACATGCTGTCTGAAGTGCCATACCGCCCCAGCCGCAGATACCAAGAATTCCGATCTTCTCAGGATCAACATTATCCTGCACCGACAGGAAATCTACAGCAGCCTGGAAGTCCTCGACATTTATATCAGGACTGTTCATATATCTCGGTTCTCCGCCTGATTCGCCTGTAAACGAAGGATCAAAGGCTATAGTGAGAAATCCTCTTTCAGCTATTGTCTGAGCATACAATCCTGACGATTGTTCCTTGACCGCACCGAAAGGTCCCGATACCGCAATTGCAGGAAGCTTGCCATCCTTATCCTTAGGGATATACATATCTGCTGCAAGCGTGATGCCAAAGTGATTGGCAAAGGTCACTTTCTTATGTTCTACTTTATCGCTCTTCGGGAAAGTCTTATCCCACTCCTGTACTAAATTAAGTTCTGCTGTTTTCATCATGGATTATTCCTCCTTGCAATCGTCCCACGAAAGGACACCTGTCTTAATTGCCACGTCATATCTCGAGATCTTAAAGTTCAAACGATCTAATGTCGCCTGATACTTCTCGATATTCTTTTGTACTTCTTGTCTTGCTTCTTCAAGGACATCCCGTCTGGCCTGAAATGTGCCATCGCCTTCCTGATAAAGCCTTACGTATTCGATCAGCATCTCGACCGGAACTCCGGCACTTCTCATACAGATAGCATTTTCGACCCAGGCTACATCTTCATCCGTAAAGTCTCTGATGCCGCCCTTGGTCCTATGGACCTCAGGAATGACACCAACTCGTTCATAGTAACGGAGCGTATCGGGTGTAATATCAAACTTCTCGCACACTTCTTTTATCGTCATAAGGAAGACCTCCTTCGCAAAACTTTGTGATCACAAGTTAATTCTACAACTTAGAGTTAACTCCAAGTCAAGAACTTTTTCAGTCAAAAAAGAACCCCGTTTGTCACGAGGCTCTTTGTCAAGATAATTGCGATATAGTTTGGTAAAACCGAAAAGATTATGGTCTTTTCATTACCATTCTTACTATGGAGACAGGAGTGCCAAGAGTCCATTCCTTTTTGCATCCGTCTAACTCAAAACCATATTTGTGATAAAAATTTATGGCCCGCTCATTCTTTTCGAACACCCACACAAAAAAAGTGTTGTATTCACTAAGCCGGGAAAGTGCTTCATTCATTAATCTATAGCCTACCTTCCGGCCATAGTATTCTGAGAGCACATAGATTGCGTCAACCTCTCCTGCCTCTGGCAGATCTTCATCTCTCGATGGACTATAAACCGCAAATCCTACGACTTTATCTCCATCCTTAGCTACAAGGGTATTGTCCGGGAAATTCCTGGCACGTGCTGTTGTAGCCTCTACAGTCATCGTATCAAGATATCTGTCGCATACTATGCCTCTATAGGCTTCCTGCCATGCAGTACAGTGGACGTATCCTCTTCCGCACAACTCCTCATCAGTTTCAGCTGATTTGATAACTATTGAATCATTTAATTCTTCCATATAATCCTCAAAAGAATTAAAAGTTAACGTTCTATTGCCTTCATTATATCAGGATTACAGAATCACCTTTTCCTGAACCATATCCTTATATTTCTCATATTCTTTCTTCCAAATCTCACGAAGGCCATCCGTAATGACATGTGCCCTGCCTTTTGCGATCAAAGCAGTCTCTCGCTCTTCCGGTGTTGCTCTGGCATGCGGATTGATTTCTCCGCTCTTGCACTTAGCCAAGAACAACTTGAAGGAATCAGATATCTGTCTTACCGAGAATCCTCTCTCATGATCGCAGAAGTATATCTTACCTTTATTTTCATCGGATAATCCTATGACAAAGTAATTTCCGAAAAAATCCGTTCCTATGGGCAGATACTGCTTATTCTCCCATACCGGTATCTGAAGATGATCTTCAATACTCTCTTCTGTATTTATCCCGTAAAGGTATCTGAGATCTGTTGAGCATCCTCTGATTCCTACATGAGTATTGGGTGTATCTCCACCGTTATACTTAACAAGGAAGCTGCGGTATTCTTCGTCCAACTCAATACCAAGCCGGCTCTCAAATTCACTGACGAGTTCCTTTGAACCATTGCCATATTTCGAAATCAGCATCAATTTATTCCTGTAACCCCAAATTATAATTTTCTCGACAAAGGGAATCCCCTTCATCAATAAAATTATACATCGGCGTTGATAATGAATTAATTGTTTTTATGATAGTCGCAGTATCTTAATCCATAGTTTCATCAAATTATTAAGCTTTCTATCAAGTCGGAATCTTAAGCCAGATCCTTCGCATGGCTTCCTGGATAAATTGGGGATAAGGTAAATACATACACTGTTTCCAGCTGACTGAAGGAATAAAGCTATCTGCAACATCTACAGTAAGACCTTTGGCATAATCCCAAGATTCGCCGGGGATATAATAAGATTCGTATGTCCAGCACAATATCTTGTACAACTCTTTATATGACCATCCGTTTATCCTGATATTATCAACATTAACAACGTCATCATCATCGATTCCGCCGGATACTTCGTCTAATTCCTTAGCACTCAGCGGTTCATAATTACTACGATTTTTGGCGATATCTTCAATCTTTGCCTTAATATCATCTGACGGTATGAATTTGTTATCCATCACATTGTCCTCCTGTTGTGTTATGTTTGATGGCTTCATTATCACTGGAGCTACGAAAGAAAACAATCAGTATAGTCAATTTGATCTGATGCTTAAGCAACAGATTCTTGTCCAAGAGTTGCTTAACCTGAAATATATTCGGAAACAGTACCTTTAAAGGTTATTGGTGCATTTTTTGTCATATTTCATAAAATAAAACTGCCTAAGAGGTTTATTAACTCTAAGGCAGTTTCATTATACCGTTACAATTTTAGCAAAGACTTACGCCTTGTTAAACTTTTCTTTAGGCTGTTTGCAGCGGGGGCATTTCCAATCTTCCGGAAGATCCTCAAAAGCAACACCATCGTGTTCCGCAGGATCATAAACATAGCCACAGACAGAGCAAACATATTTCCCGCTTGCTTCCTGAGCGGAAAAATCAACTTCTGCGAGCACTGTCGGCACGGGGTTATCCAGATCCATCACACGATCAGCTTCAAGATTCTCATAACCCTGCGGTGTGTGGGTTCCGCAGTATACAGTCGGATGATTGCGGACAAACTCACGTACTCTGTTCAGAGTCTCACGAGCTGCGGGAAGATCTTCGAATATAGTAGAAATCTTGTTCTCGTGTAAAGCCTCGTCAACATACGTGATGTCTCCGTGAAGCATATAGAACAAACCATCTTTTTCTACGATAATGATACTGTTCCCGTTAGTGTGACCCTTGGCTCTGATAAAATAAACACCATCACATATCTTCTGGCTCTCAGGGAAGTTATGGTAAGCTCCGTCCGTATATTCGACAGGCACGATATTATCTAATCCCCGGAGTTCATCAGCGGATGTTTCTTCTGCGCCAACATATATCTTTGCATTCGGAAACGACTTGAGTTCACCGGAATGGTCATTGTGTTTATGTGTCAGCAGGATTTTAGTAACCTGTTCAGGCTTGTAGCCCAGCGCGGCAAATGCTTCCATATAGCTGCAGATATCTTTTCCCGTAAAGATCAGGCTGTTTTCGTCAGGAACTTCTTCAGGCGTTCCGGCAGGTAATCCCGTGTCAACAAGAATGACCTCATCACCGGTATCAATCAGGTAATTCTGGAGACTTCCGCGATAACGGATATTCTTGTTGAATTTATCGACGCCTTCTTCTCCGCCAAAGGCGAATGGCTGTGTGTAAAAACCGTCTTTTCTGAATTTTACTGCTTTGATCTCCATGTTCATTCCTCCATCTTCAAGATTGCCTTATCCAGCAATCCCTTTAGCATTATGAGCTCGTCCTTTGAAAGCTTAAGGCAGTCCTGCATCTCGCATGGGACCGCTTTTGCCTGCTCCTTAAGAGCATCGCCCGCTTTTGTCAGTTTAACATATAATTTTCTTTCATTCGTTTCCGGCCGGATGCGTTTGATGTAACCCTGACTCTCCAGCCTCTTCAAAAGAGGTGCCAGAGTACCTGAGTCGAGAAAAACTATTTTCCCGAGCTCGCCTTCTGTCATGCCGCCAAACTCCCAAAGAGCCATCATGACTACATACTGCGTATATGTCAGTCCCAGTTTCTCGAGTGGTTTCCTGTACAGTCTTATGACTTCCTTGGAACAGGCATAAAGTGGAAAGCAGATCTGGTTTTCCAATCGCAGACACTCGTATTCTTCGTGCTTGTCATTTTCCATATCAGACCTCTTCTGTTTACACAATGATTTAAAACCGGTATGCAAAACCCATAGGATTATTGAAAAAGAAACCATAAGTAGCACATATAACAAAAATAACAAAAGTAACAGAGAAATAGAGGCTTTATATCAAAACAAAATATGCTCTGCTTTTAGCGTTTTCGGAGGTATTTTTTCTTAAAATGCTACCATTTTGCTACCACTTTTGCCGTTTTGGGACTTCTCAGGACTTCATCTGGGCAAAAGAAAAACCCTTGAAACGCAATGTTTTCAAGGGTTTTGGTCTTGGAGCCATTTGTGGGACTCGAACCCACGACCTGCTGATTACAAATGTCGGAAATGCCATTTTACAACCTCACGCATGTTGTCGTGAAACGCAATAAAATCAGTGCTTTCGGGATTTTAGGCGAACATATGTTCACGCAATTTTTTATATGATTTTCCTAAAATAGTTACCCAATAGTTACCCGTTTTACTCGAAACCTATCTTTTAATCATCATCGTGATTGTATATGTAATTCAGATTATTTATCGCTCTCTTTTTTGCTTCGTTC
>JAZSFQ010000044.1:0-8344 GCA_045532275.1 Saccharofermentans sp. | reverse complement strand
GGAAGTTAAATATGATGAATTCGTTCCGGATCATCTGCTGCAGCTTATGGAACAGGATTCTATGCTGAGAGTCTCCTATTCCAAATACTGCAACTGCCGCGATTGTTACATATAGGAGGGGACATGTTCTTATTTGATAAGAAAGAATTCGATCTGATCGAATTGCTCACTGCAGGCGGAGAAGTGACTCTTACCAACATGCTCCTTATCCTTTTCGTGTCTTGTGTCGTCGGCCTTTATATCTATCTGATCTATAAGAATTTCTGCAAGGCCGAGTTCTATTCCAAAGACATGAATATAACCATAGCCTGCATGACAGTTGTTGTTGCTGCAATCATGATTGCAATGCAGTCGAATCTTATCGTATCTCTCGGTATGGTCGGCGCATTGTCTATCGTTCGTTTCAGGACTGCCATTAAGAATCCCCTTGATCTCTTATATCTGTTCTGGACGATCAGCGCCGGAATCATATGCGGTGTCGGATTATTCCCGTTATGCGGCATTTTATGTGTCTTGATGACATTGCTGCTGTTTGTCCTTGGAAAGATACCCAATAATTCTGCACCTCAGCTTCTGATCGTTAATGTCTCCAAGGATGCTGATACCAGGGCTGTAACAGATGCTGTCAGCAGTAATTCAAAGAAATATAAGCAGAAGTCTGTTGTAATTAAGAATGGAACTAAAGAACTTATCTATCAGGTAAGGGTTCAGTCTGTTGATGAACTTGTCAGTTCACTTGAAAAATTAGAGAATGTTAATTCCGTAACTTGTCTTGAACATGATGGTGAACTGAGGACTTAAGTATTATCAGTATGATAAATCATCAAAAAAGGCTGTCTTTTCTGTGAAAGACAGCCTTTTAGCTTGAACTGTAGTTATATTACTCGGGCTTGTAACTGTCCTTTAAGGAAACAGCGCGGTTGAATACAAGGTGCTCGGGTGAGGAATCCTTGGAGTCAGCGCAGAAATAACCCGTTCTTAAGAACTGGAATCTGTCTGCAGGCTGCGTATTTGCGAGGAATGCTTCGAGCTTTGCGCCCTTGATCACTTCGAGCGAATCGGGATTGATGAAATCAAGATAATTACAGTCTGCAAGATCGGGCTGCTCTGTAGTAAAGAGCCTGTCGTAGAGTCTGATCTCTCCGTCAACTGCAGTTGCTGCATTTACCCAGTGGATAGTTGACTTGATCTTTCTGCCGTCAGTGGTGTTTCCACCCCTGGATTCAGGATCATATGTGCAGTGAACTGCAGTAACGTTGCCGTTCTCATCGTGGTCGCAGGATACGCATTTGACTACATAAGCGGATTTAAGGCGTACTTCGTTGCCGGGGAAGAGTCTGAAATACTTGGGAGCGGGAACTTCCATGAAGTCTTCGGATTCGATCCAGAGCTCTCTGGAGAATGAGACCTTACGTGTTCCGGCATTCTCATCCTTGGGATTATTTTCAACGTCGAATTCCTCGGAAGATCCCTCGGGGTAATTGTCTATGATCATCTTAAGAGGGCGGAGGACAGCCATGGCTCTCTGCGCATGGTCATTAAGGTCTTCGCGCAGGCAGTATTCCAGGAAAGCGAAATCCACGACAGAATTGACTTTTGCCACGCCGTTACGGCTGCTGAAGTTGTGTATGGAAGCAGGAGTATATCCTCTTCTCCTGAGACCGCAGAGAGTAGGCATTCTCGGGTCATCCCAGCCAGTAACGATCCCTGCCTCGATCATGGCGCGGAGCTTTCTCTTTGAAAGGACGGTATGTGTGATACCGAGTCTTGCAAACTCGATCTGACGGGGCTTACACTCGACGGAGATATTATTTACGACCCAGTCGTAAAGCGGTCTGTGTGATTCGAATTCGAGCGAGCAGAGTGAATGAGTTATGCCCTCAAGCGCGTCTTCGATAGGGTGTGCGAAGTCATACATAGGATAGATGCACCACTCTGTTCCTGTCCTGTGATGGGGAAGGTGATTGATCCTGTAGATTACGGGGTCTCTCATATTAAAGTTGCCTGAAGCCAGGTCTATCTTCGCACGGAGCGTCATCTTTCCGTCTTCGAATTCGCCGGCTCTCATTCTCTTAAAAAGATCGAGGCTCTCTTCGATCGGTCTGTCGCGGTAAGGGGAAACGGCAGGAGTCTTTGTGTCGCCTCTCATCTCGCGCATCTGATCGGGAGTAAGTTCGCATACATAAGCCAGGCCCTTGTTGATAAGCTCGATCGCGAATTCATACATCTTCTCGAAATACTCTGAAGCGTAGAAGAATCTGTCATCCCAGTCATGGCCAAGCCACTTGATGTCTTCCTTGATGGCATCAACGAATTCCTCATCTTCTTTAGTGGGGTTCGTATCGTCCATTCTGAGATTGCAAAGGCCGTTATATTCTTCGGCAGTTCCGAAGTCGATCTCCAGAGCCTTAGCATGACCGATATGAAGGTAGCCGTTAGGTTCGGGCGGGAATCTCGTGTGGATCTTTTTTCCGTAGACCCTTCCGCCTTCTTTCAACTCCTCATCAATGATCTGCTCAATAAAATTCTTGTTGTCAGCCATTTTTCGAATTCTCCCAAATCAAAGTCTTGAATATGCGTATTTAATCCTTCTCAGTGACTCGTCTTTTCCCAAGAGGAGCATGACTTCGGAACAACCGCCGGGCGTTACGGCAACTCCCGCTGCGGCGATCCTGACAGGCCACATAACGACGGAATTCTTTACCTCAAGGCTCTCAGCCAGAGTCTTCATTGCTTCAGTAATAGCTTCTCTGTCCCAGTCCAGGTTCTCGAGGACGGGGATGGCCTTTTCGAGCATTACCTTAGATGATTCCAGAGTCGATTTGCTCTTCTTGTGTTCGAAAAGCTCAAGCTCGAAATCGCCGTATTCCTTAATGAACGAGAGCTTCTCCGTGATCTCGTTGAACTTTGCGATCCTGGGCTTTAAGAGTTCAGCGAGGAGCGTATAGCATGAGGGATCAACGCCGGCTTCATCATAAAAGGGTTTCGCGTGCTCAAGGAATTTCTCATCGGACATAGCCTTGATATGCTCCTGGTTTACCCATGAGAGCTTGTCGTAGTCGAAGACTGCGGGTGACTTGGATATTCCGTTAATGTCGAAAGCTTCGATAAGTTCATCAAGCGAGAAGATCTCTCTTGTATCCTTTGGTGCCCAGCCGAGGAGCGCGATATAGTTAATGATGGCCTCAGGCAGATAACCCTCGTTGATAAGATCCATAAAACCCGTGGAACCGTGACGCTTGGAAAGCTTGGAAATGACTTCGTTGCCTTCTTCGTCAACGGATTTGCCCATTATGAGCGGCAGATGGATATATGTAGGGATCTCCCAGCCGAAAGCTTCATAGAGCAGATTGTACTTGGGCGTGGAAGAAAGGTATTCGCTTCCTCTTACGACATGCGTAATACCCATCGTATGGTCATCGATGACATTGGCAAAGTTATAAGTAGGGAAGCCGTCAGTCTTTATCAGCACCTGATCGTCAAGATCTTCGTTGGGGAAGGTGATATCGCCGTAAACCAGGTCATGGTATGAAGTCGAACCCGTAAGGGGCATCTTCTGGCGGATTACATAGGGCATGCCGGCATCGAGATTCTTTTGGATATCTTCGGGTGAGAGGTCCCTGCAGTGACGGTCGTAGCCTGTTCCTTCGGGAGCGTTCTCCTTAAGAGCCTCAAGACGCTCTTTGGTGCAGAAGCATCTGTATGCCTTTCCTTCTTCGACGAGCTTCTCGGCGTAGGGCTTATACATAGAAAGTCTTTCGCTCTGGACGTAGGGACCATATTCGCCGCCGATGTCAGGACCTTCATCATGCTTAAGGCCGGCCAGCTTCATCGTGTCATATATTACCTGAGTCGCGCCCTCAACATAGCGCTCACGGTCGGTATCTTCGATCCTTAAGACGAAAGTTCCGCCTTCATGCTTGGCCGTAAGGTATTCATAAAGAGCGGTGCGGAGATTGCCGACATGCATAAACCCCGTGGGACTGGGTGCGAATCTGGTTCTTATTTTCATAGTTAACCTCTATTTATTTATCTTATTAATCGCTTGAGCGTATATTTTAGCACTTTTGTGTTAATATACAAATTGACTTTGCGAGTGAAAGGAGCCTTATAAGCTTGGACAGACTTGATTGCAACCGGAGCTGTGAATGCTTTACCGGCAGCGGTATAGCCGAGGAGTTCGTAGCCGGGTATATTCTTGAGCAGTACGACAACAAAGATCTCACAGGACAGGAGATAAAAGCGGCGATCATCTCTGACAGACAGGTCAGCGGATACTATTACAATGCTTTTGAGAAGCAGTTTGTTGAAAGGAATGTTAAGACATGCCTTATAACTGTTGATGAAGGCGAACAAAATAAGAACCTTTCGCAGGTCAATAACGTTATAAAAGAACTTACGGAGTTCGGCCTTAACAGTAATGACTGGATAATAGCGTTCGGAGGAGGGGCAGTTCATGACATAGCCTCGTTCGCAGCTACCCTTTACACTGGAAAGTCCCGTTACATCGCTGTTCCGACGACTCTCTCGTCAATGGCTGAGACATGCTGCTCTGACAGGGCATTCCTTAATTCGGGCAGCCGCAAGAATACTGCTTCTGTGGAAGTATCGCAGACTGCGGTCTTTGTCGATCCCAAGTATCTTTCGACAGTTCCGAAAAAATATATCCCAAACGGATATGCGCAGATCATAAGATATGCACTCCTGTCGGATTTCGGTCTCCTGACCGCATTGATCGACATGTCAGATTCGAGCCTGTCGGATATCCGGGTATTCCTTAACCGGGTTTATGCCGCAAGGGCCGCCATTGACAGAAAAAATCCTGTCCTGCTCAGATTAGGGAGCGAACTCTCCGAAGCTGTTGAAGGATATTTCAGGTTTATGAACTATTCCGAGGGAGAGGCATTGGCATTAAGTCTTTATGCGACCGTTCCAGATAAGGCAAGGACAGCAATAGCAGCCATTTATCTTAAGTTAAATCTTCCTACTGAGCTCAAAGGCGTTAGTTTTAATGCGATAATGAATTCCCTTAAGGAATCATATCGTAAAGGCTCATCATCGGATAAGCCGATGGTCTGTTATGAAGAAAAAGACGGAAAGGGCAGCTGGGTCATCAAGAATCCCTCAACTGACGAGGCTTTGGAGATCCTTGAGGAAAGACTTAAGAAGATTACCCCGGGCTCTCCTTCAATTGCCTCAAATGACGGGGAAGCTTAGTGTATAATACCGGGTTATGAAAAGCAGTTTTGTCAAAAAGGTAATAGCAGTTGTTTCCTGTGTCGCGGTAATGGCGCAGCCTTTAATGCTGACATCCTGCAAGGGAAAAGACAAAGGCACTGACAAGCCTGCGGATTACGGTTCTTTCGGATCGGATATTGCAAGAGAGATTGCAGGAAAGTTCCCTGACAGAAGAGCTTATTCTTCAGGTGAGAGCCGCACGGGCGATTATATAGAGGAAAAACTCAAGGAACTCGGCTATCAGCCCGAAGTCCAGAGCTTTCAGGGTCCTGACGGCGGAAGTTCAAAGAATTACATAGTAAAGATCGCAGGAACCGGTTTTTACTGTGCGAGGGACGACGGATCTTTCGAACTGGAACACAGAGTCGCTGTCATCGGCACTCATTATGATGCTTCGCTTCTTCCCGAGTATATCGATGAAGAGGAAGAATATGACGATGAAGACGAAGATTATGATGAGGATTATGACGACGAAGACGACGAGGATGAAGATGAAGACGACGATGAGGACGACGATGAGGACGAATATGAAGAAACTCGTGAAGAAAAATATGTCTTCGACGGTATTTCTGACAACGCATCCGGTACAGCATGCCTTCTGACCGCACTCATGGCGTTCAAGGATTATAAGAACGTCGGCTATGATGTCTGGTTTGTCTTTTTCGGTGCCGGAACTGATGATTTCAGGGGCGCAGAGCAGTTCTGCCAGTCGCTTAGCCGTGATGAACTGGACAGCATAGATGTAATGTATGATGTTGACAGCCTGTATTCAGGTGACAAGATATATGCGTCTTCCGGTTATAAATCTCTTGTTCCCGGCAAAAGATATGAGATGAGGAGAAAGCTCTATCAGGCATATGATGTCTGCTTTGCCAACACTTTGTATACTAATTACGGATTCGACCTGTACTACAACGAGTCCGGAATAAAGACGGATCTGGATGAAGACGGCAACAGTGATATATTCAAGGAAATGCCTAAGAATGTCTCTGATTTCAAAGTCTTTGATGACAGAATGATCCCTGTGGTCTATTTCGAGAGTTACGAATACAATTTCACATCCATGAACCAGATGAAGGAAACGAAAAACCTGAGTCTTCAGGATTTCGGAGGCAATGTCAGGAGAACTCCTTCAGACTGTTCTTATTTTCTTGATTCGGTCCTTGTGGAAGAGGATTATGACCGTAACGGCGACGGCGAGATCGACTGCAGCGGCGACAGGCTTCAGATAAGGATCAACTGTGTTGCGTTCATCCTATTAGAGTCGCTCCTTAAGGGTTCTGACAAGGGCATGACGCCTTCCGAGTATGAAGCCTACAGGGTCGAACAGACCAGACAGACTTACTCTTCGGAATCATCCCCGATATAAGATTATCTTTCAAAAATACAGCATTGATTTATTCTTCTTATGTTATACTAAATAAGATAAGCGTCAGAGAAGAAGGACATTGTCGATGTCTACCACATCTTTCATCAGCCAGATATTCGAGTTTTTGGGCGAGCTTTTTAACAGTCTTGATAAAGGCACGCTTTTCTTTGGCAGTGTCTGGGATTTTGTCCGGTACGCTATCGATATAGTTCTTGTTACATTCCTTTTCTATACGCTTCTTATGTTTATCAGGCAGACAAGAGCCTGGCAGCTCATCAAGGGTATCGTTCTGATCCTTGCTTTCGTTGCATTCTGCGGACTGGTCGGACTGGACATGGTAGGGTTCCTGTTTAACAGGATGCTCTATATCATCGCGATCCTGTTCGTTGTATTATTCCAGCCTGAATTGAGAAGAGCTCTGGAGACCGTGGGTCTCCGCACATCAAGTGCCACAAGCCCTTTCAGGCACAGCGAATCGGTAATGACGAAGGAAGAACTCAACACGTTTATCAAGGAGATAAGTTCCGCCTGCAAGGAGATGTCCAGGACATATACCGGCGCGCTGATCCTTATCGAGAGACATACTAGATTAGACGAGCTTCTTTCCCAGGAAAATGTAGTCACATTCGATTCCGAGGTTACGAGTTCGGTACTGCAGAGCATTTTCTATAAGGGTTCGCCTATGCATGACGGCGGCCTGCTTATCCGTGACGGCAGGATTATCGCGGCAAGGTGTCATGTCCCGCTCTCGGTTACCATGCATTCTCTTGAGCGTACCGGAACGCGCCACAGAGCCGCTGTCGGCGCCAGTGAGATGGGTGATACCGTTGCCGTAGTCGTATCCGAGGAGAGAGGGAGGACATCTATAGCCGTTAACGGAAGACTTTTCGAGATGAAGACGGCAAGAGAACTCGAAGCAAATCTCTCTTATCTGTTAGGCCTTAAGGAATATGGCGGAGAACAGAAGACCTTTATTGGCAGGTTCTTTGACAGATTCCACGGTAAACCTGCTGAAGATAAGGACCTGCTGACTCAGGATGAAGTCGGTAAGACTTCTAAGAACAAGTCATCTGCTCCTTCGGGAACAGTTGCAGCGAAGACACAGGCGGAGGCTGCCGGCGAATCTTCCGTACCGATCTCGATCAGGACAAGGGCGGCTGACCAGACTTCAAATTCCCAGCGTGTCGGTACACCTACGAGGATAGTTTTCCTCATCATATCGATATTATTGTCGCTCTCGCTCTGGATCTATATTCAGATCAATACCAACCCTGTTGTTACTAAGAACATTACGGTACCGATCCAGTACGACCAGACTGAGATGCTTCCTGAAAACATGGATGTATCCTATCCCATCAAGACAGTAGACCTTGAGATCGTAGGACGTGCCGGAACCCTGAATTCCATGACTGCGGATGACATTATCGCTAAGATCGATTACTCGCAGCTTACCGCCGGCGATTCGGGCGTAGTCGAGCTTCCTGTTACGATATCAAGTAAGGACGGAAATGTGTATTTCCGTGTCGAGAGACAATTGCCGGAGACCATTTCCGTAACTGTCTATTCGGTCAATTAATCAGTTATTTATTGCCTGCGGGCAGAAAGGACAAAATACATGTTAGAAACAAAAGACCTTATCGATTTAACACATACCCTTGCCGCTCCTATCCTGGAAGACAAGAAGTATCCCTGGGAAGCCCTTCCGCTTATAAAGGAATTCATCCTTCAGCTCGGTCC
>JAZSFQ010000004.1:0-27341 GCA_045532275.1 Saccharofermentans sp. | reverse complement strand
ATTTAACGCACCCGACGTTAAGCTCGCTATCGTAGCAGTATCCCGTGACTGCTTCCCGGAATCACTTTCCGTAAACAGAAGAAAGGCTCTTGTTAAGGCTTATACCGAAAAGTATGGTGCAGATGACATCTATGAGTGCCCTATCTGCATCGTTGAGTCTGAGATCCATATGCAGCAGGCCTTGGCTGATATCAAGGCTGCAGGCTGCAATGCTCTTTGCGTATACCTCGGCAACTTCGGACCTGAGATCTCCGAGACAATGCTCGCTCAGCAGTGGGGCGGCCCCGTTATGTTCTGCGCAGCTGCAGAAGAATCACAGAATGATCTCGTTGGCGGCAGAGGCGACGCTTACTGCGGTATGCTCAATGCTTCTTACAACCTCAAGATCCGTGGCGTAAACGCTTACATTCCTGAGTATCCTGTCGGAAACGCAGAAGAGTGCGCTGATATGATCAACGAGTTTATCCCCGTAGCTCGTGCTCTCGACGCTATGAAGAATCTCAAGATCATTTCTTTCGGTCCCCGTCCGCAGAACTTCTTCGCATGCAACGCTCCCATCGAGCCTTTGTACAGAATGGGCGTTGAGATTGAGGAGAACTCCGAGCTCGACCTTTTCGAAGCTTTCAAGAATCATGAAGGTGACGAGAGAATCCCTGCAAAGGTTGCAGAGATGGAAGCAGAGCTTGGCGCAGGCAATAAGAAGCCTGAGATCCTCGAGAAGCTCGCTCAGTATGAGCTCACACTCCTTGACTGGGTTGAGGCTCATAAGGGTTCAAAGAAGTATGTTGCAATCGCCGGTAAGTGCTGGCCTGCATTCCAGACACAGTTCAAGTTCGTTCCCTGCTATGTAAACAGCCGTCTTACAGGTATGGGTATCCCGGTATCCTGCGAAGTTGATATCTATGGATGTCTTTCTGAGTACCTCGGATATGTTATTTCCGAAGATATCGTTACTCTCCTCGACATCAACAACTCCGTACCTCACGACATGTACGATGAGTCCATTGCTGGCAAGTTCGATTATAAGTTCACAGATACATTCATGGGCTTCCACTGCGGTAACACATGCTCCAAGAAGCTTGCTTTCTGCGAGATGAAGAACCAGATGATCATGGCAAGAGCTCTTCCTGTAGAAGTTACCAACGGTACACTCGAGGGCGACATCGTTCCGGGCGACATCACATTCTACAGACTGCAGTCCACATCTGACGGACAGATCAGAGCTTATGTTGCAGAGGGTGAGGTTCTCCCTGTTGCTACAAAGTCTTTCGGCGGCACAGGCGTATTCGCTATCAAGGAAATGGGCAGATTCTACAGATACTTCCTTATCGAGAAGAACTTCCCTCATCACGGCGCAGTTGCTTTCGGTCACTATGGAAAGGCTCTCTACAACCTCTTCACATATCTCGGCATCTGCCCTTGCGACATCGGCTACAACAAGCCCGCAGGCGACAGATATCCGAAGGAGAATCCTTTCAACGCTCCTTTCAACTGATACGGTTCTGTATAATAAAATGGCAGCCTGATCTCTCGTAGGTCAGGCTGACCTATGAAAGAAAAAATCTATAGAAAAAGGGTATTTCTTAAATGACAAACAAAGAACTCCAACTTACAGCAGCTAATGTCCGTAAGGGCATCGTTACTGCTGTTCACAGTGCAAAGTCCGGTCATCCGGGCGGATCGCTTTCCGCAGCAGATATGTTCACATATCTTTATTTCGAAGAGATGAATATCGATCCCAAGAATCCTAAGGATCCTAACAGAGACAGATTCGTTCTCTCCAAGGGTCACACGGCTCCGGGCCTTTATTCGACACTCGCTAACAGAGGGTTCTTCCCGGTTGAAGACCTCACAACACTTCGTAAGCTTGGTTCCTATCTCCAGGGTCACCCCTGCATGACAGAGACTCCCGGCGTTGACATGAGCACAGGTTCACTTGGCCAGGGCGTTTCCACGGCAGTAGGTATGGCTCTCGCAGCTAAGCTCAACGGCGATTCTTACAGAGTTTATACTCTTACGGGCGACGGCGAGCTCCAGGAAGGCCAGATCTGGGAAGCATTCATGTTCGCAGGCGCAAAGAAGATCGATAACCTAACTGTAATTATCGACAACAACGGACTTCAGATCGACGGTAAGATCGATGACGTTTGCTCACCCTATCCGATCGACAAGAAGCTTGAAGCATTCAACTTCAACGTAATCTGCATCGACGGTCATGATTTCGACCAGATCAGAGATGCTTTTGCCAAGGCAAAGGAATGCAAGGGTCAGCCTACGGCTATCATCATGAAGACAACTAAGGGTAAGGGCGTTTCCTACATGGAAAACCAGGCCGGCTGGCATGGCAAGGCTCCTAACGACGAAGAGTACGAGCAGGCTATCAAAGAGCTTGACGAACAGATTGCAAAGATAGGAGAGGCATGATTATGGCAGACGGAGAAGTAAAGAAGATCGCTACACGCGAAAGTTATGGTAACGCACTTGTAGAGCTCGGTAAGAAGAACCCCAACGTTGTAGTTCTTGATGCTGACCTCGCAGGCGCAACAAAGACTTCCACATTCAAGAAGGAATTCCCCGAACGTCATATCGACTGCGGTATCGCAGAAGCAAACATGACAGGCATCGCGGCAGGTCTTTCCACCTGCGGCAAGATCCCGTTCGTTTCTTCTTTCGCAATGTTTGCTGCAGGAAGAAACTTTGAGCAGGTAAGAAACTCAATAGGTTATCCCCACCTCAACGTTAAGATCGGCGCTACACATGCAGGTATCACGGTAGGTGAGGACGGTGCTTCCCACCAGTGCTTAGAGGACGTTGCTCTTATGAGAACGATCCCCGGCATGACAGTTATCGTTCCGTCCGACGACATCGAGGCAAAAGCTGCTGTTATGGCAGCTGCTGAGACTGAGGGTCCCTTCTACATGAGATTTGGCAGAGCTGCTGTTCCGGTAATCAACGACAGACCTGACTACAAATTCGAAGTAGGCAAGGCAGTTGTTGTTAAGGACGGCACTGACATGGTCATCTTTGCTAACGGTGTCTGCGTAGCCGAAGCACTCGGCGCAGCTGAGAAGCTCGCAGCTGACGGAATCAACGCAGCAGTTGTTAACGTTCACACGGTTAAGCCTATCGATCAGGATACGATCCTTGAGTTCGCCAAGAAGACAAACAGAGTCTTCACAGTAGAGGAGCACTCCGTTATCGGTGGTCTCGGAAGCGCAGTCTGCGACGTATTGTCCGAGAATTATCCTGTTAAGGTTAAGAAGATCGGTGTCTATGACAGATTCGGTAAGAGCGGTCCGGCCGGCGCACTCATGAAGGAGTTCCAGCTTGACGCAGAAGGAATCTACAACCAGATCAAAGCATCTCTCTGATCTTTAGTTCAGTTGAGTCTATTAGCGGCTGTCCATTGGTTGGGCAGCCGCTTTTGTATTTATCTTAATATTCCGGGAAATGCGTCTCTCAGAAAAGAATCCTGTTTATTTGTCGGAGACAGAGGTTTTTCATTAGTTTCCGATATAGTTTTAGGAAAAAGGCTTATTTCCCGACATGTAAGAACAGGATTCTTAGTTTTTCCGGCCGAAGTTATCACATCTTATCTGTATCTTCGGTTTCCTTGAAAGAGATAACCGCACCGAGTTTTTCGAAGATCTTCTTTAAGAATAATGAGTAGAAAAGAGCCAGGGTGGAGAATCCCATGAATACCATTATGCTCAATGTGGTAGTAGTGAACTGGTAGATCAGGAAAGCCAAACCTGCTGAAATTACTATATACATTATTGTAATAGGAAGATTCGTAACAGCTATGAGAAGTGAATTCTTGAGAAGCTGCTTAAATGTCTCATGGAACCAGGCCAGCAGCGGGAAAGAGTAGAAAGAAGAAGCGACGATCATGATCAGGAAGAAGTAGGGGAAGAAGGCTGTCCACTGGAACTGCGCATCGAGCATGGTACGGATCATGTAGACTTCGAATACAAAGAATGCGGCAAGAGCAATGTAGAGGAACTGTAATCCGGTAGCCTTGAGAAAATTCTCCTTGAAACATCTGAAGTAGTCCTTCAGTATTGCGGGGTTATCACCGGCGAGGATCGCAATCGTGATCCTGTATAAAGACGTAACTGCCGCTCCGATCGTAAAGATCGGGATGCAGCTCAGCATAAAGATCAGATTAACAATAATAAGATTGGCTATATTGGTCAGGAATCGGGTTCCGGCACTTTTAGGATTAAAGAATGACGAAGGCATACTGATCTCCAATTAGTTCTATATAATAAACAAACGACATAATAACATATTAATTCACACAGAGCGAATTTTTGCGTTTTGCACAAGTGGGAAGCTGAAGCCTTGTCGAAAACGGCAAGCTATTCTCAAGAATTTATGCAATTTAACCTTTAGAAAAGCAAAAAATGTACAAAATAGTCAAAAAAAGCAAGAAATGTATACTTATGGTCAAATTGTAGCAAGAAATGTGGAGAAACGGATTGCGTCTTTGACTAAAATTTACACTGTAGAAGGGCGAAAAGGCCCCGAACAAATTCATTAAGGAGGAAACTTTATGAAAAAGGTTATTGCCAGTGTTCTTTCCGTAGCAATGGTTGCAGCAGTTGCAGCTGGTTGTACAACACAGCCTACAGATGCTCCGGTTAGCACAACAGCAGGTGGTGAAACAGAGGCTACCGAGGCTACACAGGCTCCCGGTGGAGATGATGAGACAGAGACAGAGTCTAATGTTAAGTCCTATGGTACAGGTGCTGAGCATGTAAATCTGTGGTCATTCACAGACGAGATTCCTAACATGGTTGCTTACTACATCTCTCAGAACCCTGATTTCGGTGAGAAGTACACATTCGATTGTACAATCATCGCTACAGACGGTGGTGCTTATCAGCAGGCTCTCGACGCAGCTCTCGTAGCTGGTGGCGACACAGCTCCTGATATGTATGCAGCAGAGGCAGCTTTCATCCTCAAGTATTCTCAGGGTGATATGGCTCAGTTCGCAGCACCTTACAAGGATCTCGGTATCGATGTAGATACAAAGATCGCTGATGCTGGTATTGCTGGTTACACAATCGAAGTTGGTACTCGTGGCGGCGACCTCGTTGCTCTTGGTTATCAGGCAACTGGTTGTGCAATGATCTACAGCGCTTCTATCGCTGAAGATACATTCGGTACATCTGATCCTGCTGAGATCGAGAAGATCGTAGGCGCTGGTTCAGGTTCATGGGATACTTTCTTTGAAGCAGCAGCTAAGCTCAAGGAAAAGGGCTATGCAGCAGTTTCCGGTGGCGGAGACGTTTGGAATGCTTGCGAGAAGTCAGCTGATACAGCTTGGATCGTTAATGGTCAGCTCAACGTAGACCCTAAGAGAGATGCTTACTTTGATATCGCTAAGCAGCTCAAGGACAATGGTTGGTCAAACGACACAACAGCTTGGACAGAGGCTTGGTATGCAGACATGAAGGGCGAGGGCGCTCAGAAGGTATTCGCATTCTTCGGACCTGCTTGGCTTATCAACTACGTTATGATCGGTAACTGCGGCGGCACACAGGCTGGCGAAGGAACATACGGTGACTGGAGAGTTTGCGCTCCGCCGGTTGGCTTCTTCTGGGGCGGCACATGGGTTCTTGGAAACAAGGATACAGACAACAAGGAAGCTGTAGCTACAATCATCGAGTGGATCACTCTTGACACATCTGAGACTGGTCTCCAGTATCTCTGGGCTAACGACAAGATGGGCAACGGCGCTAAGGATACAGTAGCTTCTGCTACAGTTATGGCTAAGTCCGACGGATCTCTTGATTTCTGCGGTGGTCAGAACGTATTCCCTGCATTCATCGATGGTAACAAGTATGCTTCTGCTAAGGCTATGACTCAGTATGATGAGACAATCAACAGCTACTTCACAGACGCAGCTAACCAGTATGCTCAGGGCAACCTCGACAGAGACGCTGCTATGGATGCTTTCAAGACAAACGTAACAGATAACCTCTCTTTCTAATAGCATCTAGTATTTGAATGCTGTGGCGGCAGGGTAGATCGGTATTTACCCTGCCGCTTTTTAAAACTTAGAGGAGGCTGAATTTTAATGAGAAACAAAAAGCTAGTCGATTATGCAAAGTTCGGATATATTTTCTCAATTCCGTTTATCCTTACTTTCTGCATTTTTACCCTTTATCCGGTTCTTTATACTCTTATAATCGGATTTACAGATCTGAAGGGTGCAGGTAATACTTCCTGGCATTTCCTTCCTTCCGTAGGTAAGAACTTATTCGAAAATTTTACGGATGTTCTTACATCCAAGACTTTCCATAAGGCATTCGGAAATACTTGGATTATCTGGATCATGAACTTTATTCCCCAGATCGGATTTGCTCTCCTGTTTACTGCTTGGTTTACAGACAGAAGATCCAAGGTTAAGGGAACAGGCCTTTTCAAGATCCTTTTCTACATGCCTAATATTATTACAGCAGCTACGGTTGCTATCTTGTTCACAAAATTGTTTGGTTATCCTAAGGGCGCCGTTAATGATATTCTTCTTTCATTTGGCAGAGCCGAGGCTTACAACTTCGAGTCAAATGAATGGCCGGTAAAATTGATCATCGCGTTCATTCAGTTCTTCCAGTGGTATGGCCATACGATGGTTAACCTCACCGCCGGTGTTATCGGTATCAGCCCTGAAATTTTCGAGGCTGCTGAGATCGATGGTGCAAACAGAGTCCAGACTTTCTTCAGAGTTACGATTCCCTGTATCCGTCAGATCATGTTGTTCGTACTCGTAACATCCCTTATCGGCGGTCTTAATATGTTCGATATCCCGCAGCTTTACATTAGTACAAGATGTAATAACGCAGGTCTCACAACGAATATGTATATTCGTAACCAGGCTTTCGCAGGAAGCTACATGTATAACAGAGCAGCTGCTGCCAGCGTTATCTTGTTCATAGTTATCGTTGCTCTTTCTTCTATCTTGTTCTATATCCTTAGAGACAAGGATGAAGCTAAGCTCAAGAAGCTCAGAAAGCAGGAGCTTAAGGCTTTAAGGAAAGGTTATTGAGGTGAGTAGATATGAGTGATAATACAGTAAAAGCATCTTCTATCAGGAAAAATGATACCGGTCTTAAAGTTGTCATTTACATTGTATGTGTCTTCTTTTCGATCATGACATTATTCCCGTTCGTTATGATGTTCGCGAACTCTTTTAAGAGTACTTTTGAGATTCAGCAGAGCACTCTTACACTCTGGTCAGCTCATCCTTTCCAGAACCTCTCCAGAAACTGGTACATCATCAACAGTAAAGACTTCCACCCTATGACGGGCTTCCTGAATTCCTTTATTGTTGCTACATGCAGTACTATTCTTAACGTTTACTTCTCATCACTTACCGCTTATGCTATTACAGCTTATGAGTGGAAGCTCAGAGAAGCATTCAGTTCAATGATCATTGCTATCATGATGATCCCGACAACAGTTACTACGATCGGTTTCTATCAGATGGTTTACAAGCTCGGTCTTACAAATAAGCTCTCAATGCTTATCATCCCTTCGATCGCTGTTCCTATGACGGTATTCTTCATGAGACAGTATCTGCAGGCTTCCCTCTCAATGGAGATCGTACAGTCTGCAAGAATCGACGGTGCAGGCGAGTTCAGGATCTTCAACCAGATCGTTGTTCCTCTCATGAAGCCCGCTATTGCTACACAGGCAATCTTCGGTTACGTTGGTTCTTGGAACAACCTCTTCATGCCTCTCATCCTCTTAACGGATAAGAACAAGAAGACTCTCCCTGTAATGGTCAGCTTGCTTAACGGTGATATCTATAAGAAGGAGTACGGTTCGGTATACTTGGGACTCTTCATTACAGTCCTTCCGCTTATCGTCGTATATGCATTCCTCTCCAGATACATCGTTGAAGGTGTTGCATTGGGCGGTGTCAAGTCATAAGACTTATACCTTCCGTGTTACGGAATTCAGCTTTTAGCTGAGACAATCTACAAAACAATACGCTGCGTCTTTGAACATTTGCCTCCTCAAAGACGCAGCTTTTTTATGCAAAAAAAGACCGGCCGTAAATGACCGGTATGTTAATCAGAAAAGAATATTATCAGGACTTTTTCTTTGACCTTCTGATCCTGTTCCTGAACTGTGAAGGGGAGCACCCATACTGCTTTTTGAAGCAGCGGCTCAATGAAGTAAGGTTATTGAAGCCGCAAGACATTGCTATATCGCTTATCTGCAGATCTGTGTCGGCCAGCTTCCTTTCAACTTCCTTAAGCTTTAATGTAGTCTGATAATCGTTGAAGGTCATGCCGGTATATTCCTTGAAGAGCCTTGCGAAATGGAACTTCGAATAACCGACATGCGTAGCAGCTTCGTCCATTGAGACATTCTCTGAACTGTGCATGGCGAGCCATTCTGCAAGCGACTTGAACTTGATATAGACCTCTCGCTGTTTGTCATTCTGAATGTTTACGAGGCTGTCGGAATAATCCTTTTCCATGAGCATTCCGAAGACATCCATGAGCTTTGAGAAGATCGATATCTCTTTTACAGTCGTAGAGAAGAAGAAATAAAGGTCATTAATCTCCATGAACCTCTCGAAGATAAGACTGTAAACATCCGGATGGGTTTCGGGTGTTATGAGCATAGGCTCTTTGATAAGCTTCTGGAATTCATCGTAGTCGAAAAGTCCCCTAAGGAAGTCCACATTGAAGAGATAGATAAACCTTATGCCTGATCTGGTTCCCGCGATCTTATGAAGCATATCGGGAGGTACGATGAGGATCTCTTTTTCCTTAAGGATTATCGTTCTGTCATCAAAGATGTATGTATAGGACTTCTCAATCGGAATGGTGATCTCGAGGCAGCTGTGCCTGTGGACCGGATAATCTTCCGAGCGGTTGTTATACCATATACGCATATTTGCGCCGGGGAGAAAATCAACTTCTTCGACGTCATTGCTGACGATCCTTCCGGCAAAACTGCCGATAGGTTGCTGATACTTTCCCGGTACCGAATTATCGTTGAATTGCATTAAGTTCCCCATCCTTAGACGTCAATGTTACAATTCTAAAGGCTGGGTTTTACATTTTCAAGGAGAAAATAGCAAAATCGGTAAAATAATAGTAAGATCCGTGACAAGATGTGTTGCAAAAAACTATTATAATAATCAGTATAAAACTAATAATCTGACAGGAGATATCACGCCATGAACAGAGAACAAGCCGTTAAGAGAGCTGAAGAACTTGTTGCAAAGATGACAGTTGAAGAGGCTGCTTCGCAGTTGAGATACGATTCTCCTGCGATAGATAGATTAGGCATTCCCGAGTATAACTGGTGGAATGAGACCCTGCACGGAGTTGCCAGAGCAGGAACGGCAACGAGCTTCCCTCAGGCAATCGGTCTGGGTGCCACTTTTGATACGGAACTCCTCGGTGAAGTAGGCGAAGTCTGCGGAAATGAGGGACGTGCAAAATATAATGAATATAAGGCTCAGGAAGACCGCGATATCTATAAGGGACTTACATTCTGGTCACCTAACGTAAACCTTTTCAGAGATCCCAGGTGGGGCAGAGGACAGGAGACTTACGGAGAAGATCCGTGCCTTATCTCGAAACTCGCAGTACCTTTCATAGAAGGCCTTCAGGGTGACGGCGAATACATGAAGACTGCTGCATGCGCTAAGCATTTCGTTGTACATTCAGGCCCTGAGGCAGTAAGACACCAGTTCAATGCGACATGTTCCGATAAGGATCTCAATGAGACATATCTTCCCGCATTTGAAGCCTGTGTCAGGGAAGCTAAGGTAGAGTCAGTAATGGGCGCATATAACAGGACTAACGGCGAACCCTGCTGCGGGCATTCTTATCTCAAGGACATCATACGTGATAAGTGGGGATTTGAAGGTCATATCGTATCAGACTGCTGGGCCATCAGGGATTTCCATGAGAATCACAAAGTAACCAAGACAGTTGAAGAGAGCGCTGCGCTCGCTCTCAAGAAGGGTTGCGATCTCAACTGCGGATGCACATATATCCATCTTATGAGCGCTTATAACAAGGGTCTCGTAACAGAAGAAGACATCAGGACTGCTGCCGTAAGGCTCTTTACTACTAGATTCATTCTCGGCATGTTCGATGAGACCGAATTCGACGGTCTCACTTATCTTGATGTCGAGACGAAGGAAAACCTCGCAGTAGCCAAAAGAGCTTCAGACGAGAGCATCGTACTTCTCAAGAATGACGGCATCCTTCCTCTTGATCCGAATGGTAAAAAGGTAATAGCCGTAATCGGTCCTAACGCCGATTCCAGAGCGTGCCTCGTCGGTAACTACTATGGAACATCATCTGAGTACATCACGGCCTTAGAGGGCATCAGGAACGCCGCAGGAGAGGACGTAAGGATCCTTTACTCCGAGGGCTGTGACTTGAGCCTTACAAAGCCCGATAATCTGTCACGCGATTATCACAGGATCGCTGAAGCAAAGGCCGTCATGAACAGGGCTGATCTTGTCGTTCTGGTTATTGGTCTTAATGAAAATCTCGAAGGTGAAGAGGGCGACGAGGGCAACCAGTATAAGTCAGGCGACAAGCCGGATCTTTTATTCCCCAAGACACAGCGAAAACTGATCGACACGGTCATCGCATCCGGCAAGCCTTTCATCACTGTAGTAATGGCAGGTTCGGCTATGGATCTCAGCGTTCTTAACGATAAGTCATCCGCTGTGCTTCAGGCCTGGTATCCGGGTGCTAGAGGCGGTCAGTCCATAGGTGACATTATCTTCGGAAAAGTAAATCCTTCAGGAAAGCTTCCTGTTACTTTCTATAAGAACACGGAAGACCTTCCTGCCTTTGAAGATTATTCCATGAAGGGAAGAACATACCGTTATCTTGAGACAGAGCCTCTTTATCCGTTCGGATACGGCCTTACTTACGGAAATATTGATATTACTTCTGCAGAGATCCTTGGTGATGATCCTAAGAATTCAGGCATTACGGTCAAGGCAGGTCTCAGCAATACAGGCGATACTGCTGTTTCTGAGGTCGTTCAGGTATATCTGAAGGCAGAAGATCCCAATGAAGTCAGGAATACGAGACTTGTTGCATTTAAGAGAGTAACGCTCGCGGCAGGAGAGACGGCCGAAGTTGAGATTTCTGTTCCATCTGAGAGCTTCAAGGTCGTAAATGATGCAGGCGAGAGGGTCATGCCGGAAGGAAAGGTAAATGTTTACATCGGATTCGGACAGCCTGATGAACTCACGGAGAAGCTGACAGGCAGGAAGGCATTCAGCTTCACAATCTGAGTAAAAAACGCAAAAAACCGCTAAAATACGGGCTTTGTAACAATGTTACAGAGCCTGTTTTCATCTCTTAAAGCCGGTTAAAGGTAGCTTATAAATGCCGGTTTGCGATGTTCTTAAAAAATTTAACTTATTAACAAAAAGGTAATTTGACACCTTATATAGCCAATCTTAAAATAAATATAAGGAAAATTATACATTTTCGTAGTTTTCTCGATCTTAAGCAGAGGTGCTAAGGAGCATCAGAGATAATGGCAGAAAGCGCATATTGTAACAGCAGAAGAAAGAATAAGAAGGAAGCGGGTTTCACACTCGTTGAACTGATTGTTGTGCTTTCCGTTCTTGCTATCCTGGCAGCTGCAGGTGTCGGTTCTGCTGTCGGATATATGAAGAGATCCAAATTCACGCAGAATGAGGGTTTTGCCGAGATAATCTTCCAGGCGGTGCAGACCTCGCTTTTACAGAAAGAAAAGGGCGACACAATTGATAAATGGATCGAATCTGACGATGAATATGAAGTTGATGTTATTGATAACTGTACGGCTCTGACTGCGAATTCCAATGAATCCAGCGATTCTGTTTCAAATACCTCATTTGTTGATAAGACCGAATTTATTGCTTTTGATAAAAACGGAATTGATACCGAAGATGTTAAGAATAAAGCCCAGCCAAACCAGTCAAAGCATATGAGAGCCTGTCTGACTTATAATCCTGCCTCGGCTGACAGTGCCGAGAGCCTTCTGGTCAGGGAACTAATAGAACCTTTTTTCAAGAATGCTACAGTGTCAAAAGACGCAAGTATCTTCTCAGGTACTATAACGATAGAACTGGATGTGGAGAAAGCTTTTGATGCGCATATGATATGCCATTATTCGGCAAGATGTCTTTCGGTCTTTTACAGCCTGCAATCTGAATCGGGATGGAATTCCACGGCTCTGGACGGCTGTGATGTCGTTCCCAGGAGAAATTATGATTACAGGAGAAATACGAGTCTGGTAGGTTATTACGACGGATATACCGGCGCGACGATCGACACAGTCTATCTCCCTGCTATCGAGGATGGATTAGGTATAGAGTTCTTTGAATTTGACAAGACTACCGGAGAGCTCTCATGGGCAGCTACTCTTGAAGGCGATAACCTGACGGGATCCGGTAATCACGTTTACTATCAGATCCATCTTTACAAGGGATCTTCCACAACGCCTGATAAAGAGCTAATCCTGAATGACGATTTTCTGGTTAAGGAACTTCAGTTAAGCAATAATACCGGCGGAATGAACTTGTTAGACATACTCGCGTCTAAGTCACAGGACGACACAGTCAATATCGGCAACCGGTCGTATACCGTTGATGTCATTACTGAGGATGTTGTTTACTTAAATGTAAACGATAATCCCAAGACTGTTACTAAGAAGAGCATAACTGTCAATGCCGCTGTATACAGCAGCTCCGAAAGCTATTCCGGACAGAGTTCCAGCGGCATAAGTAACTATATGATAGATCCGCCTTTGCAGCTGAGGATAACTTATGTTGATGGGGAATATGACTCCTACGGCAAAAAGAAGGATGCTTATATTGTTTATTCTTTGAATATTATTAATTTGATCACGGAAGACGGCAGCGCCGAATTACTGATCTGTCCCAACAGTTTTACGGGAGAAGGTATGATTACTTACAATGATAAGAAAGGTATCGTTCCCATGACTGACGGGGAGAAGACATCGATCTGTCCTGTGGTCAGTTGATTTAAAGAATAATAAGGCCCTTTTGTGATAAAATCATAAGAGTCAAAAGGTCCGCAAATATAATGAATTAAGTGTTTTGGAGGGTGTTTTGGCAGACACTGACAACATTAAGAGAAATAAGCGTCAGGAGACCGTTTTCTACAGAAGGCGCATCGGCGACTGGCTGAGGCGTTATGCCATTGAACTGGTCATAATCACCGCTGCAGTTATCTTTGGAATCGTTACAACGGTCATTACTACCAATGCCCGGAAAGTCTTCCGCGAGGCTAAGGATATCAGGACCGCCCTGAAGTTTGTCGGAACACAGTATTATGGCGGTAACCAATCTATTTTTGATCCTTCCGATCCGACAGGACTAGCTGACGGTGCTGCATTGATCATTGCGGATATATCTACGCATAATGGACAGGTGTTCCTGTATGCATGGGATGAGAAAGAGAACATCCCTTTAAGATTCGAGTACAAAAAAGGTTCTTATACAGTTTCATATACTGCCGATATTTATGATGATGAAAAATCTGAAGACGGATTAGATTATCAGATGATGGGCAGATGGGATGTAAAGTACTCTTTTGACGTATTGAAGTACGAATCTGAATAACCGGTAGAAAGGAAGAGTCATATGCCTGAATATAAATATAAGGCTCAGGACCAGAACGGCAAGATCGTAAAGGGACGTACGGATGCGTTTGATGATGCATCTTTGCAGAAGCGTTTTCATGATGAAGGTCTGACGCTTCTTGAAGCTGTTCCGGTAGTCAGAAGGATTGCCATAAAACCGTTAAAGAAAGCCCAGCTTGCTGATTTCGCCAGACAGCTCGGAACTCTTACCAAGGCCGGCGTATCACTTGTTAAGACGCTTGAGATCATTGCCCATGATGAGGCGATCGATACATATCAGAGAGATCTTTACTTAAGACTCCGTGACAGGATCGTTCAGGGTATTTCATTATCAACGGCCATGGAGGAACTGGATCCTGCTTTCCCGTCACTTTTCGTGTTCATGATGAAGGCAACCGAGCAGACCGGTAATATCGACAGCACGGCTCTCCGTCTGGCAGAACACTATCAGGGTGAGAATGAACTGGAGCAACAGGTCAAGAGCTCGCTGACGTATCCTAAGATCCTTTCAGTTCTGATCGTTGCAGTCGTTGCAATACTGTTCGGATACGTACTGCCGCAGTTTGAGGAACTCTTCGCAGGCATGGAATCATTACCGATCACTACAAGGATCCTTATGGCTATTTCGGATTTTGTAGCTACAAAATGGTACATTATCCTGATAGTTGCTGCTCTCGTGGTTATCTTCGGAAAAATGATAATAAGACTTCCTGCTGTTCATTATCAGATAGATAAGTTCAAGACGATAGGGAAATGGGGAAAGCTCACAAAGGTCATTTATTCCGCAAGATTCGCAAGGACTCTCAGTTCGCTTTATGCAGGCGGTATTCCGATCTATAACTGCATTGATATTGCCAAGAGTACGATCGGAAACGCATATATAGAAGCTCAGTTCGATGAAGTATTGAAAAAGGTCTCGGGAGGCAGTTCTGTATCCGATGCGATCAGGGATGTAAACGGATTTGTAAGCAAGCTTCCTTCATCGATCAAGATCGGTGAGGAGACCGGTATGCTCGCGCCGATGCTCGAATCCGTTGCGAACGATCTGGATTTCTACTCCAGACAGGCCTTAGTCAAATTAACCTCTTATATCGAGCCGGTTATGATCGTTGTTATGGCGGTTATTGTCGGGTTTGTAATTATTTCTGTAATCCAGCCTATCTATAACTCTTATTCGACGATTGGCGCAGGAACATAAGAAAGGTAAGAAAGCATATGTCTGTTACTGTTTTTCTGTCTAATACGAACATTCAGATAGTAGTAGGTTCAGGTACCAGGGACGGTGCCAAAGTAAACCGCTTCGTATCTGTGGGTGTTCCTAACGGTGCCGTGCTCAACGGCGTTGTAATGGATGAGAATGCGCTGGTCGCAGCGATTACGGAATGCTGGAAGATAAATAAGCTTCCCAAGAGCGAGGTTACCCTCATTCTGAATTCGCCGCAGCTCCGTGCGAGCATCATTGATATGCCGGTAATGCCGGAAAAAAAGGTCACCGAGTATGTTCAGCGTGAGACAAAAGACGGCAGACTCGCAAAGCCTGTTACTGCCTGGTATATGCTCGAAAAAGATACCAAGAAGAAGCAGCAGAAAGTCATTGCAGAGACCTGTGATGCTCAGTTTGTTAATACTTATACAGAGATATTCAATAAAGCCGGCATTAAGCTTATCGATATCCATGACGGTGTCAATCTGGCTATTGTTCTTCTTAAGAATGCCACCCGTAATAAGACTGTCGTTTACATGATCCTGGATGGTACATCACTGGTTACGATCTTCTTCTCACAAGGACAGTATTTCTACCATTCAACTAAGAGAGTCTTCACGCAGCCCGGTACGCCGGATTTCGCAAAGGAAATCTTCGGAGCGATTTCAGAGATCCGTCAGTTCGCTTCAGCTCAGCAGCTCAAGGATGTTATCGAAGAGATCCAGTTTGCCGGTCTTGGAGACCAGCAGGTTTCGATGCTTTCTAATGATATCCTTTCTTATGACAGCAACATAACGCTGTCCTCCGTTTCATGTCCGAGTTATGTAAAGACAAAAGACGGAAGGATGTTCCCTTACTTTGTTTATCCTGTAGCCGGGTTAAAGAGAATGGTAGAGCCCAGACTCGATATCATGACGGCAAATAAGAAGAGTGCCGATAAATTCATCAAGAAAAAGAATGCTCTTAAGATCATATTGCCGGCTGCAGGTATTATGCTGTTCCTCGTCATGGTCTATGCTTGCCTTATGGGATTGGCTGCCTACAAGAACAAGCAGTTGACCCAGCTCAGGAATGAGAACAGTAATCCCACGACGGTAGCTAACGTTACGCGTTATGGCGAGATATCTAAAGTAATAACAACTGTCGGAGGAAAACAGGGTGGTCTTAACCTTCTCCACCAATATATCGATTCTTATCCGATACCCGATTCAGAGATCAATAATGTGATCTTAAATGCTGCCAAAAAGCAGAGTGTAAAGATAATCTTTAACTCCTATGATGCCTCATCGGGAATCTTCAGCATAACCGCACAATCCACAGAAGTTGAGAAGATCAACATGTTTATAGCAGATCTCATGACTATGGATAACTTCGAGAGGATCGATTATACGGGATATACCTCTGTAAGTGATAAAAAAGGAAATAATATATGGCAGATCAATGTTGTATGCACATTGGCAGCACGTGCTGAAACTGTAGCGGAGGAGGAAGTCTGATATGAAATTCGATACAAACCTTAGACCGCAAGATAAAAGAACTATAGGAATAGTTGTATATGTCGCTGTAGTAGCGCTTTTCTGCTGGTATCTGATAAGACCGGCCTGGATAAAACTTGGGGACCTTGATGATAAGATCGAACAGGCTGAAGCGACCAGGACGGAGAACAGAATGAAGACATTGAATCTCAGTTCTGCCGAAGTTCTTTATGACAAGGCTGTCACTAATATTGTTGCTTCTTCTGCTGATTTCTATGACATTATGGATAACTCTGAGATCGAGAAGATGGGGACGAAATATATCCTGAGCTACGGTCTTACTCCTGTGGATTTTATTATCGACCTGAGAGACGGCTCACCCGTTGCCGAAGTGCCTTATCTTTATTCTGATATAACGGCAGTTTCAACTACTACACAAACGGGAACAACAACGAATACCGTAGTTATCTCTACCCCGACTCCGACCCCGAAGAGCTTTTTCAATTTCTCTACAAAGACTAAAACCAATATGGCTGCTCTTGATGTGCAGTCGCTCCAGGTTTACTACAATCAAGCGATTGCAGATGCAAATACGACTGCCTTTTCCGAAGCACAGTGTGCGAGGATTACTATCGTTATTCAGGGACCTGAGGCTAAGTGCCAGCAGCTGATAGATGACATAACCAAGAATCCTTCTATCAGAGTAAGAGGCTTTTCCTGGAATGATGCAAAAGAAGTCTATTATGAAGATGCAGAAGGTAATAAAACGCTTATGAACAGCGGATATAAGGAACTCAAGATAGATCTGAATTTCTATATGACAGATAAACCGCAATTTGATAACGAAGAAGGATGATGTATGGATAACAATTCACAACAGGCCAGCAAGATCAGGATAGGTGATCTCCTCGTTACCGCAGGATATATCACCGAGGCTCAATTAAAAGAAGCTCTTACCATTCAGAAAGAGTCACAGGGCAAGCGTGTAGGTGAGGTCCTTCAGGATCTCGGTTATGCTACCGAAAAACAGATCCTTACTGCTCTGGCAGACAGACTTGGAACGACGCTCATCGATATCAGGACTTTTAAGATCGATGTTGAAGCCGTAAAGCTGATCCCTAAACAGATGGCAGAGCAGTATGTCATGCTTCCTGTTTCAAATCAGGACGGGCAGGTCATTCTTGCCGTAAACGATCCTCTCAATCTCTATGCGATAGAAGATATCAGGCAGACTATCGGTCTTCCTGTTGATACGGTTCTTGCCGAACTCGAGCCTTTGAAGGGCGCTATCGAATATCAGTATGCCGAGATCAAGGCGAAGGCTGCAGCTGAAAGCGCAAACGTTAATGCTATCGGCCTTGATGTTGATGAACTGGTCATCGATACAAGCGCAGGTGCAGATGATGCCCCTATCATCAATCTCGTTAACTCGCTTTTGGATAAGGCTTTCCAGGATAATGCGTCCGATATACATATCGAACCATTTGAACGTAATGTCATGGTCAGAATGCGTATCGACGGTACACTCCTCGATTATATTACCCTGCAGAAGAACGTTCAGGATTCGCTTATCGCCAGAATTAAAATCATGGGCGAGATGGATATCGCCGAGCGCCGTATCCCTCAGGACGGTCACTTCAGAGTAAGGATCCAGGGTCAGATCGTTAATGTCCGTGTAAACGTTATCCCAACGGTATTCGGTGAGAAAGTTGTTATGCGTCTTATCATGTCTGTCGTTGAGATCGACCATAACGAGACTTTCGGTATGGCTCAGGATGCCTACGATAAATTCTCCAATATGCTAAAGATGCCAAATGGCCTTATTTATATTACCGGTCCTACGGGTTCAGGTAAGTCCACAACACTTTACAATGCTCTGGGTTCTTTGTCTCACAGACAGGTTAATATCAGTACGATCGAGGATCCTGTCGAGAAGAACCTTCCGAGGCTCAATCAGGTCCAGGTACATCCACAGGCCGGACTGACATTCGAAATAGGCCTCAGAGCTCTCATGCGTCAGGACCCTGATATCATCATGGTAGGTGAGACGCGTGACGCAGAGACCGCAACAATAGCCATAAGAGCTGCTATTACGGGTCACCTTGTTCTTTCGACGCTGCATACCAATGACGCGGCCTCGACGGTCGTAAGACTTATTGACATGGGTTCTGAGCCGTATCTCTTATCTTCGGCTCTTGCAGGCGTAGTAGCGCAGAGACTTGTCCGTAAAATCTGTCCTTATTGCGGCCGCGTTGAGCGTCTGACTGAAGCCCAGATAGAGTTTGTCGGTCATGACATTCCGAATGCCAAGACGGCGGTCGGCTGTGCACGCTGTCATGGAGCCGGATATCTCGGACGTACAGCTATTCATGAAGTCCTGGTAATTGATAAGGAAATGCGTAAGATGGTAGCTGCGAACGCTACGGCTGAAGAAATGAAGAAATATGCCATCGAGCACCAGGGTATGGTAACGCTCAAGCAGGCGTGCATAAAGCTTGTCGAGGCAGGCATCACCACCATGGAAGAACTTGAGCGTGTCGCATATTATGACGACTGACGGAAAAAAGACAAATAAGCTGTTTAAAGACATGGGAGCAGTAATGACTCCCGTGTTTTATATATTCGGATCTGTAGCTGTTATTTCTGCTCTGATCGTATGCGGATTCCAATGGGTTACAGTCATAACGACGTTATTTCTGATTTTCCTTGCAGCAGCCGGTGCGGCGGATGTCAATAAGGGGATAGTACCGGATCTGATAGTGATCTTAATTGCTGTTCTTGCAATAGTAAAACTCTTAGTCTTTGATATAAGCCTCTCCAACGCACTTAACCGCCTTGCAGGAGCTTTGGTGCTGTCTTTGCCTATGCTGGTAGCGGCCTTGATCGTAAAGAACGGCTTCGGAGGCGGAGATATCAAGATGATCGCTGCGGCAGGCCTTTTCCTGGGACTGGAGAAAACGATAATCGCAGGGATAATTGCATTCTTTATTTCCGGTATCTATGCGGGATATCTTCTAATAAGTAAAAAAGGCGGAGCTAAGAGCAAGATCAGGCTCGCGCCTTTTCTGGCTATAGGCTGCGCGTTCTCAGAACTGTTCGGAACGGCTTTTCTGTTTATCTTTAGTTCATATATTTAAGCTCCATTTACATTCCGTTTGCAAATAAGGGGTTTAGCGGTTTCGGGTTAATAAATTGTTACTCAGCAGTGAATTGTGGCGGAAATGTGTTGAAGTCTGAATTTGGTTGAGTTATAGTAAGACCATCAAGCAAGTCAAACTCATTTGACAAATCAAAATCAATTCACTTAAGGGTGAAAAATAAAAGGAGGTCACGAAAATGAGAAAAGTAGCTAAGTCAACAAAGAAGGGTTTTACATTAGTTGAGCTTATCGTAGTTCTTGTTATCCTCGCAGTACTCGCAGCAATGCTCGTTCCCGCACTTACAGGATACATCAGGAAAGCAAGAGAAGAAAAGGAATTCCAGGCAGCAGCAGAAGTTCTTACAGCATCTCAGGCTTTGGTTACAGAGTATTATGGTAAGACAGCATCCCCTACAAAAGCTGGTGCTGAAGCAGTAATTACTGATGCTAATGTTTTAGGTCTTACAGGTGTTACTTGCACAATTAACTCTAAATCAGTAGATGATTCTACTTGGACAGTTAATTCTTTAGTTGTTGAAATAAACGGCGGAACATATACCTGGAACGGATCACAGTGGAATGCTCCTACATCTTCCTAAGATTATAGTGCTTTGTTCGAATTTTAATAATCTCGCGCCGGGTTCATAAGAGCCCGGCGCTTTCATAAAAAATCAGATGACTGTTTTTCCGATTCAATAAAATAAGTATCAGTCTTTTTGTATCTTATTTAAGGGTGTATAATCAGAGTATTATCCGAAACTGTATTCAGAGGTCAAAGGATGAGGCGAATAAGACGTGACAACTTGATCAAAAGGACCGCCGGAATATTGAGCAATAATGACGGCGCCAGTCTTTTAATGGTATCGATCATAGCGATCCTCGTTCTTTCTGCCGTAATAATCCTGAGGATCTCTACAACGACTTTTATGGCGTCCTCTACAAGGCAGCTCAATCAGGATCAGGCTTATGAACTTGCCGCGAGCCTGGGTGAATCCATAGATATACTGATCGCGGAAGGCAAGTGTGACATCAAAGATATAAATGGCACAATCTATTATCAGGACACGGGATTTGTAGGTATGCCGGATGCTTCTGTTGAAGCAGTTGTTTCTGATATTGATGACGGAAAAATACTTACGGTTACATCACATGTCGGAAAAGCCACATACGTTTATACCAAGGAGTATCGCCAATGAAGATCATCGCTAAGACAAAGGCAATACTTATCTGTAATAAGGCCGAGACGATTGCCGAGGTCCTTGTTGCATTTTTGGTTCTGTCGATCGTGATGGTTCTTTTCGCGCAGGGTCTGAGATTTGCTACGGCTGCAGAAAAATATGCGATAGATAACACCAGAACTTATGATAATGCTTTTCTGGAACTTCAGAAAACTCTTGCGGGGGAGCCCGGTCAGGCTTCCCAATTAAGACATGATAAAAAAGCTCTGACAGGTCCCGGCACTGAATTGTATCTCAGTTGGTATTCTGTTGAAATCGGCGAAGGAGATACTGATACGTTTTATTATTATGTTTTTGATGTGGAGTAATGATATGAGAACCGGCATTACAAAACTTAGCAGACGTTCAAGGAAAGGTACAACATTGGTTGAACTTGTTGTTGCCATGGCTTTGACGGCTATTTTCGCTGTCGTTTGTGTTGCCCTTATCAATCCTATCGAGAGAATTTACAGACGCACAGAGAAGCTTTCACGTGCGGAGCTTATTGCAGATACGGTTATCGATTCGATCCGCAAGGAATGCGATGGTGTCAAGAATGATGACATGAGTTCTGTTTGGATCGCCGCTCCTGCCACTTTTGAAAGTGATCAGATCCTTCGTAACGGTACTGAGGGCCTGAAGGTTGCAAGTGATCAGGAAGGTCAGGTCCTTTTGATCAAGAAAAATAACAGTTATTGCGAAGCAATCTATGCCTGCCTGCCGATAACTGATGCTAATAAGACAGAGGCTAACAGCAATAATCTGGAAGGAACAAATACAGGTCATGCTGTAGATAAGCTTTTCGAAGGCTCGGATGATGATATTGCAATGAACACCGCTAAGGGTATCGTTCACTTCGGATACTATCAGGCTACCGACAAGGGAACCGGAGTGTATCCTTTGAAGGCTTATGACTACACCAATCCGCTGATGGCCTCATCTTATGACGGTTATTATGTAAAGCTCAGATTTAAGGACTTGACCACAAGAACAGTTAACGGAGAAGAAATACCGTCTTTTGTACAGTGCGTCGTTGAAGTATATGAAGGTGAGTACCCGGTTGATGATGATCACGATTCATCTTCTATGATCTATTCCCGTACTGCTCCTATCAGCTTCTCCGCGAACGGTTCCGCTCCGGGAAGCAGCTATGTTCAGCATGCTTCTGGATTGACAGATGTTAAGGTTACGGTTTTCTGGGATGATGACCATAATGCATCGGGTAAGCGTACCGGAGATGTATTTATTAAGCTGATTTATGATGATAATGAAGTAAGTCAGAAAATCCCTCTGGATAAAGATACATATACATTTAAGTTCTCGAACATAGAAGCGAGTTCGATCAGCATTGTTCAGAATCCGGTTGTTGTTACCGGATACAAACCAGTATCTATAACTCAAAGTCCCAACGGATCTTTTACCGTTGTAAATACGATCGATGCTGCAAATGTAAAGCTTATTCCTGGACCTGATTTTGACGAATTGATATTAGCCCAAAATATCGTGAGCATCAGATTCGGAAGCCGTGAGGAGTTGAAGGATTATATTCCGGATTTTACCAGTGGCTATACTAATGTTTCGATTGATGAGAATGGTACTTCAACCTCTGATTACAAGCTTTTCTTCGTTCCCGAATCAAGTGATCCGTCCAGAATGAGGGCGTTCGTCGTTAGTGAGGAAGGAAAATTCATTGGTAATGAGGATTGCAGTAAAATGTTTTATAACTGCAAACAACTAGAACATATTTCCGGTCTGAATAATATCATTACCGATAATACAACCAGTATGTATAGAATGTTCATGGATTGCAGAAAGTTGACGGATATTCAAATTGACCAATGGAATACTGAAAATGTTGAAACGTTTGACGGTATGTTCCGTAATGTTTGCTGTGAAGTTGATAATAATGTCAAGATGACAATTGATATTTCTAATTTCAGTTTTAAAAATTGCAGACATCAAGAACAATCTGGAGCAATCTATTCAAATAATGCTAGAACAGGTATCAATAAAATGTTTTATTGTGATGCCGGTACAAGCCGCATAAATACCATTATCTTCCCTGAAGGAAAAAAAGAAATGCAAAACATACCGGTATTGCAGTCCGTCTTTTCCGGTTGTAAAAACCTTGAACATCTTTTGAACTTCAATAACTTGGAACTGACAGGGATTGCCGATGGTTCTTCTTACAAAGGTATAGATACTAATATGTTCAAGGATTGTTCCAAACTTACCGAGGTGGATTTCAGTAATTGGAATTTGTCTAATGAAGATTATGACAGTATAAATAATAGTATCTTTAGTGGGTTGACCAAAGTTGAAAAGATGGACTTGAGCGGGCTAAATATCAAGCATTGCAGTTCGATGTCCGGAATGTTTTACAAGTGTTTTGCCTTAAAAGAAATTGATCTTAGCGGCTCAGATTTCAGCGGTATTACCAGCTTGGAAGGTTGGTTTAAAGATAACAAGATACTGAAAAAGATTTATCTCGACAGTTGTGTTACGACTAATTTGGAATCAGTTAAAGACATGTTCAATGGTTGTACTAATCTGACTGAAATTGATATGTCCGGCTTTGTCGGACCTGCCTGCACAACGATAGAATCGGTTTTCCACAATTGCAATAATGTTGATTTAGGAAAATTAGAGATTGACGGGTGGAATACAGTAAATGTTGAAAGCATGGCGAATGCTTTTAGAGCTTGTCATACTAATACTGATGATAATTCAGTATTGTCGTTGGCGCATTTCAAATTCGGTAACGTTACGGATATGAGCGGTATGTTCCATAGTTCCGGAGTTTCTAAGATTATTTTCCCTGCGAGCGGCGCTTCTTATTCCAATGTTTTGCAGATAGACGGAATGTTCCAGAATTGCAAAGGTCTTACTACGATTGAAGGATTTGAAGATATAAAATTCTCGAAGGTTACTGATGCCAGCAGCATGTTTGGCGGTTGCTCAAAGCTTTCGTCTGTCGATTTCGGTTTGGATATGCCAAAGGTTGAACTGGCTGATCATATGTTCAGTAATTGTACCGGACTTACAACGGTAGATCTTGAACTAAAACTTCCTCAAGCAAATGATATTACCGGGTTGTTCAGTGGATGCGATAATCTTGAAAAAGTGGATTTGGATCTGAAAATGAATAAGGTTACCAGTTTGGACGGTTTGTTTAGCGGTTGTTCTAAGTTGAAAAAAATAGATTTAAAAGCAAATGCAAACTCGGTTACCAGTGTAAAGAATTTATTCTATGGTTGTACTAATCTTACGGAACTCACAACAGACTTGAAACTGTCTAGAGTAACAGATGTTGACAACATGTTTAACGGTTGTTCTAGTCTTGAGAAAGCCGATTTGGATCTGGATCTTTCCAATGTTATTAGCGCAAGCGGATTGTTTAATGGTTGTGCTAAGCTGAAAACAATTGACATGACATTAAATATGCCATCGGTTACAAATATTGACAGTATGTTTAAAGGTTGTTCCAGTCTCGAAACCATTAGTATTACATCGAGTTTGGAAGGTGTTACTAGTGCTTCTAATTTGTTCAGTGGTTGTACAAAACTTAAAACTATAGATGCGAACCTTAATCTTCCATCAGTTACTAACCTTGACAATATGTTTAATGGGTGTTCCAGTCTCGAAACTGTCACCATTACATCGAGTTTAACAAATGTTACCAGTGCCAAGAGTTTGTTCAGTGGCTGCACAAGTCTTAAAACTATAAATGCGGATCTTGACATGCCGTTGGTTACTAACTTTGACGATATGTTTAATGGATGTTCCAGTCTTGAAACCATTACTATTTCTTCGGCTTTGACAAGTGTTACCAGTGCCAGGAATCTGTTCTGTGGCTGTACGAATCTTACGACAATAAATGCTGATCTTAATATGCCTGAAGTGAAGAATATAGAGAATTTCTTTGAGGGATGTTCAAACTTAAAGACTATCAATAATAAAATCAGTGCTCCGTCGGTAACCAAAATTGATGGTTTGTTTGCTGACTGTACTGGTCTGGAAAGCATTAATGCTGATTGTGATTTCTCTGGTGCCACCAGTGCTGTAAACTTGTTTGCCGGTTGTACAGAATTAAAGACTATCAACGGCAGTATTATAATGCCTAATGTTACTAATATTGATGGTATGTTTAGTGGATGCACAAGTCTTGAGGCTATACCGTTTGTTATTGATTATCAGGGTGTTACTAGTGCAAAGGAGCTTTTCTCCGGCTGCACAGGCCTTAAAACAATTAATAAGATATTGAATTTGCCTGCGGTAACCAATATTGAATACATGTTCAAAGGCTGTTCAAGCCTTGAAACAATTAACACGAGTATGAGTTTTGAAAGTGCGACAAATGCTGACGGACTATTTGAAGGTTGTTCCGGTCTTAAAACAGTTAATCTTGATTTGGATTTGCCTTCTATAACAAAGATAAATTATTTATTTAAGGGGTGCTCTTCTCTTACAACGGTTGATCTTAGCAATTCGGATTTCAAGGGCTGTGGTAATGTCAATTTCTTTTTCAGTAATTGTCCACTTTTGAAAAAAGTAACCATGAATAATGTTAATCTGAGTATATGCACTAACTTTGACAACATGTTTGATCAGTGTTCTGTGATGACACATGTTACTATGCAGGGAATTCATATAGAAAGAGCAACATCATTAGGTTTTCTTGCGAGAAGCACGATTACAAACCTTGACTTATCAGGTGCTTGCTTAAATGGCGTTACAACTCTTAAGGGTTGTTTTAAAAATGCTACTAATCTTGTAGACGTTAATTTTTCAGGAGTAAATCTTGAAAAATGCAAATCAACAGAAGAAATGTTTAATAATTTAGCAAAACTGAAAACTGTTGATTTCTCAAGTGTATCGTTGGATATTTGCGAATCAACAAAAAAGATGTTCGATAACTGTGTGAAACTTGAAGTCATTAATATGAACGGCTTTGAAACCCCGGCTTGTACAGATATGTCTTATATGTTTGAAAAGTGTCATAGTGTGACCTCGGTAGATTTGACTGGATGGCAAACGGGAAAAGTTAAGAAAATGGAATATATGTTCAATGAGTTTGCTGTAAATAGAAGTAATTACAGAACATCAACAAAATACATAACTGTTGACATCAGTAGTTTTAATTTTAATAAATTAGAGTCATGTAAATATATGTTCAACACAGAAATTTATACTGATTTTGTTAAGACTATTATATTTCCTGCGGATCCTGAAGATGCTACGGCACTTAACTTGACAAACTCTGAAAGAATGTTCAGAAAAAGAGTGCATCTTGAGAATATCGAAAATCTTGGCCTTTTCGCAACATCCACTAAATTAACGAATACTACATCCATGTTCTCTGAGACCAATCAGTTGGAAACTATAGATATATCTTCAATGAATTTAAGTAAAGTAACAAGTACTCAATGGATGTTTAATGCTAATGCAACTACAAGTGGGGTGCCAGCCGACAGGCTTACAACCATATATGTTTCTGATGATCCAGCATATGCTTTCAATCCTAGTATTGTTACAAATTCAAGTGATATGTTCACGAATAGAAAGCATCTAGTTGGTCAAAACGGTACAATGTGCGATGGTTCGGACAATACTATCACTTATGCTAGAATCGATACCGATGAGACCCCAGGATATTTTTCCGTTAAACCGGCAGGAGGATAATAGTACTTGATCCTTTCTTACCCTTTATTTGCCATGCCTTTTATCGGCATATACATTATCGTTATGGCTTTTATCTTCGGTGCGATAATGGCGAGTTTTATTACCTGCACCGCCTGGCGCGTTGTAAGGGGAGAGGATTGGATGCTCGGGCACAGCCATTGCGATACGTGCGGACATGAACTGTCGACGGCTGATCTTTTCCCAATCTTTTCTTATATTGCATTAAAGGGTAAGTGCAGATACTGCGGATCGAAGGTTCCGCCGAGAGATTTGATCTTCGAGATCATTCTTGGTTGTGTTTTTGCGGGAACACTGGCATTGCATGGATCGATTGATGCTCCTGTCATTGCTTCTTTGGTGCTTGAGGTGCTTCTCCTTGGTCTGTCTCTGGCTGACTGGGATTCCGGCGTTATTCCGAACGGATTCCTCGCTGCCATTCTGGTCGTATGGATCATGACAGTAGGATTCATGCCTGACATGCAGTCTTATGCGATTGAAGGACTTATTGCTTCAGGATGTGTCGGACTTGTCATGGTGATCGCTACAGCCGTTATCGGCAAGGTAAAGAAGGCCAAAATGAACTATGGTCCCGCGAAGCTTGCAATGTGCCTGATGCTCTTCCTGCGCATTAGAGGTGCATGCGCTGCCGTTTGTGTTGCTGTGGTGCTTGGTATCATTTTCGCGCTTGTATGCAGATCCAAGAAGAGAAAGATGGCTTTGGCGCCCGCTATTGCTATCGGCACGCTCGTTGCTTTGCTGCTTAGGGATGTACCGATGCCGTTTATCGGTTAACAGGGTTTGACTTTGGAGTAGGTGTCCTATATAATATCCGAGTTTGAAATCCACGCACGAGAGGGGGGATAAAGATGTCTGAGATTAAAGTTAAGGAAGGCGAGTCCCTTGACAGTGCACTTCGCAGATTTAAGCGTTCTTGCGCAAAGTCAGGCGTTCTTGCAGAAGTT
>JAZSFQ010000050.1:0-36177 GCA_045532275.1 Saccharofermentans sp. | reverse complement strand
CTTTCGCAGGCAAGACAGTTGTTATCTCCGGTTCTGGTAACGTTGCTATCTATGCTACAGAGAAGGCTCAGCAGCTCGGCGCTAAGGTTGTTGCTCTTTCTGATTCCAACGGATACATCTATGATCCTGAGGGTATCAAGCTTGATATCGTTAAGGACATCAAGGAAGTAAAGAGAGGCAGAATCAGTGAGTATGCTGATCAGGTTCCTTCAGCTAAGTACACAGCAGATGAGAACGGATCAAAGGGCATCTGGACAATTCCTTGTGACATCGCTCTTCCTTGCGCTACACAGAACGAGCTTAATCTCGAGTCTGCAAAGACACTCGTTGCTAACGGCGTAAAGGTAGTAGGTGAGGGTGCTAACATGCCTACAACACTTGATGCTACAAAGTATCTCCAGGACAACAACGTATTCTTCACACCCGGTAAGGCTTCCAACGCCGGCGGTGTTGCTACATCAGGTCTCGAAATGTGCCAGAACAGCGCTCGTCTTTCATGGACATTCGAGGAAGTTGACGCTAAGCTCAAGGGCATCATGGAGAACATTTTCCACACAGTTGATGCTACTGCTAAGGAGGTCGGCTGCGAGAACAACTATGTTGTCGGTGCTAACATCGCAGGTCTCCTTAAGGTTTCCGATGCTATGATCGCTCAGGGCTGCATCTGATAAAGATTATTTGATCCCAAATTGTTATTGCCTGCCTCATTGCTTTTGTGCTTTGAGGCAGGTTTTTTAGTTATACGAATTACACAAAAGCTGTGGTTTTGCCACAGTTTTCTTTTAATTATCTTTTCTAGGCGTACCGGAAACTGATGATATAATTGATTGTTATTTCTAAAAACACGTCATCAGATATGGAGATATAGAAAAATGAGTAAATCAGACCGTGGCTCTGCGGAGACAAAACCCCGCAAGAAGTCAAAGGCCTTAGGTCATATAGTCAGGATAATGGCAGCCTTATTGGGACTTGCCGTCGGCTTTTCCTTATATTGGATATATATTTTCGGGGGTACATTCGTGGCTGTACCTGTCGTAAGTCAGGAAGATTATTCGACTATGGAGCTGTCTGAAGGCGGCAGTACCACCGGCGGAGATGTAACTTCTTCGTGGTATGACGGAGGTCATACAAGACTTTATTACAATCCGGATCATCCTATTATCGAAGTTAAGCAGAAAGATCCTGATATTGAGAATATCCTCGTTTTCGGAATCGATGCCAGAGACGTAAATGATGTTGAGTGCCGTACGGATTCCATCATGGTCCTATCGATCAATAAACGGGAGAATACGCTTAAACTGATCTCTCTTATGAGAGATACAGGCGTTTATCTGGGTGATACCGAGGATACGCTCGGTTCGAATCTGAATAAGCTCAATTCCGCTTATCATTACGGCGGCGTCGGAATGATGATTAACACCATTAATGTCACTTTCGGATTGGATATCCAGAGATTCGTAATGTTCGATTTCGGAAGCGCGGCGAGCATTATCGACCTTTGCGGCGGCGTTGATATCGATATCAAACCGGAAGAAATATCCTACGCCAACCACTATATCGATCATCTGCAGAGCCTTGACGGGAACACCTCTCCGCACCTTACCATGAGCGGACTTCAGACGCTTGACGGACACCAGGCAGTCGCGTGGACGAGGATCAGATATCTTGATTCTGATTTTGTCAGGGCTTCGAGACAGAGAACGGTTGCCACGGCTCTTATGAAAAAGGTCAAAGGAATGAGCTACGCAGGAAAACTTCAGTTGCTGAATGATTCTGCCGGAGTTTTCGAGACAAATATGAAGAGTGTTGATATAATGCGTGTGGCAATGAATTGTTTTGAATGCCTGGATAACCTGGAAGAGAAGAGAATACCGGAAGACGGTCTTTTCGAAGTACAGAACGATCCATGGATGATGAGAATAGATTTTGACGCACAGAAACAAAGTCTTGAAGAGTATATTTGGAGTTAACAGATAAGATGAGTAAGACAGTATCTACATGTATTGCAGAGACTAATCTGATACAGGGTGAACCTCAGGAGAACGTATTCTTTCTGACGCTTTCACGTAAGATAGAGGATTTTCCCAACGAGTTCTTAAGAACTGCTAAATCGACATCCCCAATCCAGATATGCGCTATTTTCTCAACGATCGGCCCTGACAATCTGGCTGCAGCTCTTAATCTGGAGCTCAATTCCGAACTGGAGAAGATCGTTGCCCAGTGTTCCAACCAGGCAGTGCTCGATTTTGACGGATTCGCGAATCAAGTCATCAACACGCTTAATGTTAAGGTCTGCAATTATGCCGCAAACAAGGGAACCCAGTTCAAGACGTCGATGTCTATGTTCGTCATTGAAGGCGACATACTCCGTGTTATCCATGTAGGTATCACAAAGGCTGTTCTTTTCAGAAATAACCGCATCATGCTCCTTACCGAAGAGCAGACCGTAGCGCACAGATATGTCCAGATGGGCGCGATCCAGGCATCAGAGGAGCTTACTCATCCCGAGAACATGAATCTTACCCAGTATCTCGGAAAGATGCCTCAGGAAGGTCCTGTAAACGCAGATAAGAAGGTTCACATTAAGCTTCAGGATAATGATGAACTGTTCCTGATGGGTGTAGGTCTTTCCAGAAAACTTCCCTCCCAGATGCGCAATTCGATCATTGCAAAGCCGATATCAACAGAGACAAAGGCTAAAGAGATCATTAATGCTGCCGTCAGTTACGGTCTCAAGTCCGGTCTGACGCTCATCAATATCAAGATTGAATCAACGTTCCTTCTCCCGGGAGATGCAGTTATTAACAGCAATCTTAAGACTGACGCGCGTGTGGCTCCCAAGCCGGGAAGGGGATCTAAAGAACAGGCAGGCGCGTTTAACGATTTCGAATCAAATTCCGATTCTTCCGATACGATCAGCTTTGTTCCCGGTTCCGATGATTCGGATACTGACGAGGATAATGAAGTTACAGAGAAAAAGCATAAGGCCAGAGTGATAATCATCCCGATCGTGATATTCCTTGTGTGCATCCTGATTGGTTTCGGCGCAACATTCTTTGTGTTTAACATGAAGAATCTCATTGATTTCTCTGAGACTACGACGATGCTCCCCAATGCGGCAGGCACAGTGCTTTATGTCGCAAGTGACGGTGTACCGGTTTATTCTACAGCCTCTCTTGACGGAACTGTTATCGCCCAGCTCAGACGCGGTGAGGCGGTTACATTCCAGGAGAAATTCGATGATTCTTTCTCAAAGATTATCACTTCAAACAATGTAACCGGCTATATTCTTTCAGCACAGCTTCTGGATCAGGATCCCACATATAATGATCCGACTACCGAGATGACGGCTGACCCGACTCCCGTTCCGACTACGCTCACATCTGAAACCAAGGTATCTGTTGAGACCACTGCCGTTCAGACTGACAGGATAAATACTGGCACTCAGGCTACGACAACATCCGCATCACCTACGCCGAGTCCTTCTCCGACGCCTGTTGAGCCTGGTGAACCGTCGCCTACGCCTACGACTCCTTCCGAGTCAACGTCGGATTCGACTCCTTCCGAGTCAACGACGGAATCGACTACTGAGTCGACGACAGAATCTACGACTGAATCTACGACTGAGGCTACGAATCCACCCGCTGATGATCCGCCGGCACCCGGTGGAGAGGGCAACTGAGCAACTCTTTTCCGATATCTCAAATCTGCAAATAACAAAAAAAGAGACACTGATACAAATCTGCATCGGTGTCTCTTTTCCACATTTTTAGATTAAATATAACGAAAACATCTATTTTCGTGTCTCAAATTCTTAAATTTGCCTATTTAAGATATCGCAGTTATGTCTCAATTATCGTTTTTCTCGGATTTAAGACACAGCTTTATCAGTTTTCGGATTTGCACGTAAATCAGCGCAGCTTTATCAATAACGGAAAAGCTCTTTGTAGAGCACTCTTACTGCGTATGAGCAGTAAGATTCCGAGACGCCGAACATCATGGAGATCTCGGAAGCGCCTTGGTTAACGATCCTTAAGTTGATACCTGCATTCGAAAGGGCGGAAGCGGCTCTAGCCATGATGCCGACTGAATTTGCCATAGCTTCACCGACGATCATAACGATAGCGAGGTCTCTGTCTACTTTAACATCAGCTTCCATCTCTTCCTTGATCCTCTTAACGATCTTTTCTTCCTTCTCTTCAGTGAAGTACTTCTTACGGAGGACGATGGTTACAGTATCGATTCCTGAAGGAATGTGGTCGATCGAGATCGCTTCGTCAGAGAATATCTTCAGGAGATGAGCAAGGAAGCCGACCTGACGGTTCATCATGTATTTGCTGACGGTAACAGAGCAGAAGCCTTTATCACCTGCGATTCCCGTTACGAGGGAATCATAGTGTGAACGCTTTGAAACGATCATTGTGCCCTTTGCGGAAGGGTTATTGGTATTCTTGATGTTGAGCGGGATACCGTTCGCGAAAACCGGATAGATAGCCTCTTCATGGAGTACAGTGAATCCTGCATATGAGAGCTCACGCATCTCGTCGTAGGTGATTTCTGTAATAGGGAAGGGGTTCTTTACGAGATTGGGGTTAACGGCGAAAACGTTATCTACATCAGTCCAGTTCTCGTAAACGTCAGCGTTGACCGATGCTGCAAGAATAGAGCCGGTGATGTCAGATCCGCCTCTTGAGAATGTAATGATCTTGCCGGTCTTTGATACTCCGTAGAATCCGGGGAAAACGAGGATCACGTCAGTCTCATCCTTAAGCTTTGAGAGATTGTCATATGTCTCGGGCAGGATGACAGCTTTTCCTGCTTCGTCATGTTCGAGATAAAGACCGCATTCTTCGGGATTGCAGTATTTCGCGGGATGGCCTGTGGATGTGAGATAGAAAGCAACGAGTCTTGCGCAGCAGTCTTCGCCCATGGCTTTTACCGAATCGAGATAGGCGATGTCTTCAGTGTAATCTGCATTGACAATCTTGAGGAGTCTTTCCTCGATGTCAGGAAGCACTTCCTTAATGTCAAGCTCGTCAGCGATCTCTTCGTAACGGGCGAGAACAGCTTCAACTTCCTTTTCGTTCGACTCGCCGGCGATCCTTGCCTTGGCTACTGCTATAAGAAGGTCAGTTACTTTAGTGTCGTCCTTGGTCCTCTTTCCGGGCGCAGATACGACCATGATCTTACGGTCCTCGTCTGCGAGAAGGATATTGCATACTTTCTGGATCTGAAAAGCGTTGGCAAGGGAAGACCCGCCGAATTTAGTAACTTTCATAACTTGTGTTGCTCCTTGACTTGTCATTTAGCCTTAATATAATAACACAAGCGTGAAAATATATGATTATAATTATTTTGACGCGTAAAATTCGTCAGTCTGTAATACAGAAAAAGACGCATGACAGGAGACTTATATTGAATATATTCAAAGCAATGAAGCCCGAGAAAGTCTATGAGAGTCTTGTCCTGATCCCGTGGGGCGAGCTCGCTGACGACGGAATTAACACTGCGCTTCTTGATTTTGATAACACCTTAGGTCCCGATCATGCGACAGAGCCCGAGAATTACAGCTATAAATGCGTTAAGCTGATTCAGGACCATGGGCTCAGGTGCTGCCTTGTTTCCAATGCCAAATCCGGAAGGTCTGCAAAGATAGCCGAAATGCTCAATATCCCTGTAGTCACATATGCTAATAAGCCCGGCACTTCGGGGATCTTCAGGGCGATCGAACTTATGGGATCTACTCCTGAGCAGTGTGTGATGATCGGTGACCAGGTCTTCACGGACGTTATTGCGGGCAACAGGGCAGGTGTCAGGACGTTAATGGTCGAGAAGCTGCACAGACCGGAGATATGGTATGTTATGCTCAAAAGACCTTTTGAAAAGATGGTAAGGCTTATCGGCAGATTCTGATATAAAAGTACATGAAGATCAGAACCTCTTGCATAGAATGGCTCTTTCAAGTAAAATTATTCAGTTAAGCACTTATTTTATTTAATTAAAGGAGATTTTTTATGATCAGCGCAGGTGACTTCAGAAACGGATTGTGTTTTGAGATGGACGACCAGGTATATCAGGTTGTTGAATTCCAGCACGTTAAGCCGGGTAAGGGAGCAGCATTTGTCAGAACAAAGTATAAGAACGTTAAGACAGGATCTGTAGTAGAGAGATCCTTTAACCCTAACGAGAAATTTGAGCAGGCACAGCTCACAAGACAGGATATGCAGTTCATCTATGCAGATGGCGATCTTTACTACTTCATGGATCAGGAGACTTATGAGCAGACTCCTATTCACCAGGACAAGATCGGCGACGGCATCAAGTTCCTCAAGGAAGAGATGGTATGCAAGGTCGTATCTTACAAGGGCGATATCTTCCAGGTAGAGCTTCCTATCACTGTTATCCTTGAGATTACAGAGTGCGAGCCCGGTGTTAAGGGTGATACAGCTAACAACGCATCCAAGTACGCTACACTCGAGACGGGTGCTGTTGTTAAGGTTCCTCTCTTCGTTAACCAGAACGAGAAGATCAAGGTTGACACAAGAACAGGCGAATATCTCGAAAGAGCATAATATTTCAATCAGTCTGCCGTAAGCGGATATTCCGTTTACGGCAGTTATTTATCCGCACCTTTAAAGTTTAGATCATTCAAGGAACCGATATGGAAGACAATACTAACATCGAATCCATAAAAGGCGATCGATCGATGACACAGGGCTTTGTAGCCCAGTACGCATCTGAAGCAGCGCTCCAGATAGACGGTGTCCTGTCATTGGTTCCTTCTTTCGCGGTCGCGCTTAAGGAAAAAGCGGGTGTTGTCCACGAAGGAAAAGGTGTCAGAGTTGTTTTCGGTGATACCGAAGAAGGCTCAGTTTCTATTACCGTATATCCTATAGTCAAGTACGGTATGATCATTCCCGAGATAGCCTGGATGATACAGGAAAAAGTAAAAAAAGACGTCGAACGCTTTACCGGACTTACGGTAGAGAGTGTCGACGTTTATGTTTGCGGGGTTGAGGAGGTATCATGAATTCGTTTATCAGAGCATTGATGTTCATTTATTCCGTTGTTATCGCTGTCATATCAGTTGTGTTTTTATATGCGCTTATCGATGACGGAATTTTCGCGGATATCCTTTCTCCTCTCTCGTCTATCGTTACAGGTCCTATCAGTAAATGGATATATCTTGGCATTCTCATGCTCCTGTTCATTACTTCGATCGTATCGATAATGAACATAATTACATCAGGAAGACTTAACCGTACAAGACTCAGAAAGAATGATATCGGTACTGTCGATATCGGCCCTGATGCCATCGAGAGTATCGCTCTTAATGCTTCAAAGTCCGCGCAGGTCGGTATCAAGAGCGCCAGATGTCATGTAGCTCCCGCCAAGAACCAGGCTCTGAAAGTCACAGTTACATGTGAACTATATTCGAACGTTGAGATCCCGGCTTCTATGGCAAAGGTACAGGAGAAGGTCAAGAAGGATATCGAGAGATATACCGGTATTGCAGTCGAACAGGTAGTAGTCAGAGTCTCCAAGGTTGAGCAGGCTCAGACAAGGGTTGAGAGCAGATAAGGATGGAAAGGTTTTTATCAAAGCTTTTCGAGAAACTTCGCAACACCAAGGCAGGTGTTGTCTTTGCTGTCCTGTTTTTTATCGTAGGACTGCTTCTTTGCATTTTCGGGTTCTTTAAGACCCTTTTTATCTTATTATTTACAGCGGTAGGCTTCTTTGTAGGTTCGTTCCTTTTTTCCGACACGAGCAAGTTCAAGAAATTCCTTGACAGGATATTGCCTCCGGGGAGGTTCAGATGAGCAGGATCGAGACACGTGAGCATGCTATGGAGCTTTTATTTCAGATCGGATTCAGAAATGACCCGATCAGTGAGCAGATCGATCTTTTCAGGGAAGCATATCCCGAAGTTACTGAAGACGAGGATTATTTCCTCGATATCGTTTATGGCGTTATAAACAGCAGGGATGAACTCGACGAGAAGTTCGTTCCTTTCCTTAAGAGGTGGAAGCTCGAGCGTCTTCCTCAGACAGACCGTATCATTCTCGAGATTGCCGTATATGAGATATTGACTGTGGATGAGATCCCTGCATCAGTATCTATCAATGAGGCTGTCAAGCTCGCGAAAAAATTCGGAACAGACAGCTCATCTTCTTACATCAACGGCGTTTTGAGCAGCTTTGTAAAGAGCCTTTGAACTCATGTTCGATTTTGACAGCGTAAGCCGGCTTAACGGCTATATAAAACAATCTCTTTCCGACAACCCTTATCTTGCCGAATTCAGCGTAATAGGTGAGATATCACAATATACCGTGTCTTCGAGAGACCATGCATATTTCTCAATAAAAGACGACCAGTGTGTCATTAACTGCGTGATCTTTTCAAGAGCAAGATCCCAGCTCAGGATAGAACCTGAGATCGGAATGAAGGTCAAGGTCTATGGCGGCGTTGATTTCTATACTCAGGGCGGAAAGCTTCAGATAATCGCTTCCAATATCGAGAATCTCGGTGACGGAGATCTTCACGAGCAATTCAATAAACTATTTAAGAAACTGCAGGATGAAGGCCTTTTCGACGGTTCACATAAAAAGCCGATACCGATCCTGCCGAGAAGGATCGGCGTAATTACTTCGGCTTCGGGCAAGGTCATTTCAGATATCGTTAATACGGTCAGGAAAAGAAATCCTCATCACGATATCCTTCTTTATCCCGCCAGCGTCCAGGGTGCCGAATGCCCGCCTGAAGTAATCAGCGGAATAAAGTATTTCAATACAGAAAAGAATGTCGATGTAATAATCATCGCAAGGGGTGGCGGTTCGTATGAGGAACTGTTCTGCTTCAATGACGAGGGTATCGCGAGGGCAGTATATGCCAGTGAGATCCCTGTCATTTCCGCGATAGGCCACGAACCTGATTATACGATCATCGACTATGTTGCGGACGTAAGAGCGGCAACACCTACAGCTGCAGGCGAGATGGTCATCGCTTCTTATGATGACCAGAAGAAAGAGATAGATAATCTTGCCCTTAATCTCGATATCTCTATAAATCAGTTTATTGATTCCAGACGCAAGGCACTGGAGGTATATAAGAACCACAAAGCCCTGCATTCTCCTGCGTACTATGCAATGGAACAGCAGGCTGTAGTAAGAGAATTAAGGACCAGACTTGAGTCTTTGACCGGAAGGGTCGTTGAGCAGAAGAATTCTGAGATCAATGAAGTTAAGGTAAGGCTCGATGCGCTTAATCCGGGTAATGTTCTTAAACGCGGTTATTCTTACGTCTGCGATAAGGACGGGAAAGCGGTCGAATCGGTTAAGTCTGTCAGCATGGGTGATAATGTCAGCATCGTATTGTCAGATGGTACGCTGCTTGGTGAGATAAAAGATATTAAGAATAAAGATGACGGAGGATCTGAAGATGCCTGAATCTAAAGACAGTGAGATGACATATGAAGCTTGTATGGCGGAACTCCGCCAGACAGTTAATAAGCTTTCCGAAGGAAAGGCTACACTCGACGAGTCGCTGAAACTTTATGAGCGCGGCATCGAGCTCGTATCGATCTGCGAGAATAAGCTTAATGAAGTAACCGCAAGGATCGAAGCGGTCAATAAGGCTAACGGTACAACGGATCCTCTTAATATAAGCGAGACCGGTGTTTAAATATGGCACATGATGATATTAACACTCTGATCCTGAAGACAGAGGAGTGGATATTACCTGAGTTGGAAAGTATCTTCGAAAAATACGAATGCGAAGATATTACAGTCAAGGCGGCTTTGTATAGTCTTTTCGCCGGTGGAAAAAGATTAAGACCGATGATGATGCGCCTTACGTCTGAGATGCTGGGGCTCCCGTCTGAAATCGATAATGATGTTAAGTATTTTGCCGCTACACTTGAGATGCTTCATACATATTCCCTTATCCACGATGACCTGCCTGCGCTGGATAATGACGAGCTCCGCAGAGGAAAGCCGACATGTCATATGGAATACGGCGAAGGCATCGCGGTACTTGCCGGTGATCTTCTGCTTAATAAAGCCATGGAAAGGCTGTTTAGTATCTGTGAGAAGGAACCCGGTTATATTTTCGCTTCTTCAGCCATGGCTGAGAATGCCGGAATAAAAGGAATGTTAGGTGGTCAGAGTATGGATATCGATTCAGAAGACAAAGAGATATCTGTGGATCAGCTTATACAGCTTCAGAGAAAAAAGACAGGAGCCTTTATTGAGTCTGCTCTTGTAACGCCGTACTACCTCTTCCGGAAGATGACCAGGGAAGAGAGCAGACGCGATAAAATAGCGATCAGATTAAATAGTCTTTCATTTCATATAGGTCTTGCATTCCAGATCAAGGATGACATTCTTGATGTTACTTCCAACTGTGAAATATTAGGTAAGAGCACCGGTAAAGATGCCAGAGACTCCAAGGCAACTTTTGTTACCCTGATGGGACTTGAACTTGCAGAGAGAACGCTTGAAGCAGAGATTGCCGAAATAAAGGCGTATTTCGCTGAATTTGCCGAAGAAGGCTTCGATACAACTGATTTCATGACATTAACGGATTATCTATATAACAGGGACAGATAATGGATTATAAGTTTCTCGGAAAGGATATTACTTCTGACACTCTTAAGGCGATGACGTCTCAGGAGCGTGAAGAATTGTGTTCCGAGTTAAGGGATAAGATACTTAGGACCGTTTCTGCTAACGGAGGCCATCTGGCGAGCAACCTCGGTGCCGTTGAGCTTACTGTGGCTCTGTTATCTGTTTTTGATTATAAGCAGGATAAGATCGTTTTCGACGTTGGACACCAGGCCTATTCTTATAAGCTGCTTACTGGCAGATATGACAGATTCGATACTCTAAGACAGCGTGACGGAATCTCAGGGTTTCCGAGGATAAGCGAATCCCCTTATGATGCTTTCGACACAGGTCACAGCTCGACTTCGATCTCTGCTGCTATGGGTATAGCCAGGGCCAGGGATCTGGAAGGAAAGAAGAATTATGTTGTAGCTGTAATAGGTGACGGCGCTCTTACCGGCGGTCTTGCTTATGAGGCGATCAATGATCTCGGCCATAACAAGACAAAGATGCTCATCATACTGAACGACAATGAGATGAGTATCGATAAGAATGTCGGAGGCCTTTCGAAATATCTGTCAAAACTCAGAATATCCAGCGGATATCTTTCGGCTAAGCAGACGACGGAATCATTCCTCCGCAAGCTGGGAATCATCGGAAGAGGGCTGATAAAGATCATTCTTGCTATCAAGGACTTCTTCAGATTCCTTCTCTATCGCAAGAAGCCGTCTATGTTTGAGGACTTGGGACTTGTCTATTACGGTCCTGTAGACGGACATAATACGGATGATCTTATCAAGGCTTTTGATGCGGTAAAAGATATCAGAGGTCCCGTGCTGATCCATGTGCTTACACAGAAAGGAAAAGGATACGGACCTGCGGAATCCAATCCTTCCGATTATCATGGCGTAGGGCCTTTCGATCTTGAGACGGGCGTTACAACCGGAAAGAACTGCTATACTACCGTTTTTGCAAATACGATTACCGAACTGGCAGTTAAGAATCAGAAGATCGTAGCCATCTCTGCTGCGATGACACTCGGAACGGGGCTTGATAATTTCCAGATGAAGTTTCCGGCGAGATTCTTTGACTGCGGTATTGCAGAAGAACACAGCGTTACGATGGCCGGCGGTCTTGCAATATCAGGCTTTATTCCGGTTGTCGCTATCTACTCTTCGTTTCTGCAAAGAGCTTATGACGAGATGATAACCGACTGCTGCTTTATGAACAGCCATGTCGTTTTCGCGATAGACAGGGCGGGCTTTGTCGGCAATGACGGACATACGCACCATGGTCTTCTTGATATCTCGTATCTTAATTCTATGGTCAACATGACTGTTTTCTCGCCAAGGGATTATACGGACCTTAAGATGTGCATAAAGTATGCGATCGAGTATCTGTCAGGACCTGTCGCAGTAAGATATCCGAGAGGCGCATCGCCTTTTGAGGCCGAAGGCCCTCTTTATGAAAAAATCACAGACTGCGTAAAGCCTCATGTGGTTAAGGACTACGGAAATGATTTTGCGATCGTTTCAACCGGAAGGATCAGCGAAGAGGCAGACAGGGCGACTGAGATATTAAAAGAAAATGGCATTTTCGGAAAGCATATTAATCTTTCAAAGATCAAACCTGTTCCTGCAAAGGAAATCATGGAACTGCTCAACGGTATCAGTCATGTATTCAGCCTGGAAGAGGGAATAATCAGCGGCGGATTCGGAGAAGCGCTGGAAAGAGAACTTCAGATAATCGGATTTGAGAGCGACGTTACTGTTTTCGGAGTAAAGGATCCGATCGTAAGGGCTATGTCCCAGAAGGAACAGATTCAGTACTGCGGCCTTGACGGCAATTCTGTTGCCGAGGCTGTTAAGTCAGCGCTGTCCTGATTTTCTTCTGTATTTTTATGCAACAAAGTGATTAAATATATAAAGTCCCTTAGACAGGAGGATTGTCTTATGAATTACGGAATATGTTCCAACGGTTCACGAGATACAGGATATGAGACCGCGGTAAAGGCTGCAAAGATTATAAGCGGTCTTGGCGCTGTACCGGTCTTTGAACCCGGTATGGACGAAGAATGTCCGAAACTAAAAGAGGTTCCTGGCGTTGTCTTCGGGGACTTTGCCGGACAGGACGTTAAGGCAGTCATCTCCATCGGCGGTGACGGAACATTCCTTTCCAAAGTCGCGAAATACAGGGATCTCGATACTGAGTTTGTAGGTATAAATCTCGGATCTATCGGTTTTCTTAATGAGATATTATTCGAAGATATCGAGAAGGATCTGGCCCAACTTGTTTCTGGTAATTATGATACGATCGACAGGACCCAGCTTAAATGTGATGTCTATAACAAGAATGGTGAGCTTAAAGGAAGCTGTGTCTGCCTTAACGATATAATCATCGTAAGAGGCGCAAAGCCGCATATAACCACGCTCGTTCTTTCTATAGACGGACAGATCATAGAGCGTTTCAGAGGTGACGGCCTCGTTGTTGCTACGGCCACAGGTTCTTCCGCGTATTCTCTTTCGGCAGGCGGACCTATCCTTATGCCTGATATGAAGGATATCATCGTTACGCCTATCTGTTCGCATACTTTGAAAGGTTATACATATGTAGCTACTCCGGAGAGTGAAATAAAGATAAGTCTTGAGAATATTGAGACGGCACCGCTTCTCTGTCCTGACGGAAGAGATTTTGTGGGCCTTGAGAGTTACGATTCCATTGTTATCAGAAGATATGAGAAAGTACTGAAGACGGTATGCCTTAAGAAGGACAGCTTCTTCAGCAATGTCAGGAAAAAGATAGTACAGAGAGGTTATTTCTATGAAAACCGCTAAGAATTCCAGGCAGGAGAAGATCCTTGCGCTTATCAGGGATAATGTTATTTCGACACAGGAAGAACTGACCGCCAGGGTCAATCAGTCCGGATTCGAAGCCACGCAGGCGACTATCTCACGCGATATTAAGGAATTGGGTATTATTAAGATCACGCTCCCCAACAAAGCTACGAAGTATTGTGTGCTCGACAGAACAGGCGATACAGCGCCCGGAAGGCTTCTGGCTGTTTTCTCGAACAGTATAGTTTCCGTAAACCAGGCGATGAATCTTATCGTAATCAAGACTTTGCCGGGAATGGCTCAGGCAGCAGCATCGGCGCTCGATTCGATGCATCTGGAGGAATGCACCGGGACGATTGCGGGAGATGACACTATCTTCGCAGCATGCCCCGGGATAGAGGATGCGAAGGCACTTGCGATTACGATATCTGACATGATGGATAAAGGCTGATCTGATGCTTGTAAGACTTGAGATCAGGGATTTTGCTGTTATTAGCAATATAGTTTTTGAACCGGGCCTAGGGCTTAACGTTATAAGCGGTGAGACAGGTGCCGGTAAAAGCCTTATCGTTGATGCGATAAGTCTGATCCTGGGTGCGAAAGCTTCAAGAAATCTTATCCGGACGGGAAGCCCGTCATGTTATGCGGAGGCTGTTTTCGACTGCTCGGATATCAGTGACAACGAGTTTTTAAGACTTCTTTCTGATAACGGTATTGAAGATGATGACGGAATGCTCATCATCAGCAGGACTGTTTATGACAGCGGTAAATCCGTTGCAAAAGTCAACGGAACAGGTGTTACCAATGCCGTATTAAGAGAGATTTCTTCGATGCTCGTGGATATTCACGGACAGCATGATACCCAGTCTATTTTCGACGAGTCGACACATGTGAAATTTCTTGACAGATTTGCAGGTGATAAATGCGTCGGACTGCACAGTGAATATGTTAAGAGCCTTCAGGATTTCAAGTCGCTTGTTCTTCGTATAAAGGAGATTTCATCGTCTCCCGACTATCTCGAGCGCCGCAGGGAATATCTGGAATTCGCCGTTAACGAGATTGACACGGCAGCTTTTAAAGACGGCGAGGAAGAACTTCTCTACGAGACGAAAAAGAAGATATCGCAGAATGAGATCCTTTTCACGAGCCTTACCAATGCACAGAACTTTCTTTCTTCCGACGATTCATATCAGAGCCCTGTCCAGGCTCTGAACCAGGCGAGCCGCGAACTTGCGAAAGCATCCCAGACAGATGAGAGCCTCAAAGAGATCGCAGAGCGCGCAAAGGCTTTATCGCTCGATCTTGATTCTCTGTCTTCTGACGTTGATAAAGTCCTTTCTGACCGGAATTACGATGAAGGTCTGAAGGAACGGACAGAGCAGCGCATCGGTCTGCTTTACGAGCTTAAATCCAAGTACGGCGCGACGATCGGAGATATCAATTCTTTCGCTTCCGACGCAAAAAAAGAACTTGATGATATCGAGAAGAACAAGGATATCCTGCAGGAGCTGAAAAAGCAGCGCTCTGTTAAAGAGAAGGAACTCTTAAAGATCGCCGAAGATCTGTCCGAGGTCAGGAAGAAATCTGCATTAGAGCTTGAAAAAGCCATTACAAAGGAACTTTCTGATCTTGAGATGCCGAATGCAGTCTTTGAAGTCAGTTTTGTCAGGAGAGATAAGGCTAAATTCTTTTCACTTTCCGGTATAGATGATATATCGTTCCGCTTCAGCGCGAATCCGGGACAGGAAGCAAGGCCTTTGTCTGCAATAGTCTCAGGCGGTGAAGCTTCCAGGATCATGCTCGCGGTAAAGAATGTGTTAAGCAGAGTTGACCTGATCCCGACGCTGATATTTGATGAGATCGATACGGGTGTATCGGGAAAAGCGTCACTCGCTATCGCCAATAAACTTAAGGCTATCGCATCAGGTCACCAGGTTCTCTGCGTTACTCATACCGCGCAGATTGCCGCTGCATCTGACAGGGGATTTGTGCTTACTAAGAATATCAATTCAGGAAATACCGAGACAGAATGCAAATTGCTTGAAGGAACGAATAAGATAAAAGAAGTTTCAAGGCTGTTGTCCGGAAGCGATTCTGAATCATCCTTGCGGCTGGCCGAAGACCTGATAAATTCATTTAAAAACTGAGCTTTTTTGGTATTCTTGGCGGATGTGTTTAAGCGATTTTGATAGGCAAAAAACTTACATTTACTTTCACCGATATTACCCATGGTCCTTACGAATTACTTTACTCCAGATCGTTACCACAGTCAGTACGATTGCTCCTGTTATAAGAACCGTTACCTGTCCTGAAGATATCAATGAACCGTCATGCTCGTATCTGAGATATTCCAAAAGGAACCGGACCGGTATCGTAACGGATAGAATGATAAATATGGCACGTACTTTGTCTTTCATTTTTGATGTCAGGATCAGCGCGAAAACGAATAGCAGGAGAAATGCGATCATATCTATAATCTGAGCAGGGAAGAATGAGCCCTCATTAGTGCCGCCTATATGAACTATTGCAAATATTCCGTTGTATTCTTTGCCGTGGCAGCATCCGGCAAGAAGACAACCGGTCTTTGCGAGTGCGTACATAAGCGGCGCGGAAGTAACGAAAGATGCCATAACTATATCAGGCTTGTCTTTGATTATAAGACCTGAGAGGAATACGCCGGTTACCATCCCGGCAGCAGCTCCAAGTCCTGAGAATCCTGCGCCTATACCGTTTGCCGTAATCTTAAATCCGAAGATCAGTGAAGTGATTATCGTGCAGACAAAGGTCAGGATGCTCGTATAAAGAACGGCCTGCTTTGATACCCCGAGTTTCAGCATTCTGAGGATCGAGACAGCAAAGCCTGCAACCACCGAAAACATGACGATCAATGCATATGGAGAGCGGCTGAACTCATGGATTACTATCTGCATGTCAGATCAGAAACCCTGACAGTCTTTAAGTATATAAGCGCACATTGCGATAACGAGGATTACTGCAATGATACCTGCAGCCAATATGCCGATATATACCCACATGAGTATCTTGGCAAATCTGCTCTCTTTATACTTCACTCTGGCCATGATCATCAATACCCATGAAGCTACATAAGAACCGCCGAATAACACAGAGATGATAATGGATAATACTTCTGATGTTGAACCGATGTCAGTTGTTTTGGCTATGCTGTCAACGATTCCGGTCAGCATTCCGGATATCATCTCAGGAATAAAATGTAATCCCAACGAGATAAAACAGAGAATATTGGCCTGCTTTCTCCTGGCAGCTTTTTCGGCAGGCGACAGAAGATCATATTCAGACGTTTTCGTTCCTTCCTGGTTCTGTTGTGCTATGTATTGCGGCTGGATCTGCTGATAAGGTTGCTGATACTGAGGCTGATATTGCTGTTGATAAGGTTGCTGAAAAGGCTGTTGAGTCGGCTGCTGATAAGACTGCTGATACTGTTGCTGGCCGGGCTGCGGATAATATTGCGGATTCATCTGCAGGGGTTCTACAGATTGAACCGGGGCGGGAGCCGGTGCAGGAGCGGGTGCCGGCTGAGGTGCAGGCGCAGGGACAGGCTGAGGCGCGGGTGCAGGTGCAGGCTGGATCGAAGGCTGTTCATTGTTGATAATATTGTTATTATCCATTTCTATCCCTTTCTGTAAGGCTTAAGCCGTGATTTCCTTGTGTATTCTAACATGAAGATATTATTCTTTGCATATCTTCAGGAAGTTCCGCCTCAAATACCTTATGCTCAAGATCGAACGGGTCTTTATACTCGATTCTGTAAGCGTGAAGAGCACACCTTCCGGCCAGATTGTCATAGATCATGGCGGATTCTCTTAGTGATTCGTTTGGGTTGTCATTCGAAAGCGGTCCGTAGAGTCCGTCGCCCAAAAGCGGATGACCGGTATGACAGCAATGAGTCCGGATCTGATGGCATCTGCCTGTTTCTAACTCGAATTCCACAAGCGATATCCCGGATTTTTCGAAATATGAAACTGTTTGGTAGTGTGTGACAGAAGGTTTGCCGTCAGGCACGCAGTCCCTGATCATGACAGACCCCTCACGCCTGGCGATAGGAAAAGACATAGTTCCTGAAGGCGGGTCAAACCTTCCGTAACAAAGGGCCAGATAGTTTTTCTTTATTTCCGCGCCGGAAACGAACATGTTGTGGGAGTAACCGTCCTTGGCAACAATAAGGAGACCGGATGTCTCCCTGTCCAGACGCATGACAGGGTGAAGAGTGTTTTCAGAAAGAACGGAAAGCAGCGAATCTTCCAGATGACCGTGGGAAGGGTGAGTTACCATTCCGGCCGGTTTATTTACGACCGCATAGTGTTCGTTTTCGAATAAAATACTGACATTGTCAGGCGGAGTCAGCCTGCAGGAATTTTCCTCGTATTCGAAAAACAGCCGGTCACCGGTCTTAACAGTGTCTATGACACGTGCATGAACGCCGTTCAGCTCTACGGTACCGTAGAGTTTTACACGCTTGATCCATGTGGCGCTCATCTTGAATCTGCACTTCATGATATGCCGGATTTCGCTGCCGTTATATTCACTTTGAACAAAATATTCTAGTTTCATTGTTACATTCTAACAAATTATTGACAGATAGGGGTTTTATTTCTACAATATTCAATGGCTTGTCAGAGCCATTTTAAACGATCTTTGACAACTAAATAAATTTGGAGGTGAGTACCAACGTGCCAGTACCGTTTTATACTGTAATAATCGCGGGCGTTGTTGGACTTATTCTGGGTATTGTAATTACGGCACTTTATTTTAAATCGGGTTTATCCGGTGAACAGAAGAGGCTTGAGGAGGATATTGCCAAATCGAAGGAGGAGAGCAATGTGCTTCTCGCAAATGCACAGAAGGAAGCAGAGAACAACAAGCGTGATTTGCTTTTGCAGGCGAAAGAAGAAGTTTCCCGTGTCCGTTCTGAATTAGAGCGTGAGGCGAGAGAAAAGAAACAGGAACTTGCAAAGGAACGCAATAAGCTCGAGCAGAAAGAAGAAAACATCAGTCGTATTGAAGCTAATTGTGAACGCAAGCAGGAGGAGATCGAGAAACGTCAGCAGAATATTGCTGAGCTCGAGGCCAGGGCAAAGGATTACGAGCAGCGTAAGAAGCTTGAACTTGAAAAAGTATCAGGACTTACTATTGCAGATGCCAGAAGCTTAGTGCTTGATGAAGCAAAGCGTGAATATACACATGATTTGGCCTTAATGCTCAAGCAGATGGAAGAGAAGACCAAGCAGGATGCGGATAAGGTCGCAAAGGACATTATCGTAAATGCAATTCAGCGTTACGCATCCGACTACGTTTCTGAAGTCACTGTATCGGTTGTAAATCTTCCTAACGACGAGATGAAGGGTAGAATTATCGGTCGTGAGGGACGTAATATCAGAGCAATCGAGACGATCACGGGAGTCGATCTTATTATCGACGATACTCCTGAAGCAATTGTTCTTTCGTCGTTCGATCCCATCAGAAGAGAGATCGCAAGACTTACGATTGAAAGACTTGTTGCTGACGGAAGGATCCATCCGGCCAGAATCGAAGAGATGGCCGGCAAGGCAAGGAAGGAACTCAATCAGACTATCAAAGCCGAGGGCGAGAAGGCAGCCTTTGATACAGGCGTAATGAACCTGCACCCTGAAGTGATAAAACTTCTCGGTCGTCTTCGTTACCGCACATCGTACGGACAGAACGTACTGCAGCATTCTATTGAAGTATCGTGGATCGCTGCAATGATGGCGGATGAACTCGGACTTGACAGTAACCTTGCAAGACGCGGAGGCCTTTTGCATGATATAGGTAAGGCAGTGGATTTCGAGCAGGAAGGAACACATATCCAGCTCGGTGTCGAAATAGCGAAGAAGTATCATGAAAGCCCTGCTGTCATTAACTGCATTGAGGCGCATCACGGTGATGTTGAGCCTCTTTCCGCAGAGGCCGTTCTAGTTGCTGCAGCAGATGCTATTTCAGCAGCAAGGCCGGGAGCAAGAAGAGAGAATCTCGAGACCTACATCAAGAGAATCGAGAAGCTTGAGGAGATCGCCACAAGCTTTGATGGTGTAGAGAAGAGCTTCGCCATTCAGGCAGGCAGAGAGATTCGTGTTATCGTTTCGCCTGATAAGGTTTCAGACGACGAGATGACTCTTAAGGCTCGTGATATATGCAAGAAGATTGAGGATGAACTCGATTATCCCGGACAGATCAAAGTGAATGTCATCAGAGAGACGAGGGCAACTGACGTTGCTAAATAATTATTTATCGCATTTTATATATATTTATTTAACACGTTAGTATCATCGTTCAAAACAAAATCAAGGACCTTCAGCCGGTTTTCCCGGCCGGGGGTCCTTTTTGTTTGGTTCCTGCGAGTAGTGTGCGGCGCTTTTATCCTGTTTGATGTAATAAAATACTTGATTTTGGAACGTTTAATACAGAAATATTCGATTTTCTGTATTTTTCTTTTGGAAAACAGGCATTTTATTACATCAAAAGAACCTGATTGTTATCCAAATCGAGTTTAGATATAATTATTTAATTATTAAATATGGAGGGCGTTGCTATGAGAGTTTGCTTTGTCGGCGATGTGGTCGGCAGCGCGGGTCGTCGTGCGTTTAAGACGGTAATGCCCGGATTCCTTAAGAATAACAGAATTGACTGCTGTATAGTTAATGCCGAGAACAGCGTTCACGGGCTTGGTGCTTCTATTAATATCCTCCGGGATCTTGAGACTTCCGGTGCCGATCTTTTTACGATGGGCAATCATACATTCTCAAACAGGGAGTTCATAAGCCAGATCGTCAAGGTAAAGAATCTGGCCAGACCTGCCAATTTCAGTCCGTCATGGCCAGGAAACGATTACTGTATCTTTGAGAAGAATGGCGAGAAACTCGGAGTGTTTAACCTTCTCGGGCAGGTTTATGCGAATGTTCTTCCGGATAATCCTTTTACATATGCTGACGGTATCGTCGACAGGCTTAAGCGCGTAGAGGGATGTACTACGGTCGTGCTCGATTTCCACTGTGATGCGACTTCGGAAAAAAGCGCCATGGGATATTATCTGGACGGCAAGGTTTCTGTAGTGGCAGGAACGCATACACATGTGCAGACGGCGGATGAGACTATCCTGCCGAACGGGACAGGATATATTACTGACTGCGGAATGTGCGGGGCTAAAGATTCGATCCTTGGAATGAATATTGAGGCTTCGATCAGAAGACTAGCTTATAAGATGCCCGCAAAATATGAACCGGCTGACGGTCCGGGCTTTGTGTGTGGTATTATTTTTGAGACAGATAAAAACGGAAGGTGTACCGATATCAGGCGGTTCTGTGAATATGAGTGATAATTTAGAGAAGAAAACGACTAACGGACTGATACTTTGCGTTCTCTATTCAGTTTTTTTTGTGATCCTTGTTTCAGTTGATCAGCTGTTCAAGTACTTAGTTGTAAAGAAACTGGCCCTGTATGAACAGGTTGATGTTATCAAGAATTTCTTTTCGTTCTATTATGCGCAGAATACAGGGAGCGCATTCTCGCTTTTTGCCGATAAGCCCTGGGGAATTTACTTCCTGTCAGGTGTTTCCACGGTCCTCGGTGTAGTTATCTTTGTTTTTATGATCATCGCGTGCAAAAATTCAATGAAGCTGATATCTCTGGCATTCTGTCTTTTGAGTGCAGGAGCCGTCGGAAATCTTATAGACAGGTTCCGCCTGAAATATGTTGTCGATTATCTGAGATTTGATTTCGGAAGCTATACTTTCCCGATCTTTAATTTCGCGGATATGTGCGCGGTAGTCGGAACCATTCTTCTTATCTGTATAATTATTTTCGGTTCAAAGTATTTCGAGAGTTTCTGGGGACTTCTTTTCGCGAAAAGGAAAAACGAAAATGCCGGTTGATTCTAAGATCTGCAATCAGGACGGGTTAAGGCTTGACAGCTTTGTAACAGGCGCATTCGATTCTACCTATTCAAGGTCATTTTATAAACGCCTGATAGATGACGGAAAGATCTCTGTAAACGGAACGGTTATTACAAAGGCAGGAACCAAGCTCTCGGCAGGTGATGTTGTTGAAGCAGATATTCCGGCTCCTGTTGAAGACGGTTCATTTATTGCCCAGGATATTCCTCTTGATATTGTTTACGAAGATTCGGATCTTCTGGTAATTAACAAACCCCAGGGTATGGTCGTTCATCCTGCGGCCGGACACAGCGAGGGTACGCTGGTAAACGCGCTCCTGGCGCACTGTAAAGATGATCTTTCTGATATCAACGGTGTATTAAGACCGGGAATCGTTCACAGGATAGATAAGGATACTTCCGGTCTGATGCTCGCATGTAAGAATAATTTTACTCATCTTAAGCTTGCGGATATGCTTTCGCGCCATGAGATAGTAAGAGAATACAGAGCCCTTGTTTACGGATTCGTAAAAGAAGACAAAGGCATGATCGATGCCCCTGTCGGAAGAGCATCTACTGACAGGCGGAAGATGGCTGTCGTTAAGGACGGCAAGCCTGCTGTCACACATTTTGAGGTTCTCGAAAGATATGGTGAGATATCTGATCTGAAGCTGATACTTGAGACCGGACGAACCCACCAGATCAGAGTCCATATGTCTTATATCGGTCATCCGGTTGTAGGAGATCCCGTCTATGCGTCCAGGAGAAAAAGCTACGGGCTTTCCGGCCAGGCGCTTCACAGTAAGGCTATCACGTTCGTTCATCCGAGAACCGGTGAGACAATGCATTTTGAATGTGATCTGCCTGATTATTACACGGCAGTTATCAACAGTTTTAGAGCCTGATTGTTGACGAAGTATATAATTAGCATAATAATTCTTTTATAGGAGACAGCATTTGGAAGAAAGAATCGAACAACTCATGAATCCGGCACAGACTGCAGGCGTTTATGCAACAAGAGTTGCTGATTTTTTTGATGTCTCCATTGAGCATGACGGCAGTGCATTTGTCATTTCCGGTGATACAAAAGATGTCCTGACCGCCAGGGATGCGTTTATCGCGCTCGACAAGCTTTCCTGCGATTACGATATTGATGAGACGGATATTCAGTATCTCCTTAACATTGCCGGAGACGGAAGACTTGAGGATTTCCTGAAGACGTCAGATGAAGTTTTCTATATGACACCTTCCGGAAGGGCCATCAAGCCAAGGACACTGGGACAGCGATTATATGTTGATTCCCTGAAACGTTCTGAACTCGTTATCTGCTGCGGTCCTGCAGGAACAGGAAAAACATTCCTCGGTGTTGCGATGGCCGTTAAAGCATTGAAGAGCAGGGAAGTATCGAGGATCATACTTACCAGACCCGCTATCGAAGCCGGCGAGCGTTTAGGATTCCTTCCCGGCGATATCGAAGAGAAGGTTAACCCATATATGCGTCCTATATACGATGCTCTTTCTGCGCTTTTGGGTCAGGAGATGTTCGAACGTTACTACGATAAGGGCGTAATAGAGGTGTCTCCTCTTGCATTTATGAGAGGAAGGAATCTCGACGACTGCTTCGTGCTGCTGGATGAGGCGCAGAATACCACGCCGGAGCAGATGAAGATGTTCCTTACAAGGCTCGGTGTTAACTGCAGGGCGTGTGTCTGCGGTGATTTCACCCAGATCGATCTTCCCAGGGGGATCGAGAGCGGGCTTAAGGATTCTATTACGGTATTAAACGGTGTTGAGGGTATCACTATCGTAAGTCTTAACGATTCGGATATTGTCAGGAACAGCCTTGTTGCAAGGATAGTCAGAGCTTATGAAAAAGCAAAAAGGTGATTTATGAGCAGTTCAAAGAGTGCAAAACCCAAGATCCATCAGATAATTACTTTGGCGCTTGCTGCGCTGACGATAGTATTTTTCGTGTTCTACGGTTCGCTTCCGGTAAGTTACGATTATGTCGTAGGATCGATAGCGAATCAGGATATATATGCACCGAGAACCTTTGCAGATACATATGAGACACAGAGAAGAGCCATCATGGCAAGAGATACCTGTGAGGATGTTTTTGTAAGATCCGATAAACAGTCGCAGGAATGTATTGACCATGTGGATGATTTTTTCGATCTGGCAGAACAGGCAAGAAAGAGCGCCAGAGCTACGCAGACGCCGTTAAAGCCTTCCGATGCGGCAGCACAGCTGTCCGTTAGTGTTGAACAAACGATGGGAATCAGCATCAATGCTGATGATGTCGTTGTTTTCATCGATGCCAGTATGAGCAATACGACATTTACATATATCAGGGAGAAAACGACTTCCATCGCTGAACTGATCATGCTGGGTGATGTAAATGACGCGGTGCTTCCTTCAAAGATCAGCGAATATATAGACGGTTTTTGCGAATCCAGTCCGTCGTATTCCAAGTATGCGGATGCGATGAGTGTTGTGCTTAATTCGATTCTGGAACCGAATACTATCTATGATGAGAAGGCTACAGCCGATTCGGCCAATAATGCTTATATTGCCGTCATCAATGAACCTGTAATGATCGAAAAGGGTACGAAACTCGTCGAATCCGGTTCTATAATCGATGAGCATATCTACAGCAACCTCGTCGAACTTGAACTCATCAGAGATTCTTCGTTTAACCTGGTTATCCTCGCAAGATGCGCCCTGTATGTCCTGATCATTTCAGCATGTACGGTCGTATATCTTAATATTGAGCGCAAAAAGCTTAAGGTGGAGACACCTGTGTTCTATCTGCTTATAGCAACATTCCTTATTACTGTCGGCGCATCCGTATATCTTTCGACATTGTCGACGCTCCTTTGCATCGTCATTTTCTTTGCGGCAGTCTGTGCCACATATCTCGGTACGCAGAACGGTATCATACTATCCGTCGTGAATTTCCTGTTTATCTGGCCGATGTATGGTTTTGATCCTGAGATTTTCTTCATTAATATGACGGGTATCATTCTCTGCTCGATATTTGCCGGCAGAAAAGATGAGATCATCAACAATGCTGCTCTGATCTTTTTCCCGACGCTTGCAACGATTGCAGCTAGCTTTTCGTATAATTTCCTTATAGGTAACGCCAGGACTGAATACCTTAACTCACTGGTCTTCACGTTCGTAAGCACGATCGCTTCACTGGTCGCAGCGATAGGCCTTTCACCGATCTTCGAGCTCGTCTGCAATGCTGCTTCTCCTGTTAAACTTATCGCCCTAAGCCAGCCCGGGCAGCATCTCCTTAAGAGGCTGTTCCTTGAGGCATCTGGAACGCACTCTCATTCCATGATGGTCGCAAACCTCGCGGACTCTGCAGCTGAAGCGATCGGCGCGGATTCACTTCTTTGCAAGGTGGCAGCTTATTATCACGATATCGGGAAACTTGAGAATCCTGAGTATTTCACGGAGAATCAGCACGGCGGCGTTAATCCCCACGACAGCCTTACCATTATGGAAAGTGTCGGAATCATAACCAGACATCCTGAAGACGGCGTTAAGCTTGCGAAGAAGGAGAGACTGCCTAATGCGATCATAAAGATAATAGATGAGCATCACGGGACGACATATCCTTCGTATTTCTACAGAAAAGCTGTTGATGATGCGAAAGTAAGAGGTCTCGAACCTCCGGATATCAACAATTTCAGATACAGAGGACATATTCCTTCTTCAAGAGAGTCAGCGATCGTAATGATGGCGGATACCTGCGAAGCAGCTGTAAGATCCATGAAGACCAGCGATGTACAGGGTGCGGAACAGCTTATCCGTGTTCTTATCAAGGACAAGATAGATCAGGACCAGCTCATCAATTCCGGCCTTTCTTTCGATGATATTGAGAAGATCGTAATAGCTTTTAAACAGGTCTATGCCGGCGTATTCCACGAAAGGATCAAGTACCCCGAATGAGGATAGATACAGTAAACAGCGCGGAAGGTTTTCCTGAAGAAAAACTAAACGGACTTAACGGATTTATCGTTAAGCTCAGCGATGTCGTATTAAGCGGTGATTATACATCTCCTCAGGTTACCAGAACGCTTAAAGACGCATACGCGGCACTGACTTTCGTCACACCTGATGAGATCAGGGACGTTAACAGCCAGCAGAGGGATATAGATAAGGAAACAGATTGTCTGTCATTTCCTTTGCTGGAACTCTCAGAAGGCGATTTCGTGACGATTCCCGAGAGCGGAGATTTCGAGACTGACGAAGACGGCAATCAGGTCCTTTGTTATGGCGATATTCTCATCAATCCTTTCGCTTGTGTGACCCAGGCGGAGAGTTACGGCCATTCTTTTGAGCGCGAAGCGATGTTCCTTATCGCGCATTCTCTCCTGCATCTTCTCGGATATGACCATATCGATCCCACCGATGAGAAGATCATGGCCGATAAGCAGAAGAGACTTATGAGGGATATCGGACTCGCTTTTGATGACGAGATACAGGATATATTTGAGATGGATAACCACAGGGAAGGTGTACAGGCTGATGGGCTTATTCCTGCAGGAACTCCCTGTAAACATTGCGGTACCGTAGCTTTGCTCGGGCGCCCTAATGTCGGAAAATCAACACTTCTTAATTACATTACCGGCATGAAGATCGCCATCGTTTCACATAAGCCTCAGACTACGAGGACAAATATCAGGACGATCTATAACACCGAAGATACACAGATCATTTTTACGGATACTCCGGGTATTCATAAGCCGACATCAAAGATGGGCGAGTTCATGGTTGACAGATCTTATAAGGCCGCACTTGGAGCTGACTGCGTAGTCCTTATCGCGGACGGCAGATTCCCTGAGCCCGGAGCTGTCGAGAAGAGGCTTATGGCTCTTCTTAAAGAGAGCGATAAGAAGGTCATCCTCGCGATAAATAAATATGATGAAGCAGGGCAGGAGAAGCTTCTTCCTCTTACTCAGAAATATTCTGAACTTTATGACTTCGAAGATGTTGTTCCGATAAGCGCAAAGACCGGAAGAAATGTTGATCTTTTGCTGACGGTCATCACGAAAATGCTTCCTGAAGGCCCCAGGCTCTATGACAGCGAATATATGACTGACCAGACCGAGCGTGTGATAGCCGCCGAGCTAATCCGCGAGCAGGTCCTGCATTATACAGACCAGGAAATTCCGCACGGAACGGCTGTTATCATAAATGAGTTCAAAGAGAAGAACGAGGACGGCGAGATCACTTCGGGTGAGGACCGTACTATTGCCGTTATTAAGGCCGATATCATCTGCAACAGGGATTCGCATAAAGCTATTATCATCGGCAGGGACGGTCAGATGATCAAGCGTATCGGGACCGCAGCAAGAAGGAATATCGAGAAGATGCTCGGCTGCAAAGTCTATCTTGATCTTTACGTTAAGGTCAGGAATGACTGGCAGAACAACGATGCAATGCTCGGTTCGGCCGGCCTCGGAAAAGATATTGACGAATAATGGATCCGTTTAACTGCCGCGGCCTTATAATCCGTTCAGCCGAGTATAAAGATAAGGACAGGCTTTTGTCGGTCCTTACATCAGACAGAGGGCTTATAACCGTATGCGCAAAAGGCGTTGCCAAGCCCGGGAGTTCTTTCGGGTGTTTCTCGATGCCGTACATGCTCTGTGATTTTGTTGTCTCGGTATCACACGGATATTACTATCTTAAGGATGCATCGATCATAGAAAGCAATTCAAAGATAATGGAGAGCCTTGAGCAGATGACGGTCGCGGCACATATCTCATCATGTCTTATGGACTGCACGCTTCAGAGCGAGAATGCCAAGGAAGCCTATGAGCTTGCAGTTTATGCATACTATAATCTTGCAAATAACAAGGAGAAATATCTGCTGATCTATTCGGCTTTTAACTGGCGGCTGCTTACCATTGCCGGCTTTACCGTTCAATATGATCTTTCAGAGCCCGCTTACAGGGCATCTGCAGATAAGCCTAACAGATATCTTATCGATATATCCGGCAGCGGATCAGGCCATAACAAGGCATTTGACAGACTGCTTGAAGAGCCTTCGGTAAGGGCACTGAACTTTTTTTCGACTTGTGATCTGAAAAGACTCTTTACGTCATCAGCTGATAAAAAGACCGAAAAAGAGTTAAAGGCTTTTACGACAGACTATCTTTCGATGCATTTTGAAAAGAACTATGATTCTCTTTCAGTGCTGAATGATCTTTGAAAAGGCGATCGGACCGATCATGAATACAGGTAAAAAGAGAAATAATACAGTGATAACAATAGTCTCCTGGACTGTTGTTTTCGAGATGCTCTGGGGCGAAAAAGACGAGGACCATATTGCTTCTGAAGAAAGCATTGAATCCGTTGATATTTTTGAGACGGCTATGAAAAACTGTTTTTATGTCGGAAAACCGTTGATAGATGATATTCTGGCCGGAAGTTTATTATTTCGAAATTAAACGATTGTCTTGTAAAGGTTCTGTGATATAATCCCTTCGAATTTATATATGTGAGGTATATAAGCATGAAAAGAACTGACCAATTTGTCAAAAAACTGATTGCTTCCGTTATGGCCTGTTCAATGATCTTTGGTTTTTGTGCTTGCGATGAAGAGGGCTGGGATGAGGATCAGACCGAGGAATCTGTTCCGGATGAATCAGTTCCCGATGACGTTGGCAATGGCGGAGCCAGATCTGCTGATGTAACCGCCATGCAGATGTCCGTAAACAAAGAAACCGGCGAGATGTCCATTGTACGTCCCAGTATTTCGGGAGAACCTATGGGTGAAGCGGGAACATGGACTATCTTTGTTTATCTTTGCGGTACGGATCTCGAATCCGGCGGCGGTGCAGGCGTAACGGATATTGCCGAGATGGCCCAGGCTACTCAGGATTCGAATTATAAGTTCATTGTTCAGACCGGTGGTACGAATCAATGGAATTACAGCGGCATCGATGCTGATAAGGTAGAGCGTTTTCTTGTCGAGAACGGTGATATCACTAAGCTCTATGAAGGCGGAGACCTTGCCATGGGTGATTCTGATACACTTGCCGATTATCTTGTATGGGGCGTTCAGAATTATCCTGCCGATAATATGGGACTTATCCTCTGGAATCACGGCGGCGGATCCATCACCGGCGTTTGTTTCGATGAGAGACACGGCAGTGATGCGCTTTCACTCAGGGAAGTTGACAGTGCTCTTCTGACTGCTCAGCAGTATATGACTGATAAGTGGGAATTCATCGGTTTTGATGCATGCCTCATGGGAAGCATCGAAGCTGCCAATATTCTCGCAAACTATGCTAATTATATGTTCGGTTCTGAAGAGATCGAACCCGGTGCAGGCTGGAATTATACAGAGATCGGTAATTTCCTTGCTAATAATCCGGGAGCTTCAGGCGCAGAATTAGGAAAAGTTGTCTGTGATTCCTTCTATCAGGGCTGTATCGATATCGGAGATTACAATGTTTGCACTCTGTCTGTCATCGACCTTTCCAAGATCGATCAGGTAGTAATGAGTTTTAACGATTTCGCCAAGGATGTATATGAAAATGGTGAAGATGCTGACAGCCTTTCGACCATGATCCGTCAGATCGAGTCAACTGAGATCTTCGGTTCAAGCGTTTCAGAGGGCGGATGCTTCAACATGCTCGACGTATGCGCACTCGCTGAAAGCTGCGGTGATTATTCTTCCAATGCTGCTGCAGTAAGAAGTGCTGTTGATAATGCAGTTCTTTATAAGATCCACGGACCCGACCACCCGAATTCATGCGGACTTTCTCTTTATTTCCCTGTACAGCTGGGCGGTTCCGAGGAACTTAAGGTCTTCAGCGATATCTGTGTCAGCCCTTACTATATGCAGTTTATTGACCGCCGTGACTTCAGCGCTTCGATCTATTACGGTGATTCAGGCAGCCAGGCTGCTGAGCAGGATTCCAATTACTATCAGGATGCTGAGACTGGTTTCTGCTATTTCGTAGAGAATAATGAGTATTATGCCTATGATCAGAATAACAGCATTTACTATCATTACAACGCAGGAACTGAGCAGTGGGAACAGGTAAATGACAGCAACCTTAATGCCGATCAGTATAACTATTCCTGCTCCAATCAGACATGCTCCTCATATTCTGATGCAGAGTACTATGATGACAGCGGATGCTGGAACTGGAACTGCAATTATGAATATGATTCCACATCACGTTCATACCGCAGCGCACCTACACAGACAAACCGTTATGATTATGCCGATTCTATCGAGAAGACAGGTGAGAGTAAGCACATTAAGTTCCTCCGCGCTCCTTCAATGGATGAAGAAGGCACATTCAGATTTACTCTTACCAAGTATTCACTTGATCACTGTTCTGATGTTTATGCAATGGTCTTCATGCTTGTTGACGAGAATGAGGTTATCCTCCTCGGAGACACATATGATGTAGAGTGCGATTGGGATAATGGCTCATTTGCCGATATGTTCGACGGTTACTGGCTCTCGCTTCCTGACGGTCAGAATCTTTCAATGACTATCCTTGATAAGAACGAGGAGTTCGTAATCTTTACTTCACCTGTAATGCTTAACGGTGTTGAAACTTATCTCCGTATCCGTATGACCATTGCCGACGGTTCTATCGAGATCGAAGGCGCCTGCAACGGTATGACAGAAAGCGGTGCGGCATCCAAGAATATCACAAAACTCAAGGATGGCGATAAGATCGTTCCGCTGTATACAAGCATTACTCTTGATGATGATATGACTGAATCCCTGTATATGGGTGAGGAATATACCGTAAGCGGTAATGTTGAGCTTGTATACGGACTTCTCTTTGAAGGCGACTTCCTGTACTCATTCATCATCGAGGATGTATACCGTGATTACCTCATGACTGATTTCACTGCATTCAACGTTGATGAGAACGGTGATGTCTGGTTCTATGAGGAATGATCCGGTCTGAGAAAAGAACTTCAGGAAAGGGCTGTCTCAAAAAATGAGACGGCCCTTTTGCTTTTTCTGAAAATCACAGTAAAATCACTGCTTGCTGTGATAATGAATGGTATTTTCGATCAAAACACGCTGGAATCACAGCCACTGTCACAGACTGCTTGGATTTTACTGTGACTTCGTGTTATCTATCAAACATTTAAGAAAAATATATGACACGATTTTACCCATAAATAATTTATAATCATTTCAGAAATATAAAGCGAAGAAAGGAACCGTCCTATGAATCCTTCAACAACCCCTTCGCACCGTACAGGTGAAGCCCTTGTCAGAGTCGTAGATAAGAACGGTAATCCCGTAAAGGATAAGGAACTTGTCTTAAACCAGAGATCCCATGAATTCCTGTTCGGCGGTGGAGCTTTTGATTTCCTTTATTATGCGGAAATGCCCGGCGGTCCTGACAGGATAGAGAAGTGGCTTGCTCTTATGAATTACGGCACTCTTCCTTTTTACTGGGGAAGATATGAACCTCAGGAGGGACAACCTCAATTTGAGAGCCTTATGAAAGCAGCCCGAACATTAAGAGCCAATAATGTGACTCCCAAGGGACACCCTCTTTGCTGGCATACGGTCTGCGCCGACTGGCTTATGGACTATCCTGATGAAGTTATAATGGATAAGCAGCTTGAGAGGATCAACAGAGAAGTAACTGCTTTTAAAGGTGTTATTGATTTCTGGGATGTTATCAACGAAGTTGTTATAATGCCTGTTTTCGATAAATATGATAACGCCGTAACAAGGCTCTGCAAAAGATACGGAAGAGTCAATCTTGTAAAGGAAGTTTTCGCGGCTGCAAAGGCTGCTAATCCGGACGGAACTTTCCTGATCAACGATTTTAATACGTCACCCAATTATGAGAAGCTTATCGAGGAATGTCTTGATGCGGGTGTCGAGATTTCCGCGATCGGCATTCAGTCCCATCAGCATCAGGGCTATTGGGGCGAGGCCAAGCTTCGTGATGTACTTAAGAGATTCGGAAGATTCGGTCTGCCGATCCATTTCACAGAAAATACACTTATATCTGGTGAGCTGATGCCGGAATATATTGAAGACCTTAACGACTGGCAGGTTGATGAATGGCCTACGACCGAAGAAGGCGAGATCAGGCAGGCAAGAGAATGGGAGGAAATGTACCGGATCCTCTTCGCTGATCCTAATGTAAAAGCCATTACAGGCTGGGATTTCGCTGACGGAGCATGGCTAAATGCGCCTTCAGGCCTCATTACCAGAGATAACAGATGCAAGCCCGCATACGATAAACTCTTAAGCCTTGTTAAGGGCGAGTGGTGGACAAAGGGCGAAGTTATACACACGAATGCTGACGGAATTGTTACTGTAAAGGGTACTAAGGGGATATATGAGATCGAAGGGACAGAAGGTGAGATCAGAATCGGATCAGAACCTTCGAAAACCACTATAGTTTATTAATCTTTTCTTCTTGATTGAAAAGAGCCGTTATAATAGAATATGGTGCGTTGATTTATAGTCCAAGGAGGATTTTCATATATGTACGACCACATTAAGGCTGAGGATTCTGAAGTCTATTCCGCGATAATGCAGGAGATCGGACGTCAGAGGAACAAGATCGAGCTTATCGCATCCGAGAATATGGTATCTGAGGCTGTTCTTGAAGCCGCAGGTTCGCCGCTTACGAATAAGTATGCCGAGGGTTACCCGGGAAAGCGTTATTACGGCGGATGCGAGTATGTGGATATCGTTGAGCAGCTCGCTATAGACAGAGCTAAGCAGCTTTTCGGAGCTGAGCACGTTAACGTACAGCCTCACTCGGGTGCTCAGGCTAACACGGCAGTTTACTTTGCCATCCTAGAGCCCGGCGACACCATCCTCGGACTTGACCTCTCACACGGCGGTCACCTCACACATGGTATGAAGATCAACGTTTCCGGCAGGACTTATCATTCCGAGTTCTATCAGGTAGACGAGAAAACACAGATGCTTGATTATGATGCCATCCGCGCTAAGGCACTGGAATGCAAGCCGAAGGTCATCGTTGCAGGAGCTTCCGCTTATCCTAGAATTATAGATTTCAAGAAGTTCAGAGAGATCGCTGACGAAGTCGGCGCATACCTCTTCGTTGATATGGCCCACATCGCAGGCCTCGTTGCTGCAGGCCTTCACCCGAATCCCGTTCCGTATGCTGACTTCGTTACAACAACGACGCACAAGACACTCAGAGGTCCCCGCGGCGGTATCATCATGTGCAAAGAGGAATATGCGAAGAAGATCAATTCCGCAGTTTTCCCCGGCCAGCAGGGCGGCCCTCTCATGCACATCATCGCTGCTAAGGCTGTTGCTTTCAAGGAAGCACTTTCACCTGAGTTCAGAGCCTATGCCGAGCAAATCGTTAAGAACGCCAAGGCAATGAGCGAGGCTCTCCTCGCAAGAGGCGTTAACCTCGTTTCAGGCGGTACAGACAACCACCTCATGCTCATTGACCTGAGAGGTACAGGCGTTACTGGCGCTATGCTCCAGGAGCGTCTTGATGATGTTAATATCACAGCTAATAAGAATACGATTCCTTTCGATCCCGAGAAGCCGACAGTTACTTCAGGCGTACGTGTCGGTACACCTGCTGCTACGGCAAGAGGCTTCAAGGAAGAGGACTTCATCGAAGTCGCAAACATTATTGCTGATTGCATTTTCGACTACGAAAACAAGAAGGAAGAATCCATCAAGAGAGTCAAGGCTCTTACTGATAAGTATCCCGTATACCCGGATATAGTTTGATCTTTTCTTAAAGAGCCGGAGCTCTATGACCTGACTTATGGAAGATAGACCGCTTGCTTACAGAATGTCTCCCCAGACTCTGGATGAGTATGCGGGACAGGAGCATATTATCGGCGAAGGTAAGATGCTCAGACGGATGATCGAGGCAGACAGACTGTCTTCGATCATTTTGTTCGGTCCTCCCGGAGTCGGGAAAACCGCACTCGCACGTGTTATCGCCAATACCACAAAGTCAAGATTCGAGCAGCTAAATGCAGTAACTGCGGGCGTTTCAGATATAAAGAAGATTGTTTCCGACGCGGCCAATCCGATCCTTTCGGAAGGGCGTAAAACGGTGCTCTTCATCGATGAGATCCACAGGTTCAATAAGCTCCAGCAGGATGCGCTCCTGCCGTTTGTCGAGGACGGCACTGTTGTCCTGATCGGCGCTACAACAGAGAATCCGTTCTTTGAAGTCAATAAGGCGCTTGTATCAAGATCTACTGTCTGCCAGCTAAAGCCTCTTGAAGCCAAAGATATCGTTAAGGTTCTTAAAAATGCCCTTACGGATAAAGAGCGCGGCTTCGGTTCGATGGACGTTGATATTTCCGATGAGACTCTTAACAAGATCGCTGAGACCTCTAACGGCGATGCGAGAACGGCTCTGAACAGTATTGAACTTGCCGTTATTACCACGCCGCCTTCTGCGGACGGAACCATAGTGATCACTGATGAAGTGATGAAGGAATGCATCCAGACAAAGACTGTGCTTTTTGATAAGGACGGCGAATATCATTACGACAATATAAGCGCAATGATCAAGTCCATGAGAGGTTCTGATCCTGACGCTGCAGTACTCTATCTCGCGCGTGCTTTGGCCGCCGGCGAGGACATCGAATTTCTTGCCAGAAGGATCATGATCTGTGCTTCTGAAGATGTCGGCATGGCTAATCCGAACGCGCTGCTCGTGGCTGTCGCCGCATATGAATGCGCGAGGGCGGTCGGCATGCCTGAGGCGAGGATCCCGCTGTCTGAAGCGTGCATCATGGTCGCGACTTCGCCCAAGTCCAACTCCGCTTATATCGCCATAGGTGATGCTCTCAGAGACGTCAATAACACCGATACAGGCGTGGTCCCTATGCATCTGAGAAATGCGCCCGCAAAAGGCATGGAAGAACTCGGATATTCCGTCGGTTACAAGTATCCTCATGATTTTCCCGGTCATATTACGGAGCAGCAGTACATGACCGACAAGACTCTGGGAAAGAAATATTATGTCCCTACCGATATAGGCTATGAGCGCAAGGTTACCGAATATCTTGATTACGTAAAAAAAGTCATTGAACAGGAGAAGAACGGAAATGCGTAAGATCCTTATACCTATCGTAGTCCTGGCATTGACCGTTATCGTTTTTACAGCATGCTCGAAAGACAAGAATACCAGATTAACGCTTATGGTCGAGCCCCCTGTGACGGTGGAACAGGTGAATGCCGACAGCGGAAAAGTCGCCAGAGCATATATAGAGTCGCTTTGTTTTGGCAATAAAGAAATGTTCGGTAAGTGCTATCCGGAAGGCTTTTTAGAAGCGCTGGGGAATTCCGCCGGAGTAGATATTTATGAGCAGTACAGAGAAGCCATGAAGATTAACGCTTCGCTCGTAGGAACGGCCGATGCCGGCTATAAGGATTGTACGATCGAGAACGGATATGACCCTGCTTTCGTAAAGTCACGCATATCCCATGTTACAGGCATTGAATATTCTGATATCGGACAGATAAGAAGTCAGAAGATCACAGCATGCTTCACTAACCAGGTAGATACGGCCAACACTGACTTTAAGTTCATTGTTTACGAGGTCGGCGGCACCTGGTATTTGCTCGAAACGGATATTACTGAATAGGGAGTAAAAGGTATGAGATTCTGCATTCAGGTTGTTAAAAGTGCGTCGGTCGATATCGACGGCGAAAGGGTTTCCGCGATCGGTCCCGGAATGCTCGTTTTGGCGGGAATCGGAAAAGACGATGACGAAACCGTCGCCGACAAGATGATCGCCAAGCTCCTTAAAATGCGTATCTTTTCCGACGAGAACGGCAAGACTAACCTCAGTATTGCGGATGTCGGTGGAGAGATGCTCCTCGTATCCCAGTTCACTCTTTATGCAGACTGCAGGCACGGCAACAGACCGTCTTTTACTGACAGCATGGGGCCTCAGAGGGCTGAAGAACTCTATAACTATATCGCTTCTTCAATAAAGCCGCAGGTCAAAAATCTCGGCCTCGGCGTTTTCGGTGCCGACATGCAGGTAAGCCTCGTCAACGACGGGCCGTTTACCGTTATTCTTGATTCTAGGGATATTTAAGTGCTCGGATAAGCGGTTTGCAAATCCTGTTTGTATCTTTTTCAATGAAAAAACCGGATAAAAAGATGCACGCTCCCTGAGAGTCCAAGCCCCCCGCAAAATGTCCCAATAACTCAATTTTTTTCACCATTTTGAAATTTAAATAAATATATTATTTGTTAAAATGACAGGTAGTGATAAAATATCATGACTAAAAATATCTGTCTTTTAGGAGATTTTTAATGGCTAATTCTAAGAACGGCGGTTACGGCGGTGATTCAAGAGAGGTTTTGAGCTGCTCTTTCTGCGGCAAATCCGAATATGAGGTTCCGAGACTTTTTTCGGGTGTTAACTGCTATATCTGCATCGACTGTATAAGGACTGCTTACGGCATCGTAGCAGAGGAGGAGAAAGTCAGCAAGAAGCGCAAGATGCGCTCTATTAAGCCCAAGAAACTTGTTACTCCTCATGAGATAAAAGAGAAACTTGACTGGTACGTAATCGGTCAGGAAGATGCGAAGATCGCGCTTTCCGTTGCGGTCTATAATCACTACAAGAGAGTCTATTCCGATCTTCCTCAGGATGATACGGAGATCTCGAAGAGTAATATCCTTTTACTTGGACCTACAGGTTCCGGTAAGACGCTTCTCGCACAGACACTCGCAAGGATCCTTAATGTTCCTTTCGCAGTAGCTGATGCCACGAGCCTTACTCAGGCAGGTTATGTCGGTGAGGACGTTGAGAA
>JAZSFQ010000007.1:0-46297 GCA_045532275.1 Saccharofermentans sp. | reverse complement strand
CAGCTGAGCCTTCTCTGAAGCATAGATAGCAACGTTACCAGAACCGGAGATAACAACTGTCTTGCCTGCGAAAGAAGTATCCATCTTCTCACGGAGAAGAGCATCTACGAAGTAGCAAAGGCCATAACCTGTAGCCTCTGTTCTTGCGAGGGAGCCGCCGAATGAGAGCTTCTTACCTGTGAGAACGCCGGAGAACTCGTTAACGATCTTCTTGTACTGACCGAACATGAAGCCGATCTCTCTTGCGCCCGTTCCGATGTCGCCTGCAGGTACGTCGAGGTCAGGTCCGATGTGTCTGTAAAGCTCACGCATGAAGCTCTGGCAGAAAGCCATTACTTCATTGTCAGACTTGCCCTTAGGGTCGAAGTCGGAACCACCCTTAGCGCCACCCATAGGGAGACCTGTGAGTGAGTTCTTAAATATCTGCTCGAAGCCGAGGAACTTAAGGATGCTGATGTTAACAGAAGGATGAAGTCTCAAACCGCCCTTGTAAGGTCCGATAGCGCTGTTGAACTGGATTCTGTAACCGCGGTTAACCTGAATTCTGCCGTTATCGTCGATCCATGCAACTCTGAAAATGATCTGACGCTCAGGCTCTACGATTCTCTCAAGGACCTGCTTCTCGATAAGCTCAGGGTGTACCGGAAGTGCCGGTGCGATAGAGTTAAGGAATTCATATACTGCCTGGTGAAATTCAGGCTCATTAGCATTCCTTGCCATAACCTTCTGCATGAGATCGTTAAGATACTCATTCTCAATCTTGTAATCCATAAGATTTCCACCTTTCTTCTGCCCGGAACATTTTGCAAGTTCTCATGGCTAAAAATTCATTTTGTAGACTGAAAGCTTAGGTAAAACAACCTAGTTTAAACCAATCGTTAAGTATAGTATTACAACATTTTTCGAATTTCAATAGGCAAATAAAAAATGAAAGTTCGAGCAAGTAAACTTTCATTTCTTCACGGTTGCAAATAAAAATTCAATTGGATCCAGGGACTTCCGAAGCATTGATCACGTTATTGTCCGTATCCCTGTTCGCAAACGGATCGTTCTCAACTACTTCGTCCCATGATTCTATGCCGAAGATCTGAGCCATTTCGCCATAATTGATCAGTCCGGTAAATCTTTCAGCTGCAATGAATAATATGAGAAGAAAAATCAACAGGAGAAGTCCTCTGCGGATTATCATCATACGTCGCTCCGCGTTGAACTTTTCATCCACACGCTTTTTTGTCGTATAACCGACAACGACATATACACGGCTGATATCGGTTCTTTTAGGTCTGTTGCGGTATTCTTTTATCTTACGCTTAACGGCGTTAACGATCCTTGAAGGAAGTCCTTTAATCAGTCTGACTGTCGCCCTGTATGAGCAGCCTAAAAAATCGAGCATCGCGCTGCTCTTAACTGCGGTTACGCGGTTCTGATCCGCACTTCTGTCATCAACGTTATTCGCCATATCAAATACCTGACAAAAGCGATTATAGCATTGTTTATCCAAAGTAAGAAGCATCAGCCAGTCTGTTCCCCGGTGCTGTCCGCTTTACCGTTTTTTTCTTTCGGTGGATAATACATATCCGTAATGGCATTGATAGCAAGAGACTTCAGCCTGTAAAAAGTCGCTCTGCTGATAAAGAGGCTCTCACTGATCTCACTCGGATCTTTCTTCTTATAATAATAAAGATACATTAATCTTGAGTACGGGAGCCTTATCGACAGCATCCTGCTTAAGAGGATCGTAGCCCTGCGCCTTCTGATCAGGCAATTAACATATTGTTCTTCCATCGATTTCAGGAAGTCATCAAAGCCTTCAGAAAAATCGATCATTACATCATTCATATCGCCCTGCCCTTTCGGCAGGTATGTCGGATCAGAAACTTTGCAAGGCGCATAGTAACCTGCATACAGATCCATAAAGCTGCTCTTACGGTCCTCATAGACTTTGCAGATCTCATTCAAAAGCTTATCTTCATTCTCAGGGTATTCCGCAAGATCCTCACAAAGATGATTGAGTCTGGCATTGATAATAGCTCTGGCTTCCTCAAAAGAAGCAACATTCTCGATAGCTTCATCAATAATATTCAGTTTGTTTTCATTAGTCTTTTTCATAAATGTTATCTCCTTTCAGGAAAACTCTGCGAAAGCGTGAACAATTGTTTGACACATACTAAAATAATGTTAAAATCATAGAAAATATGTTTGGAGGATTAACTATGCAGCCGGGCGACAAGAAAACAATCGAACGAGTATACAGCTATATTTGTAACTATATAAACAACAACCAGATCTCCCCTTCAGTCCGCGATATATGCGCAGGCGTTGGGCTCAAGTCAACATCCTCCGTGCATACTTATCTGAAACAACTTGACAGTCAGGGAAGGATCGAATACAGACCGGGACTTCGCAGAGCTATCGTCATCAAGCAGGGATCTGCCGAACCATTTCAGGAACCGGCATCATCTTCAGTAACGGAAATCGGCAATTATCGTGAGGTTCCCGTTATCGGAAAGATCACAGCCGGTATTCCGATCCTTGCTCATGAAGATTACAGCGAATCGTTTCTTGTAGACAGGTCGCTCATCGGAGATTCCGAAGCTTTTATGCTTAAGGTTAGCGGTAACAGTATGATCAATGCCCATATCCTGGACGGGGATCTCATCATTGTACGCAAGCAGAATACTTGCGATGAAGGTGACATTATAGCTGCTTTGATCGATGACGAAGCTACCGTAAAGCGTTTTGGCAAAAAGAACGGAATTCCCTACCTCTTCCCTGAGAATGATGCCTATTCGCCCATTCCTTTCAATAAAGAAGGCTGCAAGATCCTTGGCAAGGTAGTCGGGTTACATCGTTATTCAATTGATTAACTACCTCCTTCTATCTGTTTCGGTGCCGTGTATCTTAATTATCGGTGCTCTGACGGGATTTTCAAGTAAAATTACATTTTTCAATGAAAGTTGAGACTAGTATTGAAATTTTATTGATTTATTAAACTGTTTTTGATGTTTATGGGCCGTCTGATCGTTCTGACGGTCTTATTTGTTTGGGAAATGTGCAAAGATCTATCACACGCTTCGCGTTTACCGCAGGATCATCCGGTCTGAGATAAGTTACGTCTTCACCCATGCCCCTAAACCATGTAAGCTGTCTTTTAGCATAATGCCTGGTTCCTGTCCTGATCCTGTCTGCCGCCTGTTCCAGTGTCTCTTCTCCATCAAGGTACTTAAGCATCTCTTTATATCCTATGGCCTGCCAGCAGGTTGATGACCTGTCGACACCGGAATCTTTCAGCATTTTGGCTTCATCGATAATGCCGTTCTCTATCATGATACCGACTCTTTTGTTGATCCTGTCATAGAGTTCTTCCCTGTTCCAATCTATCACGAAGACCTTAAACGGATATTCGGGACCCTTAACCTTAGATCTGCGGTTCTTTTCGGTGAATGTTATTCCAAGGGCTTTCTGCACGGCAAGTGCTCTTATAACCCGCCTCGTGTTATTGGGATGTATGAGTCGGGCTGCTTCAGGATCAGTCTGGACCAGGCGCGAATACAGAACATCTATACCTTCTCTTGACAATTCCTCTTCCAGTTCTTTCGTTACAAGGAGTTCTGCCTCATCATCACCAGCCCCGTAATCCAGTCCGTATAACAGAGCAGACACATACTGCCCCGTTCCGCCACAGACAACAGGGAGCTTTCCTCTTACCAGAATGTCCTTTATTATCGGGAGTGCAGTACTCACATAATCAAAAACAGAAAAATCCGTCCCGGGATCTATGATATCCGTCATATAATGAGGAATGCCGGCCAGCTCATCTTCGCTGTCTTTTGCCGTACCGATATCAAGTCCTCTGTAAATCTGCATCGAATCAGCGCAGACCAGCTCGCCGTCAGCGTTCCGGCAGATTTCCATAGCAAGAGCGCTTTTTCCGCTTGCCGTTGGGCCGGCAATTATCGGAATATACTTATACTTTTCGAATACCGGGAAAGATCTGTCCATCAGACTATTCTCTTGAAATTCTTCTCATAGTCTTTTTTCGATACCGTAAAGAATGTCGGCCTTCCGTGTGCGCAATGATACGGATCTTCAAGCTTTGAGAGTTTCTCTATAAGACTCATGGCTTCCTGTTCGGTAAGCCGGTCACCAGCTTTGACTGCAGCCTTACAAGCTGTTGTCTGGATTAGCTGATACCAGATCTCGGATTTAGAAGGAACTTCGCGCTTAAGGTCAGTCAGGATGGCACCGAATACTTCAGACTGTTTTCCGGCTTTCCCGAGAGGCACAGTCCTCACGGCTATCTGGCGGTCGCCTAACATATCCAGTTCGAAGCCGTTATCTTTAAACCTCTCGATATTGTCTTCAACGAAGCTGTAATCTTCCCACGAGAGCGTAAGTATCTGAGGAGTCAGCACCTGTTCTACAGCCGGAGTTTCTCCAGGCTTTTTCTTTACCATGAATTCTTCATACAGGACTCTTTCATGTGCTGCGTGCTGATCGACTATGAAGCAGACATCCTCATTCTGAAGGATTATATAAGTTGAAAAAATAATACCGACAAAACTTGCTGCAGCAAGTCTGTCGATGTCAGTGATGGTCCTGTTCTCCTGAACATCCTCAATAATCGCAGGAGCAGCGACAGGCAGATCAGGTGTTGCGTCAGCAGCCTCAGGTTCTGTGATCTCTTTTACGGGAGCCGGAGATATGCCCTCGTCTCTGTCAGCACTCTCCTTAAGAGCATCCATATCAGGTTTGAACTCGGAAAGGATCTTAAGCAGTTTATTGGCTGCCGCAGGATCGCCCTGCTGTGATGATCCTAATTTATGTGAAGCAGAAGGAACAGGCGATGTTTTCTCTGAAACCTTTGCAGAAGAAGAGAAATCATATCTGAGCTGGGTTCCGGTCTTTTCTCCGGATTCTTCTTTCGAAGCTATTCCGCCAAATACAGCACCGGCTTCACCGCTGTTGTTAAGCGCATCTTTTACCCCATGATATACGAGCCTGAAAATGTCTCCGTCATTGCTGAACTTGACTTCGCTCTTCTGCGGATGGACGTTTACGTCAACAGTACCCGGCTCGCAGTAGATCATGAGAAAACATATAGGGAACTTATTCTTCATAACCGCATTCTTATAAGCTTCATCTATCGCCGCAGAGACAGTCTTGCTGTGAATAAGCCGTCCGTTAACAAACACTACCTGAAGCCCCCTGTTACCCCTTACAAAAGAAGTAAGTCCCGTAAAACCTTCGATCCTTCCGCCTTCATATCTGAAGTTAACCGGCACCAATGCCTTCGCAGTTTCCTTGCCGTATACGGCATAAACGGCATCAAGTGAAGAACCGTTACCCGGAGTCGTAAACAACGTGAATCCGTCTTTTATGAGTTTGATCGATATCTCTGGAGCTATAACAGCGAGTTTCTCTATAAGACCGGTAATGTACATTCCTTCGGTCGTATCCTTCTTGAGAAACTTATATCTTGCAGGAAGATTCTTGAAAAGATTACGGACTTCAACAGTCGTTCCTGTGCACGAAGCACTGTCGTAAACACCCTTAAGCGAACCGTCTTCATATACGACCTTTGTTCCTGCGTTTACTCCCTTTATGCCGGTCGTAAGCGTAACATCAGAACAGGCGGCAATAGAAGCCAATGCCTCGCCCCTGAATCCCATGGTGGACAACGAATAGATATCTTCAATCGAATGCAGCTTAGAAGTGGCGTGGATAAGAAAGGCCTTTTGGGCATCTTCCCTGTCCATTCCGCATCCGTCATCAGTTACACGGATAAGTGAAATGCCGCCGCCTGCAAATTCGACGGTGATCCTCGAGGCGCCGCTGTCGACAGCATTATCGACCAGTTCCTTAACTACGGATACAGGACGTTCTATTACCTCGCCCGCTTTAATCGCGTTGGCGGTCTTGGTATCTAAGATATTAATCCTGCCCAACGTCTTCCTCCGAGCACTTCTGCTTCAATTCATAAAGTATGTTCATGGCTTCGATAGGCGTAAGTCTCGTCGGATCAAGGTCTCTTAACGTCTGGCGGATCTTGTCCTCCTTGCGGTAAACGACATTATCCGGATTGAAGAATGATTCCTGACCGGGCATTACTTCAGTTGAGAGTTCCTCATCATTTCCAAGGGACTCACGGTTGCCCTTAACCTTAAATCTTCCGATCCTCTCGAGCTCTGAAAGTATAGATTTCGAGCGCTTTAATACATCTGAAGGAATTCCGGCGAGTCTTGCTACTTCGATACCGTAACTGTCCGAAGAACCGCCGTCTGAAATCTTGTGAAGGAAAGTAACGCTGTCGCCTTCTTCCTTTACTTCAACGTGATTGTTATAGACGCCGCGGCTCAGACGTTCGAGCTGGTTAAGTTCGTGATAATGCGTCGCAAAAATAGTTCTCGCATAAAGAATATTCGGATCCACGATATATTCGATAACTGCCCAAGCGATAGACAATCCGTCATATGTACTCGTGCCTCTTCCGACTTCATCGAGAAGCAAAAGGCTTCTGCGCGTCGCATTCTTAAGGATGTATGAGACCTCTTTCATCTCGACCATGAAAGTTGACTGGCCTGTCGAGATATCGTCTGATGCGCCGATTCTCGTGAAAATATGGTCGACAAGACCTATCCTCGCTTCTGAAGCAGGTACGAAAGAACCTATCTGCGCCATAAGCACGATAAGTGCCGTCTGCCTCATGAAAGTAGATTTACCGGCCATATTGGGACCTGTAAGGACCATAAGTCTCTTTTCTTCATCCATCGAGATATCATTGGGCACGAACGTCTCGTGAGAAGATCTCATCATCTGCTCAACGACCGGATGTCTTCCTCCCTTTATATCAATGATCTCCGAATCGTCGATCTCGGGTTTTACATAATTTTCCACTTCGGCCAGTTCAGCCAGTGAAGTTATAACGTCTGTCTGCGCAATCGCCCTTGCGGTATCGAAGAGCTGCTGCGACCTTGATGCTACAAGATCACGGACTTCCGTGAAAAGCTCATATTCAAGCGCTATACGTCTTGATGACGCGCTTACAATCTTATCTTCAAGCTCCTTGATCTGAGGAGTAATATAACGTTCATTGTTTACCAGCGTCTGCTTTCTGACATACTCTTCCGGGACCTTGTCAGACTGGCTTCTCGGGATATCGATAAAGTAACCGAAGACCTTGTTATAGCCGATCTTCAGCGTCTTGATTCCGGTCCTCTCACGCTCGTTATTCTCGAGCTGCATGATATATTCTTTTGCATTCTTTGCAAGGTCGTACAGTTCGTCGCACTCGGCCGAATATCCACGCTTAATTATGTCACCGTCTTTTACCGTTATGGGAGCATCTTCGCTGATGGCTTTTTCGAGAACTTCCAGAACATCCGAAAGCGGATCCATGGAGACTTTAATCTCTTTAAACATGCCCTTGGAAAACTCATTGAGACCGTCTTTTACGAAAGGTATCTTGCGCAGTGAATTACGGAGCGAAAGCAGATCTCTTGCATTACATGTTCCGAGAGAGACCTTGCCTGCGAGACGTTCAATATCGTAAAGACCGGAAAGTCCTTCTATTATCTGCTGGCGGGCCATATAGCGATCTTTAGCTTCTTCAACTGCATCAAGCCTTCTGTTGACCGCTTTAACCGAGATCAGAGGTTCTTCGACCCATTTGCGGAGGAGTCTGGCACCCATCGACGTCTTCGTCCTGTCGATAGCCCAAAGGAGCGAACCCTTCTTCTGCTTCGTCCTGATGGTCGATGTGAGCTCAAGTCCGTTACGCGTAGCGATATCAAGTTCCATCGTATCGGAGATCTTATAGCATCTTACGACATCAAGATGCTTAACCTTATCCGTCTGTGTCTCCTCAGCATATAGGATGAGCGCCGAGCATGCACAGTACATCATCTCAGGATTTGTGAATATCTTGGCATCCTGAACCGCAGTACCGCTGCTCCGGAATATGCTCTCGGCAAAATCCCTGTCATTCCTGCGCGTAAGCGCTATATCAGTACCGCTTCTGATCGCAGCGATCTCCGGAGTTCCTTCGAAATTCGAATTATAAATAATCTCTGAAGGCGAATATTTACCGATAAGATTTATCAGGTGCTCGCCGTTATCAGTAAGCGTGAGCTGAGTAGCTTCAAAATCACCGGTCGAGATATCCGCGCACGCGACACCGAATTGCGAGCCAACGCAATATACGCTCATGAGGAAGTTATTCTTACGGTCTTCCAGGCCGCCTGATTCGGTTATAGTACCCGGAGTCAGTATCTTAATGATGCCGCGCTTAACAAGGCCTGTGGCAACTGACGGATCTTCAAGCTGTTCACAGATCGCGACCTTGTATCCTGCCTGGACGAGCCTGTTGGCATACGTCGAATATGCGTGAAAAGGAATGCCGCACATAGGCGCTCTGTAACCGGAGCCGCAGTCTCTTCTCGTAAGCGCGAGTTCGAGTATCTTAGCACCCCTTACCGCATCATCGAAAAACATTTCATAAAAGTCACCCAGTCTGTAGAAAAGAAACGAATCCTCGCACTTGGCCTTCATCTCGGCATAGTGCTGCATCATTGGAGAAAGTTCTTCAGGCTTGAGATCAGAAAGACTCATCGGAAACTGTCCCGCGGCTTTTACATTATTTTCATCAAAACCGTTGTCGACCACGATCAATCTCCCTTCAATCTGACGAGTTCACCGTCAACAGAATACGGTCTCGCACGCTCTATCCTGACCTCGCAGAGTCTGCCTTCAAGATAATCCGGACCGACATCTATACCAAGTTCTTCGGGAATCGTGAAATTGACAAGATGATTTGTTATCGTTCTTCCGGAAAATGTCATGTCGCCGGCCTTGCTGATACCCTCAATAAGGACTTCCATAGTCTTTCCGACCAGTCTCTTATTGGATTCCTCGGCATAGCGGTTGGTATATTCAGTAAGCCTTCCGAAGCGGTCAGTAACGACATCCTGCGGTATCTGATCAGGAAAAGAAGCAGCCTTTGTTCCTGGTCTCGCGGAATACTGGAAAGTAAACGCAGCATCGAACTTAGCCTCATCCACAGCCTTCAGAGTTTCAAGGAAATCCTCCTCAGTCTCGCCCGGGAAACCTACAATGATATCCGTAGTAAGAGATCCTCCTTCGACCTTAGTCCTGAACGTTTTTACTATCTCCAGGAACCTCGCGATCGTATAAGGACGGTTCATGTCTTTAAGGACTTTATCCGATCCGGACTGCATGGCCAGATGCAAGTGCTTTTCAACATTTGGTCTTGTCGCCATTATGTCAATGACTTCATCAGACAGATCCTTCGGATGTGAGGACATGAACCTTACTCTGGAGAATTCCTCAATATCAGAAGCGGCTCTCAGTATATCCGCAAAAGTCTTTCCGTCTTCGCCCTTGTATGAATTAACATTCTGACCGAGGAGCATGACCTCTTTATAGCCTTTGGAAGAAAGTTCCTTCAGTTCACTTACTATCTCATCGAAGTCTCTGGATCTCTCCCTGCCTCTGGCATAAGGAACGATACAGTACGAACAGAAATTATTGCAGCCGTACATGATAGGCACCAAAGCCCTAAACTTTCTTTTCCTGTCGATCGGGAAAAAGCTGTCTTCGGCGATATAGTCATCAGCAGAGATATTGACCATCTGCTTCCTATCTCTTATCGAATCCCTTAAAAGGACCGGAAAACGGTGTAGCTGCTGAGGATCAAAGACGAGATCGACATACGGATAAGACTTCTTTATCCGGGCGACATTCTCCGGTACCTTCATCATACAGCCGCAGACAGCGATGATAACATCCCTGTCTTTCTTCTTCAGCGTCTTGAAAACGCCAAGATTGCCGAACAGGTGCCTGTCGGCATTCTCTCTAATCGAACAGGTGTTGAATACAATAACATCCGCGTCATCAAGCTCTCCGCCCTCAGACTGAACCAATCCCATCGACGAGAGCATTCCGGACAGCTTTTCGGAATCAGATTCGTTGAGCTGGCATCCGTATGTCAGCACGTTAAATGTCAGAGTCCTGCCCTTCCGGGCACCAAGAGAAGCGAAGTATTCCCTCAGTTCATTTACACCGGACTCAAAGTCAATCTTGTCTTTATCTGTAGTCTTTACGATCGTCATTTACAGCCTCATTTCATAACCTTGCTAATTATACAGTAAAACCAATAATATTTTTAAATAAATTACACTATCGTGTCATTGTTTGTTTTTTGCGTAAAAACCTTTAAAATATATGGGTCATTTTTCAAAAAGGAGACCATATGGCTTTATCCGGTAAAAAGTTTTTTACAGGTCTGACTGCTTTCTTTCTGACGCTTACATCCGTATGGACATTCGCGTCAGCAGTTGTATCTGCCGGCGGTTACGGAGATGACCCTAACGACGGGATCGTTACTGCAGCGGAAAGGAAGACTGATCTCCTTAACGAGATCCACGAAGACGCTCCTGAGATATCTGCAGCTTCATACATCTTATATGATGCCAACAGCGGCGCCATTCTCCTCGGGAACGCTTACGATGTCCAGAAAGAGCCCGCCTCTATGACGAAGGTCATGACCGTGCTGCTCGCTCTTGAAAAGCTCGACCCTAACGATATGGTTACGATTTCCGAAGACATGGCAGATGCAATGGATGAGATTACTCCCGATTACGTCAAGTTAGGCCTTCAGGAAGGCGAGGTCATAAGCGTAAAAGACCTTATCTATGCAGCCGTCCTGATGTCAGCCAATGACGCGAGCCTGGCACTCGGATTATTCATGGGCGGAACGGAATCCGGATTCTGCGAGATCATGAATGCCAAAGCCGCCGAGATCGGCTGCGTCAATACGCACTTTTCTTCCGCATACGGTTTGTCCACCCCCGACAATGTCACAACGCCTTATGACATGGCCCTGATCCTTAACGAAGCCGTAACCAAGACCGGCTATTCGGAGATTGCGAAAACTCTTAACTACACTATCGACGCTACAAATAAGTACAGCAGCGAAAGAGAACTGACTAACGGCAACAAGTTCGTTAACACGACTTATTACGGCTATGAATACTATGTCGGCGGTAAAACAGGTTTTACCAACACTGCAGGATATACCCTCTGCGCTGCTGCCAAGAAGAACAACAGAACGTTGATCGGTTGCGTTTTCAATGCCGCAGACGCGGATATCAGATATGCTGATCTCATCAAACTCTTCGAATACGGATTCTCCAATTATGCGACCGTTGAGATCACGCAAAGCGAATTCACGCCCCTTATAGACGAGGCTAAAGCTCAGATAAAAGATCTGCTGTCTGACACGAATCTTTATATGGCAGAGCAGAGGGTCGTTCTTGACCCGTACATCACGACGACTTCCTCAAGAGCCCAACTCGGAAGCACCAACAGGCTCGATCTGTCACAGACATTAATAGACACCCAGGCCGACCACCAGACTCTGGAGATACCGCTTTGCAAGGTCTATAACGATAAGACCTATCTGATAGGAACTCTGGTCATAGACATCCAGAAAAAAGCCGGCGTCGTTGAGGTAAATCCCGAGAAGATAACCAACCTCACGAGCGTTCGCAGCATTCTTATAACATTTGCAGTTTTATCCGGACTTATACTGCTGCTCGTAATAATCCTTCTGATCTTCCGCGCACGCATAATAAAGCGCAGACGAGACGAAGTAACAAAACGCGCAAATATGCTCTGATATTTATCAGTCTGCTTTATTGCAGTCAGCGCAGATACCGTAAAAAACCGTACGTCTGGGATCAAGCACGAATCCGTGTTCTTCCGACACATGTTCGAAAAGTCCGTCTATCTCTTCGCAATTCAGATGTATGAGCTTACCGCACTTCTCGCATTTCATGTGATAGCATTTCTCATGGCTGCAGTGTTCCGTACCGATGAATTCATAACAGGCCGGAGATTTCTCATCAATGATATATTTATTTACCAGCCCGTCTGTCGTAAGGCGGTCTAAGCGTCTGTAAATCGTAGCCTGACCGATATTTATCCCCTGTGCCCTGAAATGATCGGATATCTCCTGGCTGGTGAAATGCGATCCGGGATTATCCTTAAGGAAATTCAGGATCTCACATGACTGTTTTGTATTATATGAACCGCTCTTGGTCCTGCCCATCTCTATCCTCCGATCAGTCTTCCTTCTGAAGTCTGTGCTGCTTTACACCGTCTACAATGAATGTAAACGCACCGAACGCACAGAAAAGCATTCCCCAGCCGAAGTCTTTTAACAGGAGCAAAAATATATCAGGTTCAACTAAGAACTGGTATGAGTAAGCCACTGCATTCAAAAATGATACCGCGTGACCGTACTCGCCGTTGGCGTACCGTTCATTTATAGCCCTGTAAGCATCTATAGCAAGACAGAAATAAAGAGCTATAAGAATGATGCATACCGCGGCACCGACAGCAATAAATACGCCCTTAAGGCTTGACTTTTTACTGAAGAGCCTGTACCCGATCATTGCCAAGACAACGCAGGCTGTACCACAGATCCCAGGAAACATGTCTGCCCAGAACAGTATAACCCATATAACGCCGCCGATCAGCGAGAATAACAGCGCGCCCAGGATCCCGGGCCCGATCCTCTCATTCTCTTCAATGTAATCCAGACTTTCGCTCAAAGGAAAGAATCCCCCGTAAATTCTATTTTTCTATAATACCAAACATTGCCCGATCTTAACAGAATAACGGGGGCTGATTATTATCATTAGTCTTTCGCGGTCTTTATTTCAAGATCTTTTTTTTAGCATGACCATGTCCACTTTTCCGTTTGGCAGCATACAATCGCTTATGCGCAGAAATATGAATAGACTTATTTCCCTATACTTTCGAAGAAAGGCGAGAAATCATCCTCCAGCCCTTCATGCTCATATTCCATATAAGGCTCGCTGTTTTTAAAGACTTCAATATACTGACAGTATAAGATCACGAAATAAACATCGCCATCTATTTCGTATTTGAAAAAACGCCTGTCGTAAGCAAATGTATCACTTCCGGCAACAGGAATATCTACCTTTTTTGCCACATCCTTATAATCCATTATCTTGATCGATCTTACATTCTTAACGAATATATCATTACAGTATCCGGCAAACCCGCCGGTTACGAAATGCACATCCGCTTTCACCAGGGCAATCTGACCGTTTTCAAGATCAGTAGTTATATGGTCTTCCAGGTAATATACATCTACACAATCATCTACGATCGTTTTATAGTGATCCTTTACCTTCAGAACATAAAAGGAATAATTTTTCTTTGCTCTGCTTGTCATTCCATCAGCCATTTCTGCGTTGACGGCTTCGATCCTTTTAGAATATTCAGCCGAAGCCCGGCTTTCCGCATCGCACCCTGCCACTGCAAAGCACATTGAGAAAACGAGCATCAAACATAAGATACGGATAAGTTTCTTCATAATAAACATCCTCCGTCGGACCTGGGTAAGTGTCCGCTATTCCTGAATAAGCTTTAACTGCAATACCGGCACCGAGCCGATATCAACTACCTTGTAATCGTTAAGTCTTTTACCCTGTTTCCATATAAAATGCGGAATATTGATCATCTCTATTATGCTTCTGCTGATATCCGCGCGGTCCAGAAGACCTATCAGTTCGGAATAACTCTTTTGGATATCGGCGATTGCATCATATCTCAGCTGGGCATTATCCACGCTCACCCTAAGAAGATAAGGATCATTATTATTTGCGCTGAGCGAGAAAAGCCTCATAAAGTCTTTGTATCCATAGAAGTTATACTTAACCGATTCCACATACATGCCCATATCTGAAACGCCCATGAAAAGGATAGATTCACTAACAGAATTATCTTTTGCGTTCGCATCGAAAAGACTTATCATGCCGCCAAGAGTCGGGGCTGTTATCTTAAGCTTATCAACCTGTTTTTTCGCCCAGTCAGAAGGCCATTCGAAACGCAATTCTTTATTACCCATAAATGCAGTCTCATGTACATTAGCCTGCGACGAAGGCATCCTTACAAAATTCAACATAAAACATCCGCTGAAAGCATATTGGCCGATCTCTTCGACAGCAGAAGGAATCTCTGCTCTCTCAAGGCCGGTACATTCCGAAAATGCATAACTGCCTATCTTCCTAAGAGAATCCGGGAAACGGATGACCTTGAGGTTATCACACCCCGAAAAAGCGTTGTCACCTATTTCCATCAATGAATCAGGAAGGATTACTTCCGTTATTTCTTTACGGTCCTCAAAGGCTTTACTGCCAATAACTGCCACACCATCAGGAACGATAACGCTTCGAGATGCGCCGTTATATCGTTTCAGAATCTCTCCGTCAGATACAAACTCATCAAAAGAAAGCGCTCTTCCGCTGTCAGGATCCATATTGGAGACAATCTTAATATAGTTTTGGACTATTGCATCATGAACAATGAAAGGCTTGCCGCAGCCGCTGCAGATAGCAGCGCTGTCATCCGAATTTATCCTTAACACGGATCCGCACGAAGGACATTCCAATGGAATAACCGGCATATGTCTTTTTCCTCTCTTACCAGTTCAGAGCACAGTTACCACATTATCAAATATATTTTCATTCTTATCAACTGAGAAATCAACACGACTGATACTCACAAAACCCTGTCAAATTTCAGTTTTTTGATCTCAAAACAGCTCATCCAGCAAGATGAAGTATCTGATTTTTTCCATATCCGGTTTTATTCCCAAAGCGTCAAATAACTTCTGCGAACGGATATCAGGATAGACCATCCCGCCGTAAGCACCCTCACTGTTCCATCTCAGACTTCTGTAACAGAGAGCTATATCTTTCCACTTGTCCGCTATACCGGCATGTCCCAGGTTGATAAAGCCGCTCACTTTTCCATTTTCAAAGAATATATTAGGCAGGCAGAAATCACCATGTGAAAAGACAGGCTCATAATCCGGCCTATTATTCTCGAGCCAGAAAAGGAGATCTTCAGCGTCTTTAAATCCTCCCTCTCCAAAAGTCGAAGGTTCTGAATCACTAAGATCTATAAGACCTTTTTCCACCCTTCTTCGAGCCTCTGCCAGTTCAGCATCAAGATCTGTTTCGCGGGGACAGCCGGATGTGTCAATGCTCCATACCACGTTAAATGCTTCTGCCAGTCCTGCGATCAGCACATCAGGCCGCTGCATATAATAAGAATCGCAAGACATCTTCCCCGGTATCCTGCTCATAAGAAGATACTGGTATTCAGGATCAGCCTCATAACAAATGACCTTAGGTACCGGGAGCTTGCCATCCAGCCAGCGAATTACTCTGACAGTATCTTCATTCTGTTTATCAAACGGCGCGACCTTAAGGACACAGTCATCAAACACAATGACTTTCGCGTCAGACATTCCGACATCATTGACCGTAAATGCTTTTCCCGCTGTCAGCTCCCTTATACTTTCAGGCAGATTGTCGGTTTCATTCATTTTTGTGCATTCCATAAATACATTTCATTAGCCGGTTTAATTATACCATCGCCTGGTCTTTAAAAAGGTTGTGGGCACACTGAATTAACGGCGGAATGAACGGCGGCGCCGTTGGTTTTGCCGTTATTCCGAGTGGCAACCAGCCAATTCTGAATCAAATCATGTCTGTTTTTTCAATCTGTAGAAATGCGCCCACGTCATTCTTCCAACGCAACGAGATCCGAATCTTCGTAGCGGTTATGTCCGGGCTTGCTTTTCTTGTATTTCCAGCATTTGATAGCATCATCTAACGAACGGCCTTTATTGGCACAGAAGAAGTCTCTGATGTATGTGTTGTATTCAAACTGCTTATCGATAACTGTCTTCCCTGTTTTCTTATTTGCGAGGATCTCGAAATACGCTTCAACAGCATCCCTGTAGGTCTTACCGGCGTTGGCCTTCAGCCATTTCTGGAATGCCACGTTAAAGGAGAAAGAATCACCTATCTGCGACTTAAAGAACGCACGGTGAACTTCAGAACATACTATATCCGGTTCTATAAAACAGTCTAAAGTAATGGCAGTGATTCTATGAGCAGTCCGCTTGGCTTTAGGCACAGAAGTCATAACTTTCCCCGTATCCAGATACTGAGCGATCCTGTCTGTAAGTTCTGTTTTCGAGCCTGATGCAGGAATTTCATTATCTTTGCAAAAACCGGTCAGCTCTTCTTTAAGCCAATACCATTTGAGGAATGACTTGCTGTCGAGATTCTTATTAAGTTCCGGCCTGCCTTCGTTATTCATAAAGCAATTATACTGCCTGTTAATCTGATATCGGTGCTGTGGTATCAGAGTAATCCCGCGGTTCAATATCAACACAGGTCTCGAGACCGCATGCATACAAAAATACAACTTCGTTCTCAGATTCCTCATAACGGATGGAACCGGGTATTATCAGCGAATATCTGCGATAATCAATGCCATTAACGGAAATATCTTCCAGCAAGGCGATCAGCGCATCTATCTTCGCATTATGATCAAGGGCCGTATATTCAGGCGAATTCAGGAACCTGAAGATAACATCATCTACAGCATTCATGTCAGCCCAGTCGGCATCAGTAATGTCCTGATAAACACAGACCGTTTTTTTGTTCGAGAGATAGTGGTTACCGTTAAGCGATGCAACGGCTGTATATTCGTAATTTCGGACTGCAGATGTATCTATATCCGCTTTGCCTGTATAAACAGCGTCACCGCCGGTCAGATCGTAATCAAGGCTGTAATTACCGTCATCATATAAAGTACAGATCAGATTTCCGTCATGATCTCTGACTTCGACCTTATCCGTGTAGAAATTCAATTCCGCATAAAATACGATCTCCTGAACAGCTTTATCAGTAAGGAACTCATCTTCACTTACCTTCAGATTAATCTTCGGATCAGACACATTCTGAGACGGATAATCAAAAGTGAAGTTCGTCGCATCAATTTCCGTGCGTTCTGTTCTGATCTCTTCAGTCTGAACAGCTGTTGTATCTTCAGACTTCTTATCACATGCCGCTAAAACAAAGCAAGAGAACACAAATGCAAATAAAGAAATAATAATATTCCTCATTAACCTAACCATACTTATCCGTTATCTCTTACAAAAGCGACAAGACCGACATCTGTTGGATGATCTAATAAGAGCACATCACCATTAAGACGAGCCTTAAGGATCAACACTAAGACAAGAATATCTCCTCCGGCACATACAGTCATCAAGGTACCAAAAGCCAATAGCGCGGCACTTCCGAATATACACGCCAGAACATTTGGAATGATACCCAGGACTATGCACGGCAACAGAAGGCCGACAATATATTGGCCTTTCCTCAGCGGATCTTTACAGGTACAGTACGGCATAAGCGCCTGCCAGACCACGCCGAATGCGATGCTCTTAAAATGTCCTTTAGCAGAGATTGCCCAGCCTGTACCGTGAAGACCTTCGTGTATGAGTACGCTGACGATGAAGATCGGGAAAAAGAGCATATACCAGATATGCCCAACCCCGGTATATTCACCGCGGGTCAACAAAATGAACACTATGCCAAAAGGAACTGTCGGAACAAATCCTGCTACAAAACCGAGCAGGTTCGCTTTTAAAGATGAAACTGTTATATTTTTCCTTATGTAACCCTGACTCTCGAGATCTGCTGTCAGACTCTCAAACAGTTCTTTTCTGGCGATCTCAGCCTTAGAGAGCTTGCGCCCGCTGTTTTTCTGACTGCCGTTCGTATTCTTTTCTTCCATATAATCCCCTTAGCAAAATACATATATTAAGACTGGCTTATGTCAAAAACCAGTTTCTCACCGTCAAAAACAGAATAATTAACTATTACTGCCGGATAATTATCTATATTGAACTCCTGGCAGGAACACCATGGACCTTCACCCACAGCGCCTGCATCGACCTTTTCAAATTCGAACTTGGGAGCATCTGTCGGATTCCACTCATAATCATTTAAAAATCTGGCTGCTTCTTCATCTGTAAGATAAACGATCCCTCTGAACCTGTATTCGGTAGGTCCTATCGAACGTCCGCCCCAGTCAAAATATACCTGCTCATAAATAACATGGTCATAATCCTGAACGGCTTTCATATAATTCTCTATGATCCAGGAATTATTAAACAGAGTAACAACCTGTTCAGGCTTGTTGTCATTTCTTCCCCTTCCGCACGCAGTCATGTAAAAGCAAGCCGGGGCCAGACAAATAAGCATAATAATGCTCAATATTCTTTTCTTTATACTAATCATTTCTAATGAATTATTGCCTCCAAAACAATTATTTATAAGACAGTTCCTTAACAGGATCTTTATACACATCCGCAGAACTGGCCATATAATTGTAAGCATTTCCTTCTTCATCTACAATAAAGAACGGGCCCTCACCCATAATACGGATCGATATGGTATTCGGTTCGGCATCAGTTGTTCTTGTATCAGGATGGTAAACAGCATACCATGACAAAGTAGGATTACCCCATGAATTCCACTCAGCTTGAGCATCCGTGGTATAGCTGCCGTCTGTAAAATATACAGATATAGTTTCTTTAGAGAGTTCATATTTTTCATCAGTTATACTTATGCAGATTCTGGTAATATCGAGATATGCATTTTCAGAATCATATAAATACCCGTTTAAGTAATACCGCGAAGATGAATTAAGTACATATTGACATAGATTACGTGGGATAAGCTCCACCTGAATGTCATCAGATCCTATGATCAACCGGTTATCTATAAAACCGATCTTATAAGTCTCGACAGAATCGTAATAGATTACATTTGTATCGTCTCCGAAACTGATTCTTGAACAATGCATAACATTATCTTCAATAGTATAGACATATTGATAGACACCTTCTGTTCTATTACCGGCTTCGGTATAAAAATACATATTCACATAGAAAGTGTTATAAAGATCAACATATCGGTTATATTTTTCAACAGCCGTTAAGGCATCAGAATAGTATAAACTCTCAAACAACTCATCCCATCCCGCCGCAGTATCAAGCTTAGAACTACTAATAGGTATATTATATCTATCAATAAGTCTGCTACACTCAATATACAGCGGAACTGCTGAAGCAACAGAACGGGAAGCTGTCCCACTCTTCGGATTTGTCATCCTTTCCACAAACTTCATATCAGGGATATTAGTAAACAAATCCGGCGATTTATAATCCCTATCAGATTCTTTTCCATCCAGATAAAACTGAGTATATGTTCCCAACAGCATTTCTTCAGTTATCTCACCCTTAAACTCCTTGCCGGAAGCAGTCAGCAATTGTACTTTATAATCAGTTATTTCTGATGCACGCTTGGTTTGTTTAGCTGCCATATTTGCGCCTAAAATCCAGAGTGCTACGAAAATAAGGATTATGAAAAGCTGAACAGAGCCTGCGATGATCAGAATGATCCGTCCGGTTTTTCCGGACTTATTTACACGCTTTTTAGCCGACTTATCGTTCTTTACGGGAGCAGAGGATTTCCGTGTGGCTAAATTTGCCACGGGACTTTCCTGAACGATATTCTCTGCCATGGTATTACCCGAATGTCTTAATTCTTCTATCTGTTCCGGCTCTTGGAGTTTAACCAGGATCGAATCTATTACCTTTACGCTGATAATGCTTTGAACCAGCATTTCTTCAGAAGTAAAATTTGATTTCTTAAAGCCTTGAATTGAAGAAAGTTCCATCTCAAGACCGTAAGACAATTCCGTATCATCCACATAGATACTGATTATCGGCTTGTTGAGTTTTGTGGCATAATGCATTTCTCTTCTGCAGTACTTGGATTCATCGAAGTTCCCGGAAATAAAAGCAAGGACTACAGAAGCCTTTGCGAGATGCTCTGCAAGGTATTCAGGCCATTCGCTGCCGGCCTCTATGCCCTCATCGAACCATACTCTTAATCCCTTTTCATTCAGGTCACTGATCAGCGGAAGAACAGTTTCATTGTCTTTATGAGCATAACTTATAAAGGCATATGCTTCGTTGCCCTCATAAACTTCTCCTTTAAAGAAATTTGAATTATTATGCATCAGAAATCTCCTGTAAAACTTTATACCTCAGCCTGATATATGAAGCTTTCAGTTCTTTACACTCAATTAATTTAAGGGCCCCAAGCTTATCCAGATCACTTTTACAGCAAAGAGATTCTCCATCGATCAGAGTCGCGGTATCCTTCCCGCCTATGAGCACAGGCGCTACGACTATATCCACATAATCGAAAAGTTTCTCACGAAGAAACATACTGTTAAGGGTGCCTCCGGATTGTATCGTAATACGATCACAGCCAAAGTCTGATTTGAGGGTCTTAAGCATATCCGTCAGAGACAACTCCTTCTGCAGGATTATATGTAGATTTTCAGACCGTATTCCGAATGCCGGATGTTCCGGATTCGTCGTAACCAGGACAAATACTTTGGAAAATTCACAGAAATAACGCACACCGTGTTCTGTCAGATGATGATTATCCAGGATCACGAACGAAACCGGAGTCTTTCCCTGGAACGGTTTATCATTTACTCCCATCTTCGCCTGAACACGACCGGTATTAAACGACCACAGATCTGTTGTCTGCTCGATCTCGTAGTATTGATGAAGACCTTCCCTGACACCCTCAACGCCGGGAAAATCTTTATCTACATCCATGTTATCCGTAGAACCGGTACTTATTTTACCGTCTACAGACATCAACATATAAAGAGTTGTTATCGGTCTGTCCATTATTCTGCTCCCAAACAGCCTTCTCGCAGGATGTTTTCATTATATCATTTCAGGAAAACGATTGAACGGCACACAGTCGAAGGTGTATTATTCATGATATAATTCCCGAAGCATCAAATTTATGTAAGGATTTATGGAAAACAACAACAATAAACCGAAGAAAATAAACAAATGGAAGTTCAGATTACTTTTGTTTATCACCTTCTTTTTCCGCAGCTTTCTGCCGTTGTTCGTAATCGCGGTCATCATTCTTTTGATCGGCATAGTCAGGAGAGAATTCCTCTATGTAGGATTAGTACTGCTCGGAATTGACGTTATCATTTCAGTATATTTCTCGATCCGTTCGAGCAATATGAAAGGAAGCCATGAGATGTTCAATAAGATCATAGAAGCTGCTAACGGAGATGATCCCTATAGCGATCTGGATGAGATCACGAGCAGTTGGGAAAGTGACGATTTCTTCAGAGAAAAAGCAAATGAAATTCGGGAGGAAGCAAAAGAGTGTAAGACCGTCAGAGAGGTTTTCGATCTGTATAAAAAAGACATAGCGAATCTGGCTTTTGCAGATGAAACATACACCTTTTATGTGAAGAAAGAAAAGTATTTCTTCGATGAACAGATGCACTATGTAATATCATTTATTCGAACAAGAGAAGTAAACGATGACATAGAAAGTCATCTGTATATGGATATCCTCTACAGTCCGGATAGATTTGACAGCAAGATAGAGAACCAATTTGAATGTAACGCAGTCAGCGGCACGGCCGATTTCTTTGATCAGGCCGGCAAATTTCTGGAAGAGAATAAACTTATGGATCTTCCCGTGGAAGATATTAATGTTGGGGCTTCATTATAAAAAACACATCTGTTTAAAGAGTCCGTTTCAACTGTGACACATCTCAGTAAGTCTCGAAAGGAATCCCTCCGCCATCTTTCTCCTTTTTGTCAGCCTGCTCCATCTCATAACGGAAGAGAAAATCATCGACTGTCAGCTTTGTACGACGTGTGGTATCAAGATAAGAATCCATTCCGGGTGCCTTGTCATAATCATTAGTGCTGTCAGCAGTTTTGTGCATCTTACGTGATGCGCGGTCTGCAATCGAGCGCATCACCTTTAACGTTATAAGCAAAGCAATCAGCAGCAACTCCAAAAAGCACAGCACCAAACACAAAACATAAAAAAATGGGCTTGTATTATTCGAAAAAGCGATCAGGAAAATCAGAATCGGAAATATGACTGTCAGAGCCATCGGAACCAGTCTCCAGTTACTTCTTGATAAGCTTATCAGGCTATCCAACTTATCAACAGTATCAGTCGTCGGTGCCTGACCGCTCGCTTCTCCCGTCTGGCCGTTAACCGCGAACTGATAATTCCTGCCATCAAACTCCACCGTCATGAACCAGACCGGGAGCAGACAATACTTGATATTGAGCTCGCTCATCCATGTAAAGTTCTTATTATGCGTGGGCTCATACTCATCATATTTAGAAGATATATTTCCGTTCAGATCCATCGAGATCATGTCCAATCGCTTAATGAATCTTTCCATTATCTCTGTCGGACGCTGATCATACTTATCGGCACAGAAACCCTGAAGATATTTGTTATCGAACTTTACCATCTCACTGTAATCAAAGGGTTCGATCGCTTCCATCAGTTTATTGGCGATCTTCAAAGATGCATCAAAAGGCACTCCTTTAACGTAATAATTTGCTTTTGATCTGACTGAAAAGACCGAAACACTATCATTACCCTTGTATATCTTGCCGATACCATACAAATCAGTATTAACGGCACAGTCAAGGAGCCAGAAAGGCACATAAAACGGAGTCATCTTGGTAAGACGGCTCTTTGTCTTAAAGCCTCTCGGCGTCATCTTTCTGGTCATGATCCAGTTCTTTATGTTGTTTTCAGCAGTCTTCTTATCAATCTTGAAAGGCACGATATAGTCCGGCTTAAATTCTCTGGTCATTCTTCTCGTGATCAGTGCCGGTGATCCGCAGAAAGGACACATTGTCGACATCGTATTCTCGTCAGCGATCATTGCGGCGCCGCAGCTGTCACACACGATCTCGTGGCGCTTCTTATCATCTTCCGAGATATCGATGTCGCTCGTGTAATCGTGCTCTATGCTATAACCTAAAGAACCGATCTTCTCCAGCGTAGAGGGCTTATAGATATTGCCGCAGTTGCGGCATACCATCCCCTGCACTTCAGGCTGATAGAAGATATTAGATGCGCATGACGGGCATTTTACAGATTCAGCTACAAGCTGCCCTTCTGCTCTCTTTTCAGTATTTCTCCCAAAAGGATCCGGCTCATCCGAATTAAACGGCCTTGCATTCCACATATATGTTACCCTTTATTCCATAAGCGCAACGCATAAAAATCTACTACGCTTATATTATACATGCTTTTCGTCTCTTTCATCAGTTTATTACCGGAAGGCCATGGGGCAAATCCACGTTCACTAAAAAACCTATCCAAATTGACCCGATATGCGGCCATTTCGATGAACTTTTCGAAAAAATTCATCGGACTGGCCGTATAACAGGGTGTTTTAGATAGGTTTTGAGAGCAAGTTCCCGTCAGCAAAAAGGGGGACTAATTACAGCCCCCCATAAAACATTTTGTCAGATAATCGCTTATATCAGTTGATAACGATCTTATTGAAATCTGCGTTGATCTTAGAACCCTTGATCGTTATCGGGAAATAGAAGAAGCACTTTGAACTCTCAACGCCGTCATCTTCGCAAAGGACCATTGTATACTCGCCGTCTTCAATACCGGCAATGTCTTCTTCGTAGAAACGGAACTCAAAAGGCTTATTCTTTCCCTCTTCAATATATTCCGGATTCATCCACATGATATCGTCCTCATCTGCTTCGCCTTCAGTCTTATAACTCTTACCTGCAGGGCAGATCCCCATCCAGCTGTTTTCGATCACATGGAAAGAAGGATCAACTTTGAAAATAATATATCCGTCTGATGTAGAAACTTTGACACCGGCATCTTTAGCAGCGGCACTATCGGACTTCTCTTCTTCAGCTTTAGTCTCAGCCGCCGGCTTACTGCGTTCTTCAGTATCCTTAGTTCCCTTGCCTGATGAGCAGGCGCAAAGAGCTGATAACATCATGATTCCGGCTAATAAAGCACAGATGATCCGGGATTTTCTCATAAGCAAAGACCTCTCTTTCTAAAATTATCTTTATTATACTCCGTATCGCGTGATTTTATGCATTATGTAATTTATCTATCTAAAAGTTCTTTGCCAAAGCTGCCCTTTTTCCGTTTATGGGAACCATGCAGAAGAAAGCCAGGGCTGCAGCCAGTACCAAAGCCGTAACTGCACTTGCCTCTATACCGTATATTCCGCCGTTCATAACATTAGAGCCTACTGAGCGGAAATCGAAAACCGCTGCCGTCAATGTATCATTTCCGCTTAAATTAAGTCCGAGAATGTTATAGAGGATAAAGTTCCATATCGAATGCAGACCGCACGCAGCCCAAATACTGTTGAAACGGAGTGTAAGGACCGAGAAAATAAGTGAAATAAGGATAAGATCGATTATTGCGAAAGTGACAATGGCAGGACGCGCTCCTTGCATACCGGATATATGAGGGATTATAAATAATGCCGTGCTGACACCTACTGCAACCGGAAGCGGTGCCTTATCCTTGAGAAGCTGCAGAACGACACCCCTGCAAATCACTTCTTCAAAAGTTCCCTGACAGACAAAACCGACCAGCATAAGCAGGATATATAAATGGTCAATATTGTTGAACACTCCGTAATAAGCTATCGTGCCGGTGAGAACGACCGACGCGACTGATATTGCCGTCAAAACCACTCCGGACAGGGCCCCAAACAAGTATGAACCAGTTCTCTTTGTGAATCCGAGCTGCGCCAGAGTCTTCTTCTGAAAGAGTTTCCAATAAAGGATTATTATTCCGGTCATAAACCCGTAACCGATATATGTTATCAGGGTAATCGTCTGAATATCGAACATCTCACCATTAAGCGGATTCAGGCCGAACGCAAAGTGTAATCCTATGGCAAACCCTTCACCGATAACTTCTGAACCGAATTTTACGAACAGGAATATCATGATCACCTTAAAAATATATAGCATTACGGGCATTTCGTTCCTGTTATTCAAAGGGCTGATATTTTTAATGAATTCTTTTATCTTACGCATGTTAATTCTCCTTTTTCAGGCATATTGATCACAGCCCGGGCACATCGGACTCAAATAATTTTGTTTTTTACTTCAGATCAGGTCGGGAAACCGTTAATGAGGAAATAGACCAGCATCGAGATAAAATCGATGGCCAGCAGTGCCCCAAATACGATCAATACCCATTTAAGGATCGTTTTGGCGCGTTTGCCGTTCTTTTCCGTAAGGACCTTCCGGTCTACCACATCTGCCATAGTCTTATGGTCGTCTGTCTCTGCAGGCTCTATGCCCTTCAGAAGATAATCAGTTGTCACATCGAAGATCTCACTTAAGATGATCACTTTGTCAAGATCAGGTGTCGACTGTTCACTTTCTCACTTTGAGACAGCCTGGCGGGAAACTCCTGCTGCATCTGCCAGTTCCTCCTGAGACATGCCCTTCGACTTTCTCAAGTTCTGAATCCTGTCAGCAATTGTCATTTTTACTACCTCCAAGGTTTGATGCCAAAAGACTATCAAAAACCCTCTTTGCAGAACCACCAACTACACCTTGAACTTTGTCAACCGGCGGTTGCATTACTGTATTTTCAGGCATTTCGCATCAAAAAGCGAAAGCGGTAACAATCTCGAAAAAGATGCCGTACAATGCCCCTATGATCAGCGCAATATCATACGAGAAATCATTTTCTTTCCTGTGAAAGATTAAAAGAACTATGCATACGACTGCTTCAAAACCAACCAGGATAAACGTAAATTCCAAAACGTTCTTAAAGCTGGCCACCTTTTTGGTGCTGACAATGTTGCTCTCAAGCTGATCATCTGAAAGACCGGAAACATAGTCAATGTACTCTTCGTATGTTAATTGCTTTGTGCCGTTGAAATAGGCAGCATCGTCTCCTTCGAACCGCAGGTTCATCACGGGAAAATCTTCTACGGTCTGACTGCCGTATATGACCGTGCAGACACCGTCATGGGGACCATATGCTAAAACATCGGATTCGCCCCCGTAAAGCAGAAGCGTCTTCGTGTCCGAAAAATCTTTCGATGAAATATACTCAAAATTCTCAACACTATTGAACCAGGCATCCTGTTCCATGGCAAGTATCGTTGTTGCTTTATATCGGAAATAATACTCCCCTTCAAGATATTTGTTATAAGAATCCCGCTTCGTGTAAAAATAGTCTGATATCGAAAATAACACACTGGTAATAATGATTATATATGCAATCTTTCTCCACATATTAATCTGTCTCCTTTAATCCATGGATATTATATCATGAAAGCATGATATTATATGTTCAAAAGGTTTCGACAGGAGATAAAAATGGATATTAAAGTTGCCGAGAATTTAAAGAAGATGAGAGAAAAGCACTCACTGACTCAGGAGGCACTGGCGGAAGCTTTAGGCGTTTCGGCAATTGCAGTTTACAAGTGGGAGGCAGGCCGCCTGCCTGTAGAATATAAGATGTTAGTAAAGATCGCCGATTTTTACGATGTCACAGTAGATACTTTTTTTGAAGATGAAACAGACAAGGACCATAAGACTTCCGCGTCTGATAAGGTATCATTTAACTGCAGAATGTGTGGCGGCGAGCTGGTCTATGACTTTGCGACCGGAACATGCAAATGTGCAAATTGCGGAAATAAGTGGGCTATTGCCGAACTGTACCCCAAATACACCCGCATAATCACAACCATCAGCAAAGCGAGTAAGATCTTAGACCGCAAGACAGATCTGGCCTCGGCGGACGAAGCTAAACTCCTGTTCAGTCAGGCCATAACCGAGTGCAGCAAGTTTAACGACGCTGTTTCCACTGAACTTGTCAGAATCTGTAATGAGGGCATCGATAAAGCTGAGCAGTTGGAGATATACTGCAGAGGCAAGCATTTCTTTGACAACAGGGCTTACAAGAGCGCCCTGACAGAACTGGAGAAAGTCCCCGGTTTCAGAGACGCCGACGAGATGGTCAAACGCTGCAAAAGACAGAAGACTTGATAAGGCCGCAAGAAAAGCAGATTTGCGATTTTAAAAGAAGATCACCTGTTCTCTGTTCTGTAACCGAATATGCCGTGATCGCCTCCCCGGACATGGCCCAATTCCCTTTCGTGCTCGGAAGGAGCGCACCACACATAGAAATAAACAGTCTTGCAGTACTCGTTGCGGGTGAAGTGCTCACGTTTCTTATCGAAATCCTGAAGAGCATGATAAGTAAAGCTGAGTATCTCATTGATATCATCCTCATCAAGTTCCAGATCGGTATTGAAGTTGATCGTGGGAGAATAGAATGCGTTGTAGAGCTTTCCGTCCTGTCCGAGTGTGATCTCTTCGAGTTCGACCGTCAGATCATATTTTTCTATGAGATCTGAAAAATCAGTCTCTTCCATGAATACCTTCAGGTATTCGTAATCAAAATTGCCATATGTATAACTGGGCTCCGGTTTGACGGATGTGGAATAGTCAAAATACATTGCCTCGACCTGATATTCAAATCCGTATTCCTTGTCCTTCATGGTGTAAAGTTCAATATCGTGAGGATCGTTCGGGACAGTTTCTTTATCAAGCTGTTTACAGGGTCCGCACCAGTATGTTGCCCAATCCTTTGCATCATCATACAGACTCCCGTACGGACGTTCGCCCTTATCGGCACCTCCAGCGATCTTCAGCAAGTTACAACTCGTTACTGACAGCATTATAAAGACGAGTAAGACAGACAACGTCTTCTTCATAATCCATCCTCCATAATAATTTTCTGCATTCCATATCATAAAGACGCTAGAAATCATTATATCAAACAGCATCATTTTCATAATATTCAATTATCTGTTTCTATTTTTCTTAAAACAGAACTAAGCAACCCCCGGGGGCCTTTCGGTCCGAGGGGGTACTTAGTTGGGCTGAATATGAGGATCAGTTATTTTAATCTGACGAAAACGTTTTCAGCGAGTTACTCTACGTCCTGCAATGCAGCGTAGTTTTCTTCACCTGTACGGATCTTTACGACCTTACCTACGTTGTAGACGAAGATCTTACCGTCACCGATATGTCCTGTATAAAGAACTTCCTTAGCCTTCTCGATTACCTTATCTACAGGGATCTTGGATACGACAACTTCAACTTTGATCTTAGGCAGGAGCGTAGCGTCTACCTCGACACCTCTGTACTTCTCGCCTGCACCCTTCTGGATGCCGCAGCCCATGACCTGTGTAACTGTCATACCGGTAACACCAAGATCGTTCATTGCTTTTCTGAGCTTGTCATAACGTGAAAGCTTAGCGATGATAACAACCTTATGCATACCTGTATCGAGTTCGGGAGCAACAGCAACCTTGACCGCTGCATTCTTCTGAGCCTCGGAAGCTTCTGCATATTCTGCAGTACCAAGATCTGTATTCTCGTTTTCTTCCATCATTGCGCTTGAAACGTCCATGAGTGAGAAACCGGAATAAGCGCTTGCGAGACCGTGCTCTGTAACGTCAAGACCTGTAAGTTCTTCTTCCTCGGATGCTCTGAGACCGAAGATAGCCTTGATGATGAAGAATGTGATCGTAATTGTAACTGCTGTCCAGGCTGCCGTAGCTCCCATGCCTAAGAGCTGGATTCCGAGGAGCTTGAAACCGCCGCCGTAGAAGAGACCAACCATTGTGTTGCCTGCAGCATCTGCAATAGAATATGCAGGAGCTGTATCTGTAGCGAAGAGACCTACTGCGATCGTACCCCAGATACCGTTAATCATATGAACTGCAACTGCACCGACAGGGTCATCAACTCTGATTACGTTATCAAGGAACCAAACGCCGAATACTACGAGCACGCCGGAAACGGCACCGATAATTGTTGCACCGAGAGCATCTGTTACGTCGCAGGGAGCTGTGATAGCTACAAGTCCTGCAAGTGATGCGTTGAGACACATTGAAACATCCGGCTTACCGTACTTGACCCATGTAAAGATCATACATACAACTGTTGCGATTGCAGGAGCGATCGTTGTTGTTACGAATACAGAACCGAGCTGTTCCATATCTGTGCATGCAGCACCGTTGAATCCGTACCAGCCGAGCCAGAGGATAAATACGCCGAGAGCGCCCATGGGGATGTTGTGGCCGGGAAATGCGTTAACCTTTGTAACCTTACCTGACTTGTCCTTTACGAACTTACCGATACGGGGTCCGAGGATAGCGGCACCGATAAGAGCTGAGATACCACCAACCATGTGGATGCAGTTGGAACCTGCGAAATCGTGGAATCCCATCTGAGCGAGCCAGCCGCCGCCCCATGTCCAGTGAGCTTCGATAGGATAGATGACTGCTGAGATAACTGCTGAATAAACGCAGTAAGATAAGAATCTTGTTCTCTCTGCCATAGCACCTGATACGATCGTTGCTGTTGTGGCACAGAATACGAGATTAAATACGAAGTTTGACCAATCGAATGTTGCGTAATTAGTAATAATATCGATGTTGGGTTTTCCCATAAATCCCATAAGCATATCTTCGCCAAGGAACAATCCGAAACCGATTGCGATAAATACTACTGTACCGATACAGAAATCCATCAGGTTCTTCATGATGATATTGCCTGCATTCTTTGCTCTTGCAAAGCCGCATTCAACCATCGCGAATCCTGCCTGCATCCAGAAAACCAACGCTGCGCCGATCAGGAACCAGACGCCGAAGACTTTTTCATCAATCAAGCTGCTGATTAAATTAGTGTCCATAAACTCTCCTCCTTCAAACCATTTCCAAAAGGTATTGTTATCATGTTTCAATGCATTTTGGATATCGTTTTTGATTTCAAGAGAAATTGTAACGTTAACTCCAAAACAAATAAAATACGAATAGTTTAAGCATAACGATACCTTTTAAGCATGGTTTGATTTTTACTCCCAAACCCGGAAACCTGAACCCCCAATGATTTAGGCATTTGCAGGCAAAACAAAGGCCCCTGATCATACGGAGCCTTTTAAAATAATCAAAAAGATTTAAGTAAAGCCCGGCATTTCGCAGTCAAAAAACGATAACAAAAAATAACTTAAAATGCTTCTCCTTCTAGTCATACCAGGTCGTTCTGGAATCTAGACAGGTGCTCATATGGAAGGATCAGTCTGCCTCACCCAGCTCGAAATACTGATCCGGAAACTTCTTTGATTTGAAAGTTATGACATGCGAGTATCAGTACCGCTGCCATAATCTTCCCCATTTTCCCAATAAACATATTCATCTTCTCCTATCCCGAATTTATCCCTCATATAAGTCAATCCCTTCTCCACAAAAGATTATACCTTGTACGTCAATGATCTCCTATTTGGCTGATTGCTCTTTAAATCTTTTGAGAGTTTCTTTCTCCATGCGGATTATCTGGATCATACGGTCGATTGCACACACTTCAATGTAGGAAACATTATATTGGAGCATTCTCTCCTTATTCTCCAGTGTTCCCTTCTCATATTCGTCAAGGAGCTTTTCGCGGATGCTTATCTCCTTTTCCAATTCTTTCTTACTCAAAACGCCTGAATACATAACAGCCAGGCAGAACCAGACAGAATCGAAATCGACACGTTCAAAAAGCTCACATATAGTACTCTTCAATTCCTTTAGACCTGATTCGGTAAGCTTGTAAACAGCCTTCTTGTCAGATTCGCCGGTATTCTCGATATAATTCTTCTTTTCGAGTCTAAGACATGTCTCATAGAGAGTGGTCGCACCAATTGGGAACCAGTATTTCATATTCATCCTGTCGATTATCTTGAGCATGTCATAGGCATTCATCTCACCTTTCCTGAGCATTCCCAAGATTACTATCGATGTTTTTGACAACATTTGAACTTGTCCTCCACTTTCTGAATAAGACCCATGCGGCAGATGCAATGAGAATTATCAATGCTATACCAAACGAGACAGGGTTCTTTATCTCGTCTCCTGCTTCAGATGATACCAAAACATCCCATAAAGCACCTACACCCCAGAAGAACGGAAATATGATCAGCATATTCTTTGTGATGTAGAACACGGAGCAATACATTAATCCGACAAGGAATAAGTGCAGAAACTCAGGTTGGAATCCCGCATGATGCAGCGAGTAAAATGCAGCGGTCAGTAAGATTGACGGAATTATTCCGAATGCCTTTTCAAAACTCATCCTTAAGAATCCGTATATAAACAACATCTCGAACATGCCGGCAACTACAATATAAGATGCGCCATAGAGGTTTTCTAAAGATAATACATTCTCAGGCACCTCATCCTTCAAAAACACAAAAAGAAGTCCAGCGCCCAAGGCTATATTCAGCATTAAACTCAGCACCCATTTGCGCTTTGTAAAACCGAGATCAGCTAAAACGCTTCTTCCCTTTTTCTCAACATAAAAAGATACGAAAACTACTCCCAAGCCGAAGATCATAAGAACATCTCGTAAGATGAATGAGATTACAGTATCTCTTACTGAATCGCCTCCAAAAGGAAGCATCAGAAGACTCAGGATAATCATTACTAAGCCTGCAGTAGCCGCAATCCCTGTATCTTTAGTTACCTTGAATTTAAACAGATTTTTCATTTATGTCTCTATCTCCTTATCATTACTACGCACGCGTAGTATAGTACGTATACGTAGTAATGTCAAGAAGAGAATAAAAATCTGATAATCTACAAATAACTATCCTTTCTTATAAAAATGGAAGTCACAACAATCCCCGCCATACCCCAAGGTCTTAGTGCGGGTAAAACCGATCTTGCGAAGTCCGCCATAAGTAACATCATCTACATCACAGAACAACGGGCATAATTCAGGACACCCGAAACGCGCACACGCATCGTGCCACAGACATTTTGTAATGATGAGCATTTACCCAATGATTTATACAGAGCTATACGGGGAAGGATCGTCTGTGCCAGAGGCTTATACCGGCTCTTCTCTTCAGAACTTACTTCTCCGATCATATCTATAAGAAGTTTGTTCTGGTCCTCAAACAAACTTCCACCCTTTTCTTCTCCAAATTCATCGATCAGAAATTGTCTGATAGCTTTCTGCTGCTTAATTCTCATAACCCATGAATTCATCTATTGCCTTCAAAACAGGCGCTTTATACTTCTCTCCTCCAAATAGCCACTGCTCGTGCTGCATATTGAATTCCCTGATATCCGGATTGTGGAAATACTTGAGGTAGCGCTTCTTGTATTTCTCGCCCATCTTATTTGCGTAGATAAAATGTGCAGTCGTGCCTTCGACATGGATATCATCTCTAAGGCAGGTGATCAAATCCGAATAGAACTCGTTTTTGACAGATTCCGTCTTAAATCTCGAAAACGACTCAAGGAACATCTCTGCTATCTTTTCATCCATCTCGAAAGCTTCCATGAATTTCTTTTTTGATTTCTGCTTCTTCTTTTCGCTTTTGGTGAAGCTCGTAAGCAGTGGAGTAACAAGTGCCGCCTTTATCTTGGCAGGAAGCACACCGCTCTGGTCAAGGTCAGGACTTCCGAATATACCGTGATCCATATGAATATTCTCACGCTGGATCAGCTGGCCGACAAAGCTGCTGCCCAAAGAAGATCCGAGCGCGCCGTCTATCCTGCCGCCGTGATTTTCTATTATGTATTTTTCGATCTTTTCAGTAACGGTGATCATGTCGGGAAAGATAAGATCGCTGCCGTCAAAGCCGTCGTAATTAACAAGGATCAGATGGTACTTCGAAGCGAGGTCATCTAAAACGTTCATAAAGTTCATCTGCCAGTCGCAGCATGTTCCGGGCAAAAGCATCAATGTCTTGCCATTCATGTTCCCACGTTCTTCAAAGGTCATCCGAATATACTCCTTTTCTTATAAAACACGGATTCAATTCCAATACAATCATAACCCATTTCTTTTATAGCAGAACCGATTATGTTGATATCTACAGCATCATCTGTGATAAATGATGCCTCTTTCCTGACCCGGGAAGCTTTCACCTTCTTAGCATAAGGAACGGCTTTTCTTATTGCATCACAAACATGCGCTTCACACATCCCGCACATCATCCCGGCAATCTTAATCGTTGTTTTTATCATTGTCGCTCCCTGTTCCTGTTCTCTTTTAGATATGCTGCCTTGCCGTGATCAATTCCCAATATGAAATCACAACACTCCGAGATAAGTTCCGGATCGTGAGTGGACACTATCACTGTTGCGCCCGTGGATGCCAGCTGCATTAAGAGTTCTGAAACCTTCTCCATATGAGCATAGTCAAGACCTGATGTAGGTTCGTCAAAAAGAAGAATCTGCGCATCGGAAGCCAATGCGGAAGCAATTGCAACTCTCTGCTTTTGCCCGCCTGACAAAGCCATCGGATGAGTATCTTTATATTCTGCCAGGCCGAGACACTCCAGTATCTCATCACACCTGGCTTCATCTTTATCCTTCATGGAGAGCATTACTTCGGACTTAACACTGTCAGTAAAGAGTTGGTGGTTAACATCCTGCATTACCATGTAACAGGTATTAAGGCGCTGTCTTCCCTTAAGCGCAATTCCATTATCGATGATCATCCCTTTACAGTCGCCCTCAAGGCCGCAAAGACATCTTAAGAATGTCGATTTACCGGTACCGTTAGGACCAACAAGGCCAATAACCTTTCCCTTAGGAATCTTTAATGACGGAATATTCAGATTAAGGAAATCCCCGTCCGAACGTTTGTATTTTCTTTTGAATATAAGATATGGATGCTTTCTATAACTGAAATAGAAGTCCATAAGTTCTAAACTGTTGTCCGTTTCAGAAAAAGGAGCAGCACTCACACCGCGTATGTCTCTGATAAGTTCTTCTTCCAGAACAATCGGCCTAAGCTTATAAGATTTCACTTCATCTTCGCTTAAGTCAATAAACTCATCGCCTGTCCATTCTTTGGCAATTCTTCCATTCTCCATATAGATGACACGGTCAACGGCATCTTTGAGATACCATAAGCGGTGTTCAGAGATAATTATGGTCTTTCCCTGCCGCTTCCACTCCATGATTATTCCGCGAAGAAGTTCAATGGAATCGAAATCAAGATTGGACGATGGTTCATCGAGAAGAATTATATCAGGCAGGAGTGCCGCTACAGATGCACACGCAATTCTCTGTTTCTGTCCTCCGGACAGATCGAAAATGCTTCTCCCCAGGATCTCGTCAAGACTCATCTCAGCTACGACATCATTAAGCCTTGCCTTGATCTCTTTGGGCTCAAGACCAATATTCTCCGGTCCGAATACTATCTCGCCATCAGTATCTACTGAAAAGAACTGACTTCTTGGATTCTGGAATACAGTTCCGACCGTTCCTGCCAGTTCGTGCAATTCGATCTCATTTATGTCGTGTCCTGCAACCCTTATCTCTCCTTCCAGTTCACCTGAATAGTAATGCGGGATGAGTCCGTTAATAAGCCTGATGACAGATGTCTTGCCTGATCCTGAAGCACCGCAAAGAAGAACCGTCTGTCCTTTTTCTATTCTCAGATTGATGCTGTCAAGGGAACAGTCTTTTGAACCCTTGTACTGAAAGTTAACGTTTTCAAGCTCTACAATACTCATATGAAATACTTATACATGACGAAGATAACTGTCGCAGCAGCAAGAAATGTCATCAGCAGATAATCAATAAATCCAAGCTTAAGCTCTATTATGCTCGACCTTTTGACTTCTCCGCCCAAACCTCTTGTGATAGCTGCCGCGGACAGTTCTTCGCCGATATTAACGCACGAAAAAAGGAGCGGTATCATTCGGAATTCAAACATTCTGAGGACATTACCTCCGCCTAACATGACGCCTCTCATCCTCATGGCATCGTTGATGGAAGAATACTCCTCCTTGATAGTCGGAAAGAATCGCATTACCACAGCCAGAGACACAGCTATTCCGTCTGGTATGCGCATCTTCTGCATGCAAGACATGAACTCGCCGATCTTTGTAGTTCTGATCACATACCAGGCAGTTATAAGCGCAGGCATGAACTGAACTACGATCCCGCAATAGCCGATAAGAAGTGATGCGATAAGGCCTTCGGACTTCTCCGAGAGGAAGTAGAACAACAAAACAAGAGCTATCCCGTATGCCAGGAAGAATCTCAAAGCTGAAGCATTCTTCTTTTCAACGATCAGAAGTATTATCGGAATCAGGGTAATGGTCAGTCTGATTGCCCATAACACAGGTGTTGTCGCACTCATCATGGCGACAAGTGATACGACAAACACCATAAAAAGCTTTGTTCTCGGATCCAGTTTCATCTTATACGATTCCGGCTTTCTCAAAGTGCTTCTTAACAGCAGCCTTGCCGAGAACAGCTCCTATGCATCCGAAGATGAAACAGAGAATAACCAGAACACCGATAGTTTTTACATTTATTGCAGCAAATAGATTATTTACATATTCGGCTGAATAACCGCCATCTATAAGATCCTTACGGTAGCTTTCTGCAGTTACAAGGATTGGGAAATAGTTCGAACAGATCCAGAGGTTAAATACACCAAAACTTAACACCGTCTTCTTAAAGCTCTTATAGTTACCTGATTTAGCAATAAAATCAGCAATAAGCCCTGAAAGGATAATAAGAGGGGCGCCAAGATAACCCATACCGCCTATAAACATGATGATTGCCATGAGCACAGATACGATCGTTATCATTCCGAACTTCTCAACCTTAGTATAGAAAAGCATCATGGGGATACCACTTGCCAGAGGCAGAATTACTACATATGCCGCAACGATAAAGGGATGAATATACCCTAACATTCCGAATGCAAATTCGACCACAAACAGAATAGCTGCAAATATACCGATCGTTATAAAATCCTTAGCCTTAAGCTTCTTACTTGTATTTTCCATGTTGTTCTCCTCTAACTATGAAATCTTCCAACTGACTGCCTGTTTTCTTCCGCTTACAAAGTTTCTGTAGATTCCATCCTGCTTCATCAGTTCGTTATGCTTACCTTTCTGAACGATCCTGCCTTTATCGACAACAAGGATCTGGTCAGCATTTCTGACAGTCTTCAGCCTGTGAGCGATCATGATGATCGTCTTTTCTCTTGTCAGGTTCTCGATTGCTTCTGTAAGTTCTTTCTCATTTTCGGGATCTACGTTTGCCGTCGCCTCATCAAGCACAATGATAGGTGCATCTTTCATAATGGCTCTTGCAATAGCGATCCTCTGCTTCTCACCGCCTGACAGCGTAGCTCCGCCTTCACCGATTACTGTTTCATATCCATCAGGAAGCGACATTATAAAGTCGTGGCAGGACGCTTTTTTCGCAGCTTCGATAACTTCTTCCTTAGTAGCTTCAGGTCTGCCGAATCTGATATTGTTGGCAATCGTATCTTCGAACAGATAGACTCTCTGGAAAACAAAGCTGAAGTTTTCCATCAGCGAATCGAAGCTGTAATCTTTTACGTTCTTACCGCCTAAAGTCACTTCTCCTTCCTGAACATCCCAGAATCTTGAGATCAACGAAGTGATTGTAGTCTTACCGCCGCCCGAAGGTCCTACGATAGCCGTTGTTGTATTCTCTTTTATATCAAGCGTTACATCATCAATGATCTTGCGGTTCTCATAAGCGAAGCTTACATGCTCTAAATGAATATCTCTGTTATCCGGTGTGATGTCTTCGCCTTCGATATCCATCTGTTCGATATTAAGGATCTCATTGGCAAGATCTACGCCCTGTCCGATTACCTTGAGAAGAGCCGTGAAGATACCTGCTGCATCCATTGATTCAAATACCATAAATGAGCAGAGGAGCATTACTATCGTATAAACGAGTTCCATAGAGCCGTTAAGATAGAAAAAGATCGATGCAGCTGCAATAACAACTCCGATGAGCTTACATATGATCTGCTGAACGCCGACTGCAGGAATAGCTTCAAGCTCAGCTGTGATATCAGCATTCTTCTTGCGTTCGATAGATCTCTGGATCTTTGACTGGTTAAAACCTAAGATATTGTAATTTCTGATCTCGGCAATTCCCTGAATATACTCAATGATCACGCCGACCATTTCTTTATCCGCTTCTATCTTCTCACCGGCGACTTTAGCAACTTTTCTGATAGTAATCTGATTTACGAGGAAGAAGATTGCAATGCCTATAATTGATATAAGACCGATACGCACGTCGAAAAGGAACATAAACAGACCGATAACGATCGTTGTTATACTTCCCTGCAATACCATCATAATCGCACGGGTAGCGATATCAGCCATCTGCTCCATTGTATTAGTTGTTACGGATGTGATATGTCCCAGACTGTTATCGTTGAAATATCCCATTGGAAGATATCTTAAATGTTCACCGATCTCGATCCTTTTCAATGCACAGGTATCGTAACCTGCTTCAGTCTGAAGCATCTGGGAGTACCTGTTTACTATCGTTTTGCCGACAGTACTTATCAGCATAAATCCGACAGCCATGAGGATCGACTGAGTATTAATGTTCTCGTCTAGAACAGCTTTTATGGCATAGAAAGCTGCCAGTATCTTCATCGCTGCACACATAGCATCAAGCACACCGAGAAGAATGGATATATATAATTTTTTTCTGTTCTTCTCACTGCAGAAATTGAAGAACTTCTTAATCATCTCAAACATTGAGAGCCTCCTTTCCGCTTACAGAAACAGCTGCCGTCTCAGTATCCTCATCCTTAGAAGCACTGTGTGCCTCCCACATTTTTTTGTAGAGATCACAGCTTTCCAGAAGTTCTGATTGTGTACCTGAAGCCTCAACGACTCCGTTGTTGATAACAAATATCTTGTCTGCATCTACAATGGTAGAAAGCCTGTGGGCAATAACGATCAGCGTTTTTCCCTTAACAAGCTTTGCCACGCTTGACTGGACGAGCGCTTCATTCTCAGGATCCGTATAAGCCGTAGCTTCATCAAGTATTACTACGGGCGCGTTTTTGAGCATTGCTCTTGCTATACAGATACGCTGCCTCTCGCCTCCCGACAGATGTCCGCCGGCTCCGCCTACAATAGTGTCATAACCGTTCTCGAGTCCCAATATAAATTCATGACAACCTGTAGCCATTGCAGCATTTATAACTTCTGCATCCGTAGCATCGGGTTTACCGAGCCTGATATTTTCTTTGACAGACATATCGAAAAGGAAATTATCCTGCGCCACGTAAGATATCTGACCCATGTAGTAATCAAGCGGAAGATCCTTTATGTTAACTCCACCGTAAGTTATTGCACCAGAATCAACATCCCACAGTGAGTCGATAAGCCTTGCAATAGTACTCTTTCCAGTGCCTGACGGGCCGACTATTGCAGCAAATTCACCCTGATGGATCTCCATATTGATTCCATGGAGCACTTCCTTATCCTTATATGTGAATCTGACATCAGATAATTTAATATCCGTACCTACAGGCTTCTTTGTTAACTTGTCAGGTCTTACCATATCCTTACGTTCAAGGATCTCAGTAACCTCTCCGAAAATTGTCTTTACTTTCAAAAGGTCATCCGTGTATGAGAACGCAACAACCAAAGGTGTTATGAGACCTGCTGAGAGGATAATGCCAGTGATAAAACCGACAGGAGTCAGCAGACCGTTCTTTACAAGGATCAGACCAATAGGAAGAACGCCTAAGAATGTTGCAGGCAAAAATGACATTGTTCCGGACTGAGGCCAAATGCATCTTCTCATCCAATCGATGAACACATCTGCACCTTCTCTGGCTGCAACAACGAATTTCTCATAAGAACTTCCAGTCTTTCCGAAGGCTTTGATTACTTCAATACCATTAATGTATTCAACAGCCGTATCGTTAAGCTTCTTAGTCTTTTGTACGGAGAGTTCAAAACCGCCCTTACTCCTTGCCATCATTACAGACGCACATATAACACCGATCAGGGCACCGACAAGATTACCTAATCCCAATCTCCAGTCGATACACATGATGTATATAAACATTACAAGCGGCAGCAGCAGGTTCGCCGTAAACTCCGGAACGATATGCGCAAGAGTCGTTTCCATTGAATCAACCCGTTCAACGATAATGTTTTTGTATGTTCCGCTGTTATCATCAAGCACAGAACCTAACGGGATCTTCGAAAGCTTATCGCATAATTGTCTTCTGATACTTCCAAGAACCGTAAAAGTCGCTGCATGAGATAAAGATGTCGAGAACGAATGAAGTGTAAGTCTAATTACCCAGAACAGTGCCATCAGCAATGACTGTTTAACGTAATAGTCCCAATCCCGGTAACCTGCCAAAAGCTGCTCGACGATTCCTGCAATGATCATATACGGGATAAATGACGCAGCTACACCGGCCATCGCAAGTATTACGCTGCCTCCAAAATAGGCGCGTTTCCTTCCCGCAAACTCAAGCACCCATGATAAGATACCCCTCTTTTTCATTTATAGAATTCCTTTCATATTTAATCAGCATAATTAGTCTTGACTAACCACTTGTGTATTAATTAGGGGAAACGATAATAACCGTTTCCCCCGGTCATTTAATAATCTTTAGTCTTGAGACAGGGACTGTCCCTGATTACCGGGACAGTCCCCTATCAGTTTTATGGCATATGATTGTTGTTTAGTTATTTTGCCTACTATGGCACTTATCAGCCATAGCACATCCTGAACACTTGCAGCCGCATGAGCATTTACCCGCTTTTTTGTCTTTGATCATTCTTCTTACCGCAAAGAACACGGCTGCTGCGATCAAAACAATTATCAAAATGTTTATCCAGTTAACTGCAAGCCATTCGATCATATTATTCAAGCCTTTACTTTTATTCCTTTCTTAGCAGGTCTTACAAGGAGGTAGATAAGTCCTGCAAGAACGAGAATTGCAAAGATCAATCCGATTACATTTACCGCACCTGTAAAGAGGAGGCCGAACTGGTAAACGATGAGTGCGATTGCGTAAGCGAATACACACTGATATCCGATAGCAAACCATGTCCACTTTGCACTGTTCATCTCTCTCTTGATTGCGCCGATTGCTGCGAAGCAAGGAGCACAAAGAAGGTTAAAGAGCAGGAATGCAAAACCTGAGAGCTGTGTTAAGCCTTCGAAGTCGAGGACACCGAATACGCCAACTACTTCTTCCTTTGCTACAAGACCCATGATAGTAGCGATCGTAGCCTTGATATTTGCAAATCCAAGAGGAATAAAGATCCACTTAATCGCATTACCAATAATACCGAGTACGGAAGCTTCGAGTTCCATATCAGGGTCAAATCCGAATCCGTCGCCTGTATTACCGATTACGGAACCAAGCCAGACAACGATCGAAGAAATCAGGATTATAGTTCCAGCCTTCTTAATAAAGGACCAGCCTCTCTCCCACATCGACCTTAAGAGGTTTCCTAATGTCGGCCAGTGGTATGCAGGAAGTTCCATAACGAACGGAGCAGGATCACCAGCAAAAGGCTTTGTCTTTTTGAGCATGATTCCCGAGATGATTACTGCAGCTACACCGATAAAATATGCTGATGGAGCAACCCAGGCACCACTCCAGATGGAGTGACGGAACAAAGCGGCTGTGATCAAAGCGATGATAGGCAGCTTAGCTCCGCAAGGAATAAATGTTGTTGTCATGATGGTCATTCTGCGGTCACGTTGGCTCTCTATCGTTCGGGAAGCCATGATACCGGGAACGCCGCATCCTGAACCGACAAGCATAGGGATGAAGGACTTACCGGAAAGCCCGAACCTTCTGAAGATCCTGTCGAGTACGAATGCAACACGTGCCAGATATCCGCAGGATTCAAGGAATGCAAGTAAGAAGAACAATACGAGCATCTGGGGAACGAAGCCCAATACTGCGCCAACACCGCCAATGATACCGTCGACTACAAGTCCCGTTACAAATTCGTTTGCTCCAGCTCTTTCAAGAAGACCTGATACAAGGTCAGGTACACTGGGAACGAACACTGCACCTTCCGTCTCATCCATTCCGGGAGCCATAAACTCACCATCTTCTAATGCTCCTGATTCAACAAGAGGCACTTCGATATCGTAGCCTTTTTCGATCAGCTCATCAGCATAAAAACCGTAATCTTCTTCAAATGCACCAAAATCTGCGTCTTCGAAATCAGTCTGAAGATTCTCGGCACCTGTGATGTCATTATCTGCTGCTTCATCAATAACAGCCTTGACACCATCAATGAAAACTACTTCACCTGCCCAGTTATCAACATCTTCATCGTACTGCTTCTGACCGATACCAAAAAGGAAGAAACCGTCGCCAAACAGGTTATCATTAGTCCAATCCGTCAGATTTGCACCAAAAGTCATCATGGCGATGAAATATACAAGGAACATTACAACAGCAAAGATCGGCAGACCGAGAATTCTGTTAGTTACGATCTTATCGATCTTATCTGATGTGGAAAGCTTTGCTTTTGACTGCTTCTTGTAGCAGCTCTTGATGATGGAAGCGATATAAACATAACGTTCATTTGTAATTATGGATTCAGCATCATCTTCAAGTTCAGATTCAGCTGCCTTGATATCACTCTCAATGTGATCTATTTTCTCTTTCGAAAGGCCGAGCTTTGCAATAACCTTCTCGTCTCTTTCAAAGATCTTGATCGCATACCATCTCTGTTTATCGGGATTCATGTCATGAAGCACAGCCTCTTCAATGTGAGCCAACGCATGCTCTACAGGACCTGAGAATGTATGAGGAGGAACTGTCTTAGTGGAATCAGCAGCCTTTATCGCTTCTTCTGCAGCTTCCATAATGCCTGTTCCTTTAAGTGCTGAAATAGATACCGCTTTGCAGCCCATCTGCTTTGAAAGCATATCGAGGTCGATCTTATCACCGTTCTTAGCAACGACATCCATCATGTTTACTGCCATAACGACAGGGATGCCTAATTCTGTAAGCTGTGTTATGAGATAGAGGTTACGCTCGAGGTTAGTACCGTCAACGATGTTAAGGATTACGTCCGGATTCTCATCGATGAGATAATTACGTGCAACTACTTCCTCCAAAGTATAAGGAGACAATGAATAGATACCGGGAAGGTCTGTGATAGTAACACCTGGGTGCTTTTTTAATTTTCCTTCCTTCTTTTCTACAGTTACACCCGGCCAGTTACCAACGAACTGATTTGAACCGGTTAATGCATTAAACAGGGTCGTCTTACCGCTGTTCGGGTTACCTGCTAATGCAATCTTAATTTCTGACTTAGCCATTTATTAATTGTTCCTCCATTTAGTTCAAGTTAATTGTTTACTCGACTTCTACTATCTCGGCGTCGGCTTTTCTTAAAGAAAGCTCATAACCTCTGACTGTTATCTCAACGGGATCACCCAAAGGAGCTACCTTACGGATATAGATCTCTACCCCCTTCGTAATGCCCATGTCCATGATTCTGCGCTTTATAGCACCCTCACCGTTGATCTTTTTGACCTTAACGGTCTGTCCGATCTTTGCATCCTTCAGTGTCTTCATATTTCCCTCCTGTTTATTGATCTCGATTGTTCATCAAACCATGATCTTCATGGCCATATCTCTATTCAGAGCAATCCTTGATTCCTTAACCTTAAGGATCACATTGCCTTCAGTAACGTTAATCAGAGTCACAATTCCACCTGGGACGATTCCCAGATTCTCCAGATGAAGTTTTACTTCAGGACTTCCTCCAACTTTTCTTACTATCAATTCCTCACCGCTATCGGCTACTACGATCGGCATCATGATGATCTCCTGCACTGTGTATGTTATGCCTTATATTAGTTAGGCTCAACTAATTAGTTGACGCTAACATTATATGTCTAAATTCTTAGATTGCAAGAGTGTTTTTATTTGTGTTGGAAAATTTAAATTATCCTAATGCAACATCGAGAACCATCATGAGCGTAAAACCGACCGAAAACATGATAACTCCGATATTTGAATGCTCTCCTGATGACATCTCAGGGATCAGTTCTTCAACGACCACATACATCATTGCCCCTGCAGCAAAGCTCAAAAGATAAGGCATCGCAGGAATAATCAGTCCTGCCAGAAGGATCGTAAGCAAGGCACCGACAGGTTCTACAGCACCTGACAAAACACCGTCAACGAATGCTTTTCCTTTACTTTTTCCTTCAGCGCAGAGAGGCATTGATATAACCGCTCCTTCAGGAAAATTCTGAATCGCAATACCAAGCGATAAAGCCAAAGCTCCACCCGCAGCAATTTGTGTATTGCCGGACATAAATGCTGCGTATACTACTCCAACTGCCATTCCTTCAGGAATATTGTGAAGTGTAACTGCAAGAACCATCATTGTCGTCTTTTTAAGTCTTGCTCTCGGGCCTTCAGACTTATCAGTATTTAAATGCAGGTGCGGGATAATCGTATCGAGGAAAAGCAAAAACAATATTCCTAACCAAAAGCCGACAAAAGCAGGAAGAAAAGACATTCTTCCCATTCCTTCCGTCTGTTCCATCGCAGGTATCAGAAGACTCCATATCGAAGCGGCTACCATAACACCGCCTGCAAAGCCCGTTAAAGCTTTCTGAATCCGAGCGCCAAAATCTTTCTTCATGAAGAAAACACATGCAGATCCTAAAGCAGTCCCGACGAATGGTATCATGATACCGATAAGAACATCCATATTCATTAGCAACAGCCTCATCGATTATGTGAGAAAAGCCCTAATATACTCCAGAGTAGCCATCACACACACTTATTAGTTACATCTAACAACGATGTTATATTACTATTGGAGTTTTGGCAATGTATAAATCCTGAAATGCAGGCTGACACCATCATGAGATTTTAGAAAATTATAAAGCTTGACTTATGGTAAAATTATTTATAATTAATAATTGTTTGATTGATTTAACTTACATGCTTTTTCAGAGGTGCTATTTATGAGGACAGACAACACTATAGGAAAATCAGCAGAAGATTATCTTGAGTCGATGCTCATTCTTAAGGAAAAGAACGGTTATATCCGTTCAGTTGATATCTCTGATTTCTTAGGCGTAACAAAGCCGAGTGTAAGTGCTGCCATGAAGCATCTTCGCGAAGACGGGTATATTGAGATGAACCGTTCCGGTTTTATCACGATTACAGAAAAAGGTTTGAAAATAGCAGACAAGATATATGACCGTCATAAGAAGCTTACAAACTTTTTCGTAGCTTTAGGTGTCAGCTATGATGTCGCAGAGAGTGATGCCTGCAAGATAGAGCATGATATAAGCGACGAGACTTTTGAAGCGATCTGTAACCATACTAAGAAGTATGGAAAAACAAAAAGCAAAGAATGATTTTATTCTTTATATACAGCCATTAAGTTCCGGATGATCTCTTAAATATCTCTTGATTCCGTTAAATGTTTTAATACTGATAACATGTTCTATTCCGCAAGCATCCTTTTGGGCTGTATCATCGTCAACATCCGCAACCGCTCTTATAAAATTGCTTAACACAGAGTATCTCTCATAGATTCTGGCTGCCTCTTTTTCGCCTTTTGCAGTAAATCCGATCCTGCCATCATAATCCATAACAATAAGACCATCTTTTCTAAGAATAGCCATCGCTCTTGATACACTTGGCTTTGAAAAACCCAGTTCACGGGCCACATCTACCGAATGGGCTACGCCATCCCTTTTCTTAATTATGTATATAGCTTTAATATAGTTTTCCGCAGATTCACTCATTATTATTTTCCTTGCGCAGTATTTAAGACCACCGGTATGAACATCGCCAAAATTAGTTATATAATACATCAGTTAGTTGTGTCTAATAACGCAATTATATACATCCTTATCAAATACGCAAGAGCAATTTATCAGACACTCATAATAGATATCAGCAACAAAGAGGTGGGAACAAACCTTCAGAGAACTTGCAATCTCTGAAACCCAATAAAATCAAGCTTTCCAGCTTAATTCCTATATATAAAACTGATAGCTTACGACAATTTTACGACAGTTATTTACATGAAAAGGAGCTCAACAAAAAATCGGCTGGATTACCCAGCCGATTTTTCATTATATTCGTTTAATTTCTTATCAATCATATTTAGGCAGATGTAAGCCTTAGTAAAGAAAATTGCGATTTACAAGAAAAATAGCATATACAGATAGCAACCGCCTACGGAGATCACGTTGCTCATACTGTGCATTATCATCGGATATATCACGCTCTTTGTTCTTATGAATGTATATCCGTAAGCTATTCCCAGCACGAATGCATAGCAAACCTGAAACCACGGGATCGAAAATGTGATCAAATCAATGTGCGCCACAGCAAATAGTAATGCAGTTCCGAAAACTGCAATAGCACGGTCCCGTTTTCTGTCAAGATCCAGCACGCTTAACATCAATGTTATCGGAAGAGATCTGAAAAGGATCTCTTCTGAAGGTCCGGACAATAACAGCTGGAATCCCAGTGTACCGGTTACGTTAACGCTATTTAGTTCATAATCATAAGTATTTATGGTTCCGGTAAATGATCCTGCTACATAAACAAACAGATAATATACGGCCAATATTACACAGAAGACTACGGTATACTTTATGCCCTTGGAATCAACGCACGGACGGAGTTTGAATCCATCAATATTCTTAACTTTCCCAATGATCAGAATAGCTGCAATGGCACATAACATCTGTATTATGTGATGAATAGCAACCTGTGCGAATAAACCGTCTGGATCTATGGATGAATAATCAAATGACCGGGAAACAATATAGCCAAGCCGGCTGAATAAAAACTGAATCAGGAACAAAACCAAAAACAGTAAGGACGCTACACCATATTTGATTGTCTTCTTCGATTCTGTTTCCATCTATCTAGCGTCAATTAAATTAAAATATTGTGTTCTAACGTTTTAATTATACCAAGCTGGACAGGATATCGATAGCGATCGATAAGGAAATCAAGAGCAAGGGCTCTATAAACGGACTCACAGGCTTTCCTCATGTACACAACCGCATGTTAAGACATACGTTTGCGACAAAGATGAGAGAAGCCGAAGCCGATATCAAGGCCACAGCCGAAATCATGGGCCATACAGAAGTCGAATTAACACTGAACACCTATACCGACGCTACTGACAAATTCAAAAAGAAATTGCTCTGATCGATCTTCGAGAGAAAAATCAGGCTGTATGAGGCCAAAAAAGTTACGACTAAAAATACGACAATTTGACGTAAAGATGAGTGAATCTGAGGAGATTTGAGTGAAGTGACGACTTGGGTGTCTCTTCCAAGAACCGCTCAACCACGGGCTTTTTCCTAGAAAAATAAAGGAGTTACCGAAATCGATAACTCCTCTATGGTGGGAAGAGGTGGATTCGAACCACCGAAGTCAGTGACGACAGATTTACAGTCTGTTCCCTTTGGCCGCTCGGGAATCTTCCCATATATTTAATTGTTGTGTAATGGTGGGCCTTCGGGGACTCGAACCCAGGACCAACCGGTTATGAGCCGGGAGCTCTGACCAACTGAGCTAAAGGCCCAC
>JAZSFQ010000006.1:0-138292 GCA_045532275.1 Saccharofermentans sp. | reverse complement strand
ACCCGGATGGAATGAAGTTGATGATAAATGGTTTTATGTTAATGAAGATGCCACTTTTGCTACAGGTTGGCAGAAGATCGGTAGCTGGTTTTACTTCGATGAAGATGGCGTCATGCAGACCGGATGGTTAGAAGACGATGGTGTCTGGTACTACTTAAAAGAATCAGGCGCTATGGCTACAGGATGGGAGCAGACTGGCGGCATCTGGTATTACTTCGGTGATAACGGAAAGATGGTAACAGGCTGGAAGTCCATCGGCGGAGTATATTATTACTTCAAATCCAGCGGTGCTATGGCATCGGAAGAATACTGTGACGGTTACTGGCTCGATAAGAGTGGTGCATGGACATATAAGGCTAAGGCATCCTGGAAATCTGATTCAAAGGGAACATACTATCAGGATACTGAGGGCTGGTATCCTAAGAATCAGTGGCTCAAGATCGATGACCAGTGGTATTTCTTTACACCTGACGGATATAAGGCAGCTGCAGAATACTGGAACGGTTATTGGTTCAACATCAACGGTACATGGACCTATAAGGCCAGGGCAAGCTGGAAGCAGGATTCAAAGGGCTGGTACTATCAGGACACAGACGGATGGTATCCGAGAGACTGTGACGTAAAGATCAACGGCAAACTCTATAACTTCAACGCGTCAGGTTACTGCACGAATCCGTAAGGGTAGTTGAATAAACAGATTAAGTTGAAGAGGCTGTCTCGTTGAGGCAGCCTCATTAATTTGCGGCGGAACTTGTTTTCGGGCGGGTAGGGCCAATTGTCGTTTCAGTGCTGATTTTGATGAATTTTGGCAGCGAAATGAACAATCAGGCCGTTCTTTGTTCATTTCAGTGCCGTTTTTGGGCCAAACCGGCACAAATTTGATACAGCCTCCGCGGCTCGTTCTGGTCGGTTTTCCAGTGACTCAAAATGTGACTCCGAAGGGGCAAAACAGTCGCGTCTGGAGTCGATTTTCGAAAAATCGACTAAAAATGTGACTCCGGGAGCCTCAAAAAGTCGTTTTTCAGTCACCGGGGTTTTCACCTCGCGAAAATAAGAGCTTTGTTTTTTATCTGGATTAAAAAACGCCCAAACACCGCATTCTTCAGGGTTGACAAATCCCCGGAATAGTTACATAATCTCATTAGTCAAAGAAAGTCAAAGACAAAGTCAGAAAAGAGCAAAGTCAAAATGACTTTCAGGATAAGCGGAAGGAGGACGATCTTGTGGCAAGACTGGTTGATGTTATAGAACAGATGATCAAAGAGATGGTCGATGAGAATGACGGAACCGCTACGATCTGCAGGAGCCAGCTGGCTGAGCAGGCCAACTGCGTGCCGTCACAGATTACTTATGTGTTGTCCACCAGATTCTCAGGCGGAAGCGGATATATCGTCGAGAGCAGACGAGGCGGCGGCGGACAGATAACGATCACGCGTGTAAATCATGTGGGACCAGCCGAATATCTTAAGGCGATAATCGACAGCGTTGGTGACGATCTGTCGCAGCAGCAGGCCAAGAACCTCCTGACTAATGCAGTTACCGTAGGTGCTATGACCTCAAAAGAAGGAACGGCGATAATGGCAGCCGTATCAGACAGGGCTTTGGCCAGAGTTGATTCGGATATCAGGGCAGTCCTCAGGGCAGATATATTCAAGCATGCACTGCTCGGACTGATGGTTACATAAATAAGGGATACAAAAGGAGACAAAATCAATGAGATGTGAAAGATGCGGTAAAGAACTTACCAACAGGATCATCAAGATCAATGGTGTAACGTACTGCGATGACTGCGCAAGGATCATGGGTTACGACAGATATTTAAGAGACCCTGCTGACCTATTGGGAAATCCGTTCGCACCTTTGGATCAGATAGCGACATCACTCCTGCAGATGAACGAACTGGATTTCGGCAACAGCACCTTAAAGTGCCCCAAGTGCGGAATGACATTAAGGGAATTCGAGAATGAGGGACGTGTTGGCTGTATCGAGTGCTACAACACCTTTAACGACAATATCGTAAGAGAGATGTTCAAGCAGCAGGGCAACAGTGAATATGCGGGACGTCTTCCGAACCAGCCTGCCGATGTGGATGTTACTTCAGATGAAGTCATCATGAAGAGAAAACTATCACAGGCATTGACACAGGTACCGGATGCACCTGTAAAGACTGAAGAGAAAACAGAGAAAAAAGAAGAGAAAAAGCCTGAGCTCAAGCCTGAAAAGGGCGCTCTTACTATCGACCAGCTCAAGAAGGCTGACCTCGGCATGCTCTCTGACGAAGACCTCGAGAAGGGCATAAAGCTCGCTGCAGAGGTTGAGGAATATATCCTCGCATCCAAGCTCAGGGATGAGCTCAAGGGAAGAAAGGAAGGTGGCGCAAATGCTTGACTGGTATGTTAATGAAGGTAAGGACAATGATGTTGTCCTCTCCACAAAGGCATGTATCGTCCGTAACATCAAAGGCTACAACTTCCTGCCCCGTCTGGATGACAAGGAATGCCAGAGCCTGATGGATACGATAGACGGCGCGATCGACAAGGATAAGTATATGGGCGGATGCGCCGCTTCAATGGATAAGGACACGGTAATAAGACTTATCAGACTTCAGGTCCTGGGCCGTGAAGGAAGCCAGATGGTCAATCCTCAGCGAAAGGCTTTCTACTACAACGACGATTCGAGCCTCTCGATCGCGATCGGCAGCGGTGAACACATCACCGTAAGGGCTCAGGCTGCAGGACACGACATAAGTGTTTATAAGAAGGCCGAGAAGGAAGCGATGGAACTCGAGAGCAAACTCGATATTGCATATTCCGAGAACTACGGATTCCTTACTTCGAATGTAAGACTCGCGGGTACAGGACTTAAGATCCTTTATACCGTTGCGCTTCCTGCCATCTCAAAAACAGAAGGCGGTATTGCGGCTCTCACACAGCGTGTAGGACAGTACGAATGGACGATCTATCCTTTCGCAGAGAGAGGGGAACTCGCAGATTCAAACGTTTACATCATAGCGAGCGTCAATACTCTCGGTGTTACCGAAGACGAACTCTTAAAGAGAGGTGAGATGCTCATATCTGATGTTATCAAGGCTGAGCGTGCATGCCGGGAAGAGATCGTATCGAGCAAGAAGCTTCAGACTGAAGACATCTACAGCAGGGCATACGGCAATTTAAGATACAGTGCACTGATGTCCAGGAGCGAGGCGATCATCGCGCTCGGCTGGCTAAGACTCTACAAAGAATATGACGATTCCGGAGAGGTAAACATCTCATGGAATACTATCAACAAGCTTACGATGGATATCCTGTGGGAACCTGCGGCGCCTAACAGAAAGACACCGGGTTCACTCACGAATTCACAGAAAATAAGAGCTCAGGGAATAAGAACGATTTTGAAGGGAGCAGAAAGAAATGAAAATAACTGAAGATACAGCAAGAGTACTCGCGGTATCGAGCCTCATTGCAGAAGATAAAAATACAAATCTCATCCGTGACACGTTCCTTTTCGCTGCATTGTGCATTACGGATACTCCCGTAAGAGACATCATCAGCGATAACGTATCGGATATCTCTCTTATCCTCGAACGACTCGGAATAAATAACGATTACGAACTTGATCCTGCAGCACTCAAGATGCTCGCAGACAGGGCATTCCAGACCCTCAGGGTAGATGTCAGAAGGATATTTGCCAATGCATCCGAACTGTCCAGAAGAACAGGATTCAACGGTGCCGTAAATCCTGAGCATCTCCTGTTCGTCATCCTGTCCCGAAGGATCTCCAACCATCCTGAGATCCTTAACAGTCTTGAGGCGGCAGATGCCGATCTCGAAGGCATTAAGAATGCTATCATCAACGTGTTTAATGAACAGGCAGAGGCAGCAAAGGAAGAGGGCAATTACGACGGTCCGGTCGGTCCGGGTGGTCCTATGGGCCCCGGTGGTCCCTTTGGTCCCGGTGACGGTCCGTCAGACGGTCCTTCAAGACCCGGTCCCGGAAGGCCCCAGGAGAAACCCGGCGGAAAGAAGGGTCACAAGACACTTGATAAATTCGGCAAGAACTTAACCGAACTCGCAAAGCAGGGTAAGATCGATCCCGTTATCGGACGTGAAGAAGAGATCTCACGTGTCATGCAGATCCTCATCAGAAGAACGAAGAACAATCCGTGTCTCGTAGGTGATCCGGGTGTAGGTAAGACTGCTATTGCAGAAGGACTCGCACTGAAGATCGCAGAGAACGATGTTCCTGATGTCATCAAGGGTAAGGTCGTTTACAACGTTGAGATGGGCTCAATGGTTGCAGGTTCGAAGTACAGAGGCGAATTCGAAGAGCGTATCAAGAATATGCTTGATGAGGCTATTGCAGATCCTAATATCATCCTGTTCATCGACGAGATCCATACTCTCGTCGGCGCAGGTGATTCAAACAACGGATCCATGGATGCCGCTAACATCATGAAGCCTCTTCTTACCAAGAATGAACTCCAGATAATCGGTGCGACAACTCTTGATGAGTATTCCAAGTTCATCGAGAAGGACCACGCTCTTGAGAGAAGATTCCAGAAGGTGCTCGTTGAAGAGCCTTCCATCGAAGATGCCATTGCGATCATGAAGGGATTAAGATCGAAGTACGAGGATCACCACAAGATCCATATTCCCGATGATGTTCTCGAGCAGTCCGTAAGACTCTCTGCAAGATATGTTTCAGACAGATTCCTTCCTGATAAGGCGATCGACCTTGTGGATGAGGCTGCTGCAGCAAAGAGGATCAACTATGCTGATTCCAAGGCAAAGAATGAACTTGAGCAGAAGATCCAGGATATCATCACCAAGAAGAAGGCTGCTGTGGAAGAGCAGGATTTTGAGGCGGCACAGACCCTTAAGGAAGAGGAAGAAAAGCTCAACGAGAGACTCGCCCAGCTCCAGGATAAGGTCAAGGCCGATGATGACGGATTTACGGGAACGCTCACAGTTGATGATGTTGCACTGGTACTTGCCAAGTGGACAGGCATCCCGACAACGAAGATCACCGAGACCGATGCAGACAAACTCAAGAATCTTGAGGCTGAACTTACGAGAAGAGTAGTCGGCCAGGATGAGGCTGTTCATGCTATTGCAAAGGCTATCCGCCGCGGAAGACTGGGACTTAAGGATGAGAAGAGACCTTCCGGTACATTCATCTTCTTAGGTACGACCGGTGTAGGTAAGACAGAGCTCGCAAAGGCTCTTGCTGAAGTCATGTTCGGCAATGAGAGTGCTCTTGTCAGGATCGACATGTCAGAGTATATGGAAAAGCACGATGTCTCCAGACTTATCGGTGCTCCTCCGGGATATGTAGGATATGATGAAGGTGGCCAGCTCACTGAGTCTGTAAGAAGACATCCTTATTCGGTAGTTCTTTTCGATGAGATCGAGAAGGCTCACCCCGAGATCTTCAACACGATGCTCCAGGTATTGGATGACGGACGTCTTACGGACGGTCACGGCAGAACGGTCGATTTCAGAAATACGATCATCATCATGACATCCAATATCGGCGCGAGAATGCTCGTAGGCAGCGAGGGCCGCAAGATCGGATTCTCGATGGCAGACGAGAGCGATAAGGACGAGCTCTCCAGAGAAGGACTCTACGGCGGCAAGTCATACGACGAAGCAAAGAAGGTCGTTCTCGACGAGCTCAAGAAGACATTCACGCCTGAGTTCGTTAACCGTGTGGACGAGATCATATTCTTCCGTATGCTCGGCAAGGATTCCCTCATCAGGATCGTGGATATCCTCATGAAGCAGGTAGGAAAGAGGATCAGGGATCTCGGCATGGAGATCGAGCTGACAGAGAGTGCCAAGGAACTCCTCGCAAAGAAGGGTTACGATCCGCAGTATGGCGCAAGACCTCTTAGAAGAGTAATTACATCCATGGTTGAGGATCGTTTCTCCGAAGCTCTCCTCGACGGAATCGTTAAGCCCGGACATCTTGCGATCATTGATGCAGTCGAGACAACTAACCCTGAAGCGCTCCTTGCGCAGGGCAGTGCGGCCGAAGACGGAAAGGTAATAGTTATAAAAGACGGAGGTCTGATCAGCAATTCCGACAGTGTTGAGGTTGAAGAATCCGTCGGCTCTAATGTATAATACTTTGACTATCAAGGTTTACGGAGTTAAGAGATGACGGAGATCAAGAGCAATGCGGCTTCAAGATCCAAGGCGCCGCGTGATTACGACATAGGTTGTGTGCCCAGCAAATTCTATTTCGGATTTTTGGGTTCTCATATTATCGTGCCTTTGGTTTGCGCTTTCTGCCATATCAAGGTCAAGCCCGACATGGAATTCGTTAATCACGAAGGCCCCATCATCGTAATCTCCAATCACGAATCCTATCTGGATCCGATGATCATAAACCGTCTTACAAAGGCGAGACCTGCCAACTTCGTAACAGGCGAGTTCGTATTCAGAGCACCCGCATGGGGCCACTGGTTTAAACTGGGCGGAGCCATTCCGAAGAAGCAGTTCGTTGTAGACACTGCAGCGGTCAAGGCCATGATGAGAGTCATGAAGCGTAACGGCATCATCATCGTTTACCCTGAGGCCACAAGACACGTTGACGGTAAGTCCATACCTTTCGATGACGGTGTCGCAAGACTTGCAAAGAAGTCCAATGCGTCTGTTTATATTGCTCACATCCACGGCGCTTATCTGGCATGGCCGAGATGGTCAAGATCCGGCATGCGCAAGGGAAGGATCAGCGCAGAGTTCGTCAAGAAGATCTATTCAGATGAGGTAAAGGAATTATCCATCGAGGAACTCCAGCAGAAGATCCTCGACGGTGTCGACTATAACGAGAACGACTGGATCCGTGAGAATCCGAGATCTTTCAAGAGCAGGAAGCTCGCTGCAGGTCTTCAGAATGTCGCTTATGCATGCCCCAAGTGCGGTTCAGAGTACACAATGCAGTACATGAACTCCGGCAAGCATGACATGATCCAGTGCTCCAACTGCGGCAATGCCGCCAGATATCTCCCGACCGGCCTTATTGAGAAGGTCGATCCCCAGTGTGTGGTCTTTGATGACCTGCACAAGTGGACTGAGTGGGAGAAGAGCCTTATCGCCGACCAGCTCAAGGCAGGCGGATTCAAGATGGAGATGAACGCTGATCTGTTCAAGGTATTCGACAGATTCACCTTCGCGAAAACAGGTAAGGGCAGGATCACGATCACCGATAAGGAGATCATCTATTACGGAACAGACTGTCCGGCAGAAGAGGGCATCCCTTACAAGAAGGGCAAGCCGATGAGAAAGTATAAGGACAGGACCCTCGATTCGAGCGCACCTTTTGAGAAGAAGGTCTTTGAGATCGATACGATGAGAGGTCTGGTCGCATCTTACGGCAAGCACTTCGAGATATACGACAAGGACGGCGAGCTCTACAGGTTCCATGTGGACGGCCAGAAAGTGTTCAAGGTCCACGAGATCGTATCGCTCCTGGGCAAGAAATAATTTTCACTACCTAGATAAAAGGACAAATAAGAGCGGGTTTGGCAAAAATAACGCCAAACTCGCCTTTTTTCTTGCTTTTATATGTGGCACGAAGATAGTATAATTTTCAAGTCAGTATTTAAGAGGCACCTTCCGGGGTGCTTCCCAAAACACAAAATAATGAATCAGGAGTGTGACAATCCATGGCAATGTATGACAAGAAAAGTGTCGAAGATTTAGACGTAGCCGGCAAGAGAGTTATTGTCCGCGTTGACTTTAACGTACCGCTCGACAAAGAGACAGGCACAAAGATCACAGACGACAAGAGAATCAAGGGTGCTCTCCCTACGATCAAGTACCTCGTAGACAACAATGCGAAGGTTATTCTCGTTTCTCACCTCGGCCGTCCGAAGAACGGACCTGAGGCTAAGTTCTCAATGAAGCCTGCTGCAGACCGTCTCGCAGAGCTCATCGGCAAGCCCGTTACTCTTGCTGCTGATGTAATCGGCGAAGATGCAAAGGCTAAGGCTGCTGCTCTTAAGGATGGCGAGATCCTCATGCTCGAGAATGTCCGTTTCCACAAGGAAGAGACAAAGAACGATCCTAAGTTCGCTGCAGAGCTCGCTTCCATGGCTGACCTCTATGTAAATGATGCATTCGGTACAGCTCACCGTGCTCATGCTTCAACAGCAGGTCTTGCTAACTTCCTTCCTTCCGCTTGCGGTTACCTCATCAAGAAGGAGATCGACTTCATCGGCGGTGCGCTCGATAATCCTGCAAGACCGTTCGTTGCTATTCTTGGCGGTGCTAAGGTTTCCGACAAGATCGGCGTTATCACAAATCTCTTAGACAAGGCTGATACGATCATCATCGGTGGTGGTATGGCTTATACATTCATCGGCGCTCAGGGCGGCCAGATCGGTGACTCCCTCTTCGAGGCTGATAAGGTTGATCTCGCTAAGGAGATCCTCGCTAAGGCAGAAGAGAAGGGCGTTAAGCTCCTTCTTCCTACAGATACAGTTGTTGCTGACGCTTTCGATGCTAACGCAAACAGCAAGGTAGTTCCTACAATGGAGATCCCTGACGGATGGCAGGGCCTCGACATCGGACCTGAGACGATCGCTAAGTTCTCTGACGCTATCAAGGGCGCTAAGACAGTCATCTGGAACGGCCCTGCAGGCGTTTTCGAGTTCGAGAAGTTCGCAGTCGGTACAAAGGCAATCGCTCAGGCTATCGCTGATGCAGACTGCACATCAATCATCGGCGGCGGTGACTCTGCTGCTGCTATCGAGAAGCTCGGCTATGCTGATAAGGTTTCTCACATCTCTACAGGCGGCGGCGCTTCTCTCGAGTACATCGAGGGTAAGGTTCTCCCCGGTATCGACTGCCTCAACGACAAGAAGACAGGCAGAATCTTTGCTGCAGGCAACTGGAAGATGAACTGCGGTATCCCTGCAGATGCAGTTAAGCTCATCGAAGAGCTCAAGCCCCTCGTTAAGAATGCAGAGCACAGAATCGCTCTCGGCGTTCCTGCTACAGCTCTCGCTGCTGCAGTTGAGGCTGCTGCTTACACAAACATCAAGATCGCTGCTCAGAACTGCCACTTCGAAGAGAAGGGTGCTTTCACAGGCGAGATCTCACCTCTCTGGCTCGCTAAGATGGGCGTAAATTACTGCATCATCGGCCACTCCGAGAGAAGAGAGTACAACGCAGAGACAGACGAGACAGTTAACAAGAAGGCTCTTGCACTCCTCAAGTATGGTGTAAGACCTATCATCTGCTGCGGTGAGTCTTTGGCTCAGCGTGAAGCAGGCGAGACATTCGACTGGATCAAGGGTCAGATCGTTGGCGCTTTCAAGGATATCCCTGCTGACAAGCTCTGCCAGATCACGATCGCTTATGAGCCTATCTGGGCTATCGGCACAGGTAAGACAGCTACAGACGAGCAGGCTGAGGAAGTTTGCAAGTTCATCCGTGGCGTAATCGCTGAGCTCTATTGCCCTAAGTGCGCTGAGGCTATCACGATCCAGTACGGCGGTTCCTGCAATGCTAAGAACGCTGCAGGCCTCTTCGCTCAGGCTGACATCAACGGCGGTCTCGTAGGTGGTGCTTCCCTCAAGGCTGAGGATTTCTCAATCATCTGCAACGCATAAGCTGATATACAATTGAATTAATCAGGACCCGTGCTTTCCGGAGCGCGGGTTCTTTTTGTTGAAAATGATATTTGTAGGAGTAATAAATTTTTGAGAAAATGGATTCTGCCGGTAATTATGCCGGCATATGGATTAAGGGAGGAAAAAATAATGAGAAAAGCAGTAACAGGTATTGTGTCAGTTCTAATGTGCATCGTTATGTTTACGGGATGCTTCATGGGTAAGACTCTTGAAGAGAGAATAAGCCAGAGAGACCGTGACCGCTTTGCACAGGAGATGGCCAAACAAGAAGATTTCAAGGATTTTTTCGATCGTGCGGAATTGGATGTCCAGGGGAATCAGTTATTCTTCAGAGTCTATATAGGCCAGTATCTCGACCAGTCCCAGGAGATCGCCATCAAAACACAGATCCTCAATATGAACGAGGATGCCCAGATCACCCAGATAAAGGATAAGATCGAGAAAGTTTACAAGATCCGTCCGGAACCTGTCACTATAGAGTTCTATTCATCTGCCGGAATATTGTTGGGCAAATTCCAGCACTGATAAAACGGTCAACAAAAAGAGGATGTCCAAAAGGGCATCCTCTTTTTATATGGTTAATTATTTTCAATGTAATTTCGAGATCGAATCCTCGCCATAACCTTCCACATATTCATAAACCATCTCATAAGTTCTTGGACAGATATTCGTCAATGCCTTTTGCAGCAGACTTGCCTGCGCCCATCGCCAGGATTACGGTAGCTGCACCTGTGACTGCATCTCCGCCTGCGAAAACACCTTCTCTTGAAGTCATCTCTGCTTCATTAACGATGATGCCTCCGCGCTTGTTTACTTCAAGGCCGGAGGTGGTTTTCTTTATGAGCGGGTTAGGTGATGTGCCGAGAGACATGATGACCGCATCACAGTCGATTGTGAATTCGGAACCCTCAACAGGAACAGGTGATCTTCTGCCTGAAGCGTCAGGCTCGCCCAATTCCATGCGGATGCACTTGCATCCCTTGACCCAGCCGTTCTCGTCCGTGAGGATCTCAACGGGGTTGGTGAGAAGGTCAAATATAATGCCTTCCTCTTTTGCGTGATGGACTTCTTCCTTACGGGCAGGGAGCTCTTCCTCGGAACGGCGGTAAACAATGTGCACCTCAGAACCGAGACGCTTTGCGGTACGCGCAGCATCCATCGCAACGTTTCCGCCGCCTACGATGACAGCCTTTTTGGCTCTCATGATCGGTGTGCGTGAGTCGGGTGAGAATGCACCCATGAGATTTGATCTTGTGAGATATTCGTTAGCGGAGAACACGCCCAGAGCCTGCTCGCCCGGAATATTCATGAAGCGGGGAAGACCTGCACCTGAACCGATGAATACGGCAGAGAAGCCCTCATTCTCAAACAGGTCATCGATCGTAAGTGAGCGGCCGATGACGGCATCCGTGACGATCTCAACGCCCAATGCCTTAATGTTCTCGACTTCCTTGGCTACGACCTTTTCCTTGGGAAGACGGAACTCGGGGATACCGTAAACGAGAACGCCGCCTGCCTTGTGCAATGCTTCGAAGATGGTTACGTCATATCCCATCTTTGCGAGATCTCCTGCGCATGTAAGTCCTGACGGGCCTGCACCGATAACGGCAACTTTCTTGCCCTTTTTGACCATGCCGGCAGGGAGCTGAGGCTTAAGTCCGATCTCCTTTGCAGTGTCTGCAACGAATCTTTCGAGACGTCCGATGGATACTGCCTCGCCCTTGATGCCTCTTACGCACTGTGCCTCGCACTGTGTCTCCTGAGGGCATACGCGGCCGCATACAGCGGGCAGGGAGGAAGATAAGGAGATAACGTTATATGCGCCCTCAACATCGCCTTCCTTGACCTTAGAGATAAATCCGGGAATGTCGATCGATACGGGACATCCCTGAACGCACCGCGCGTTCTTGCAGGTAAGGCAGCGTGATGCTTCCAGTACTGCTTCTTCCTTTGTATAGCCGAGGTTTACCTCATCGAAATTCGCAGCGCGGACCTTGGGATCCTGTTCTGCAACGGGTACTTTCTTCAATACATCTATATCCATTAGCCTTATTCTCCTTTATGAGCACATTCCGCAGCCGCCGCTGTGCGTATCGCCTTCGGTGAGCCTTAACATGAGTTCGCCTTCCTGTGTCTTATACAGGCGTGAACGCTGCAGTGCCTGATCGAAATCAACCTCGTGGCCGTCGAACTCAGGTCCGTCAACGCATGCGAATTTTACTTCGCCGCCGACCAGGAGTCTGCAGGCGCCGCACATGCCTGTGCCGTCCACCATGATTGTATTCATTGATATTACAGTGTGGATGCCGAGTTTCTTTGTGAGCTGACATGCGAACTTCATCATGATGACAGGTCCTATTACCACGCAGTGATCGTAACGGATGCCTTCATCCCAGAGCTGCTGCAGGGCTACACAGACGTTTCCGTGGATTCCGTAGGAACCGTCATCGGTTGCAAAATACAGATTCTTTGTAACTGCTCTCATCTCGTCTTCAAAGATGAGAAGGTCCTTTGTACGGGCACCCTGGATGCAGTCGACCTCAACGCCGTTGTCGTGGAGCCACTTGAGCTGGTTATAAACGGGAGCTGTTCCGACACCGCCGGCGATGAAGAGGATCTTCTTTGCCTTGAGTTCCTCGATCGGAAGATCGCAGAGGTCGGAAGGATTACCCAGAGGGCCTACGACGTCTGCAAAGCAGTCGCCCTCATTGAGCCTGCTCATGCGCTCTGTCTCTGCGCCGACTGTCTGGTAAACGATGGTGACGATCCCTTTCTCGCGGTCAAAGTCGCAGACGGTAAGGGGGATCCTCTCGCCGTCCTTGTCAGCTCTGACGATCAGGAACTGTCCGGGCATAGCCTTGCCGGCTACGAGCGGAGCCACGATATCCATAAGGAAGACCTTGGGTCCAAGCATCTTCTTGGTTACTATTTCAAACATCTGATCTATCCCTCCTGAAGGAAGTTTAGTTTTCGAAGATCCATATTCGATAACTATCTTGTATGGTAGCATACCAAACAAGATATCCTATGACAATATGAAATTGTGTTCAAAAAACTTATTGTTTCTTATTGTAACAAAAAAGAATAAAAATCAATTTATACTTTTCGGGAATGTTCAGGCAGCCTCTCCGGGTATGGAAAAGATGTTAGAATAAGAGAGAACTCAAGTGCCTGAACTTAGAGAGGGAGGAACAAATGACAGTACTTAAACCCGAGAAAATATCTTTCGTAAGTTCGATCGGCAAGGGCGTTAAGATCGTCGGATTCTTCTATCCCTCTGCAGCTAAGGAGATCAAGGGTGTCGTGCAGATCTGCCACGGCATGGCTGAGTATCTTGAACGTTACAGGGTCATGATCGAGCGTCTTAACGAGGCAGGTTATCACGTTTGCGGAATGGATATGCCGGGACACGGCCAGACTTACTATCTGAATAAAGAGGCCGGTTATCCGAAGGGATATTTCGGAGGCGTAAAGGACGCATGGAAGATACTTCTTACCGATGAACTGGGGATGCACGAATATGCCGTCAAGAGATTCGGCACGGACGGCCTCAAATACATCCTGTACGGACACTCCATGGGTTCATTTGTCGTCAGGTCTATCTATTCCACGCCCAGATACAGCAAACAGTTTGACGGATTTGTTTTCGCATCGACAATGGGACCTAATCCCGCGGTCGGACTGGGCAAGTTCCTGGCGGGCACCGCGTGCGTTTTCGGAGGTGCCAAGAGACCCGACAAACTCCTGAGCATTATCGCGTTCGGCAGTTATACAAAGCGGATCAAAGGCGCGAAAACCAGTTACGACTGGCTGTCAACAGACCCTGCCGAGGTTCAGAAATATATCGACGATCCGATGTGCGGATTCTATTTTACGAGCGAAGGTTTCAAGACGCTGTTCAGCCTTATAGCATTCATGCAGAGCAAGGAAGCATATGCGCTGATACCTGACCGTCCGTGCATGTTCCTGTATGCGGACGGGGATCCTGTAGGCAGTTATGCCGAAGGCGTAGAGAAGGTAATTGCGCGGATGAAGGCGTCAGGCACTAACGTAAAAGCAAAGAACTACGGACCCTACCGTCACGAGCTCATGAATGAACCCGTGAAGGAAGAGTATTTCGCTGATCTTATAACCTACTTTGACGAGATCCCTTTAGCCCAGACTAATAACTAATTCGTTGCTCATGAACTCGATCGAAGTACCGTAACTGAGCTTCTCGGGTACGGATTCGGAGAGTCCCACAACATTGAATATGCCTGAGAGGATAAGACGCTTGTTGCCGCCGAGATTGTTCGTGCGGACGGTGATCTTATTGCCTTCGACTGCAGCAGTGATAACGCCTGAAGCCTGGCCGCCCTCACCGAAAACTTCACATGCAGCTGTAGTGCCGTTGGAAAGACCGAAGCAGGTGAATGTGAGGTTGTCGAGCGTGCTGGCAGAGTGGCTGTCCGGTGTTCTGGTAGCTACGATCGAATTAGGACGGACGAATACCGGTACGGTGTTGGGAGAGACCTTGCGTGAGATATAGCGGGGTCCCTGGATCCTCTCGTGAGTCATGAAATCTGTCCATATGCCGGCCGGGATATAAACTCTCAATGTGTCGTTTGCGGTCGTAACGGGAGCTACGAGGAGCGCCTGGCCCATCATGTATTCGGAATCAGAGAATATTGCCGCAGGGTCAGCGGAGAATTCAAGACCCATTGCACGGAATACGGGTGTGCCGTAGTTAACATTCTCGCAGATGCTGGAATAGATGTAAGGTGCAAGACCTGTCCTAATGGCGCAGAATGCCTTGATCGTATCGAGATTGCGCGCATCCTGGAGGAACTTGAGAGAGCCTCTGAATCTTGCGTGCGGAGCATAAGCGGCAAATCCTACCCAGCGGTCGAAGAGCTTGGGATCGGTAAGATCCTTCTCGGGAATGTCGATGTTGATCCCGCCGAAACCCGTGAGGTTATAGGAGATGACATTCTTGACTGCACTGTTTAATTCATTGAAACCGGGTGTAAGAGTGTTGAAGATGTTTCTGTAAGGACATCTCTGGTCGCCGGAACTTACGGCGTCGGCGATGATGAATGAACCGAATCTTCCGCGCTCACGTGCCGAAATATCTGTCAATGCCGAATTGAGGATGCCGGTGAAACCGAGAAGATATTCTTTCTTTCCTGCTGCCTTCTCGAAAGCATCGGCCAGAGCGCTGGTATAGTTTGATTCGTAAATGTTGAATCCGTCACCTGATAAGAGATTGCATGCGTTGACGATGTAACTTCTTGCATCAGGCTGGTTAAGATCGAGGAGAGCAACGCCACCTTTCTCAGCATCGCAGAGAACTGCTCTGCCGTCAGGGAAGGAAACAAAGCATCCTGTATCGAGAAGATCAGGATACTCGGGTGCTCTCTCTGAGATGAACGGATTGATGGAGATACCGAGTGTGACGCCCATGTCGCTCATTGCGCGTGAGAAACCTGCCGGATCAGGGAATCTGACACTATCAAATGTGAAACCGTAGGGTGCATAATCCGGATGCCATGAGTTGCCGAGCCAGAGTTCTGTGATATTAACACCTGCCTGGATAGCTTCTCTGACAGAGTCGATGATGCCCTGAGCCGTGAGGGTGTAGTCGTCATTAAGAACCAGAGAAATGCCGCCTGTCGTGTAAGGAAGTACAGGTGTGCGTCCGTTGAGCTGGTTATAGAGCTCAAGGATCTGGATCATTGAATCGCTTGCGATAACGTTATACTCAAGGATCTCACCCTCAGCCTCAAATCTGATCTCGGAACTGTCAGAACCGACATCAAAGGTGATCGGGCGGTCTGTATTTACGAACAGACCGTACTTGGATGATGACAGGATGAACGGAATGTGTTCTGTTCCGGGAATGCGTGAGAAATCCTCACCCTTAACATACTGTCCGTTACGGATAAAGCATGAACCCGCACCGCCCAGACCGTAGATCATCTCGCCGGGTTTGAGATTGAATGCGGCGCCTGCGGATGCATTGTTTGAGACCGCATATCCGCTCTCAGAGCCGGAATCTGTCTTGTAGTAGATGGGCATGTTGGCTGCCTGGGATGCTATCTCATTGCCATAGTAGAAATAATTAATATCTAATGTATTCTTATTGATCTGCGCTTCGAGAGAACCGCTCTTAAATGCGATGATATTTCCTCTGTCCTCGATCGTGCCGCTTGCGGTAGGTCCCAGATTGATGACCGAAGAGTTCTTTGCTCTGGGTTCTGCATGATGGTTTGTTACCTTGACCGTGATTATGTTGGCTGCAGGTGAGAAGAAGGATACGGTTATTCTTCCTTTACTGTCAGTAAAGCAGGCCTTGCCGCCTGTGAGAGCCTCTGTATATTCCTTGCACTGGCAGCCGATCTTTAGTGTATTGTCTTCAAAATATACGGAATCGATCTGATAAGGTTTCCTGGTAAATATCATATTATCCTCCTGCATAAAACGCGCACGTGTTTATAATAAACAAAAATATTATAACCATAAGATAAGTTCCTAATATTTCGAGAATATGACACTTTAGGGTTTGATATAATCAATGTATGGTTAATCTAACTCTCGAAAACAAGGACAAACAAGGCAGCATTCCTGATTATGTGCGCAGCATGATGGAACTGCTCGAAGGGGCCGGATACAGCGTGTATGTGGCCGGCGGCGCGGTGCGCGATATTGTTCTCGGGAAACAGCCTCACGATTACGACATAGCCACTTCCGCAAGACCGGAGGAGACCATAAAGGTATTTAATGAAGCGGGGATAGAGTTTTTCGATACCGGTGTAAAGCACGGAACCGTTACCGCGATAACATCAGGAGGAAACCTGGAAGTTACCACATTCAGGGAAGACGGTTCTTATTCTGACTTAAGAAGACCTGATGATGTCGTTTTCAAGACCACGATCGAAGAGGATGTTAAGAGAAGAGACTTCACCATTAATGCAATGTATATGGATTCATCGGCCGGCATCCATGATCCGGAAGGCGGTCAGGGGGATTGTGCCCGGCATCTGATAAGGGCTGTCGGAAACCCCAGGGAGCGTTTTGAAGAGGATGCGCTCAGGATCTTAAGAGGTTTAAGATTTGTTTCGAAACTGGGGTTTGATATAGAAGAGCAGACTCTTAATGCGATGGAGATCTGTGCAGAAGAATTGAAAGACATTTCTGCCGAGCGTATCGCGACAGAACTTACGGGTATAGTCACGGGTAAGTTCGCGCCGCAGGCTATAAGGACCGGATGGAAGATATTAAGCGTTATCATACCTGAAATAGCCGTCTGTCACGGATTCGACCAGAAATCCAAATATCATGACCAGGACGTTCTCGAACACACCCTGAGCGTACTTGATAATATTCCTTATGCTGAGAATGAAGGCCGTGATCCGGAACTCGCCGTTGCGGCTTTCTTCCACGATCTCGGTAAGCCCGAATGTTTCATCATCGATTCAAACGGTTCAGGTCACATGAAAGGTCATCCGCGTGTCAGCTGCAGGATCGCGGAAAGAGTCTTAAACGAACTTAAATATCCGAAGCAGTTCATTCAGGATGTCTGTCTCCTTGTTAAGCTCCACGATACATATGTTGAAACGGACAGGATCGCGATCCACAGGTTTATGAGTGAATATCCGCTTGAGATAATAGATAAACTCCAGATTCTGCAGAGGGCGGATATCCTTGCCCATTCGCCTCTCGGATTAAAGAGGATGGAGCATCTTAAGGCGATCATGGAGATAAGCGGCGAACTGAGATCTTCAGGAGCGGTTTTCGCGGTCAGGGATCTTGCGATCGACGGAAATGACATTATCAAATTAGGGGTCGAAAAAGGCCCCCGTGTGGGTGAGATCCTGACAAGATTATTTGAGTTATATATAGAAGAAAAATGTGATAATTCTAAAGTCTCTTTGATTAATGAAGCCCTTGAAATCATTAGGGTTGAGACTGTTTAACATTTCGTAACATATTGCTTACAACGTACTCATAAAATCAATATCTTAGTGATTGAATTGTCAAAAATTGCTCCCGTATAATTTTCGTATCAAGGGAAATCAAACTCAAACTCAAAATTGAAGGGAGCGTGATCTATATGAAGAAGATTAATGGAAACAAGAGAGGTTTTACCCTCGTAGAAATCATGATCGTTGTTGCAATTGTTTTGATTATTTCAGCAGCAGCATTCACAGGCGTAGCAGTCACACTCAGCAACGCACAGGAAAAGCAGGCAGCAATTGAAGACCATGCAGATAACTTCGAGATCGAAGCACGTACGCAGATCAAGAATCTTGAGGCCGGCGTAGTAGACTGGTCAGCAATTCCGAAGTATACACCTAAGAAGAAGGCAGATCAGGAAGTTTCAAGGCTCAAGGCTTTTGGTTGGAAGGATGAAGAGATCGAAGTTACTTATGGTGATACAGGATATGTAATCACAACGAATTGGGATCCTGAACTTCACGACGGTAAGACATATGAGCAGTATTTAGAAGAATACAACGCTGCACATAACCGCAACAATAATACTTCTAACAATAACAACAATAACAACAATAACAACAATAACAATAACAATAATAACAACTGGCAGAATCAGAACCAGGACCAGAATCAGAACCAGAATCAGAACCAGCAGAACAATAATAATCCTCCGGCAGGCGGACGTGTTGTATCATCAACAAACACAAACACAAATGCTACTGGTTCCAATGTAAACGTTTTCAACAACTGGGGCAGCGGTGGCCAGGCAACTGTAACATTCCCTAACAATGTCACAGAAGTTACGATCTATGTACCTAACGGAGTAACAGTTTCCAATGCATGGGAAAACGGTGTTTCTAACCCTCAGGTTACTCAGAACGGAAATTACGTAACAATTAAGCTCCAGGAAGGTCAGACAACAAAGTCCCTTACATTCCAGGCATCTTGGAATAACTACAACAGCGGAATTACTGTTAATTCCTACACAGAGGCCTAAGGATGATACACATGATAGTTTCAAGGATATGACTATCAGGTAATCGACAAAACAGGGTGCGTTAAATCGGTTAATTCATTCAAGTATATAAAAGTGACATCACTTTATATAGATCACCCTTGAGATGGGCTGCTCCACGTGAGCAGCCTTTCTTTATGCATAAAAGAAAAACGGATTCAGATACCGTGGATCTTACGCTCGGCTTCAAGGAGAGCCGCAGTAGCTTCTGACTTGGGGTTATTGAGAACCTCAGATGTGGTCCCTTCCTCGCATATCCTGCCATCGTGCATGACGATGATCCTCGGACAGATCTGTCTTACGATGTGAATGTTGTGCGTGATAAGAAGGAACGCAGTGCTGCGCTCGCGGTTGATATCCGTCATGAGCTTTAAGAGTTCGGCGGAGGAACTGGCATCAAGAGATGAGAACGGCTCATCTGCGATAATGAGGGCAGGTTCCTGGATAAGGCACATGGCAATGGCGATCCTCTGGCGCTGGCCGCCTGATAATTCGTGAGGACGGCGGGACAGGTATTCTGCTCCGAGGCCGCATTCTTCGAGAACTGCCGTTATGCGTTTAAGCGCCTCCGGACCTCTTGCTGTTTTCTTTGATGCTCTCAAAGCCTCTGCCAGATGCCATTTTACAGTGTGGGCCGGATTCAGGCAGGATACGGGATCCTGGAAGATGGCACCGATACTCTCACTCTTAATGCTGACAGTTCCTTTGTGCGGCAGAAGGCCCAACAGGGACCTGATGAGCGTCGTCTTGCCGCTGCCTGATCCTCCGATGAGGCCCAGGATCTCATTAGGGTAGACCTCCAGCGAAACGTCGTGAAGGATGTTGGTATCTTTTTGGGGGGCGGCAGACTTGGTCCTGATGCGCTCAAATAGCGATCTGCCATAGCCGGCCGTTATATCCTTTGCTGTAAGAACAGGGCTCTTCGAATAGTCGACGGTCGCTGGCTCAAATCCGAGTATCCTCGTGTCGAGCCTTGCATTGGTCAGGAGCTCGGCCGTGTAAGCGTTCTTAGGGTTCGTGAGGATGTCGGAGGCCGTATCTTTATCTACGATCTTACCGTCTTTCATGACCATTACGCGGTCGCAGAACCCTCTTACCGCAGACAGGTCATGCGAGATGAAGAGGATGGTGATGTGCAGCTTGTGGCACAGTTCCTTGAGCAAAGCCAGGATCGATATGGTCGTGACCGTATCAAGCGATGAGGTAGGCTCATCGCAGATGAGAAGGCGCGGCTTAAGGAGTGCTGCGCCGGCGATCAGTACCCTCTGACGCTGGCCGCCCGAGAGCTGGTGGGGATAACGCCCGCAGATCTCTTCGGCATTCTTGAATCCGACGAGTTCGAGCATATCAACGATTTTCTTGTGGCGGTCTTCTTTGGTCCCGGATCTGTCTTCGTGCGCAGTAAGAACTTCCTCGAGCTGTTTGCCTATGACCATGAGTGGGTCCAGAGCCGTGGACGGTTCCTGGAATATCATGCCGATATCCTTGCCGAGCATGGCACGTCGCTCCTTGGGATTCATTGCGAGCAGATCCCTGCCTGCGAATTTGATCGCCCCTGAAGTGATCTCGGCATTGTCGGGAAGAAGTCCTGCGATCGCAAGAGAAGTCATCGTCTTGCCGCTTCCGGAGTTGCCGATAAGTCCCAGTATCTCGCCGTCCCTGATGCCGAAATCGACGTCATCCAATACCGGCTTGGGATTGGGATTCCTTCGGGTAGGGAAAGAGAGGTTCAGGTGATGAACTTTAACAATGTGGATATGTCGTTCCATCACTTGCCTCCTTTCGAGAGGCTGACGCGAAGTCCCTCAGAAACGAAATAGAGTCCCAGGATGTATATGACGAGCATAACGGCGGGAAATACGATGAGCCAGGGTGCTACACGGATATATGACTGCGCATCCGAGAGCATTTTGCCGAAGGATGCATCCGGCGGCTGTACGCCGAGTCCCAGATAGCTCATGCCTGATTCGAACAGTGTCATGTTCGCCAGACCGATCACGGTTGCCGGCAGGAGCTGGGGAACGAGGTTAGGGAAGATGTGGAATGCCATGATGCGGTCAGGATGGACCTTCATGACGCGCGCATGCGTTATGTAATCAAGTTCCTTTATTTCCATCGTTCCGAGTCGGCAGACTCTCGCAAATGTCGGCGCGAAAACAAGTCCCAGAGCCCAAATGACATTTGTTACCGAGGCACCGAAGATCGCCACTGCCACAAGTGCCAGGAGAATTCCGGGGAAGCACATGATGCTGTTGCCAAGGAGCATTATTATCCTGTCTCCTATACCGCCGTAGTAACCTGCGGGTATGCCAGCAAGTGTTCCCAGGATCAGGGCGATGGCTACGCCTGCAACGGAAATGAATATCGTATATTTGGATGCAGCCATTACGCGTGACAGAACATCTCTTCCGAAGTTGTCGGTGCCGAACGGATGCTCAAGCGAGGGCGCCATGAGTTTGGCGGCAGCGTTTGTGGCATCCGGGGAGTAAGGCGTCCAGAACAGCGAGATGATGAACATAACAAAGATTATTCCCAGCATGATAATGCCCGCAGTATAAAATGCGGATGCTTCGGGAGATCTGTTCTTACTGTTCAGTTTTGCCACGTCATTCCTCCTTATTTCAGCCTGATCCTCGGATCGGCAAGGCTGGCAGCGATGTCGGAGATGAAGTACAGGAGGACTGTTATGAATGCGAGATAGAAAACGATGCCCGAGAGCAGCGGAAAATCTCTTCGTGATATGGCCGACAGCAGGAGACGTCCCAGTCCGGGCAGGTTAAATACCTGCTCGACAATAAGACTTCCGCCCAGAATGTCGGACAGGATGATCGAGATGACCGTGATCGAAGAAATATTCGAATTCGGCAGCACGTGGCGCATCATGATCTTAAAGTCAGAAAGACCGTGGCTCTTGGATGTGCGCACATAGTCGGCAGCCTTCTGCTCGATGATTGAGGATCTTAAGAACTTGAAACTCATGGCGATCTTCGGAAGCGCGATCGTAAAAGACGGCAGGATAAGGCAGCCGACATAACCGATGAAGTCTTCTGACGGCTTAACGTAATTGCCGACCGTAAGGAGTGAGAATACCGAGCCTGCCACGAGAATGAGAAGGAGAGATGCAACATACGGCGGGATGGCAAAAAGGATATGGCCGATTACGGAGCATATCTGGTCTCCGAGGCGGCCGGGCCTTCGTGCGCTTAAGACAGCGAGAGGATAGGATATCGCGATCACCATGATCATGGCGATGACGCTCATGCCAAGTGTTACGGGAAGCCTCTGCGCGATCAGATCGCTGACGTTTACGTGATAAGCATAGGAAATGCCCGGATTGAACGTAAATACGCCCAGCATCCAGGTGCCGTAACGTACTATCAGGGGCTTATCAAGACCTAACTGGGCACGGAGAAGATCCACCTGTGCCTGTGAAGCGTCCGGTCCGAGCATTACTCTCGCGGCATCTCCGGGGATTATCGAGAATGCAGCAAAAACGAGCAGCGACACTACAAACAGTGTCAGCAGCAGCTCTATCAGTTTGCCGATGAGATAGCCGGCCTTGCCCGTCAAATCCCGCACCCCCTTTATTTAGTACATAAAACCTTATTATATATGGTTTTCGCATTAAAAACACTTTATATAAGAAGCATAAAGGCTGCTCAATGTTGAGACAGCCTTTGTTGATATAAACTCAAAAACTCCCCGTAAGGATCAGTTAGTGACTAATTTGACTGTGGACATATCCTGAACATACATAGGATATACGTGATAGCCTTCGAGTCTTGTGGATACTGCAGTTATTGTTGCAGGGTCCTGAATGTAAACTGAGCATGCATCCTCCGTAAGGATTCCGAGAACCTGGTGATAGAGCTCTGTTCTTGCAGCATCATCAGCAGTCTGGGGGATCTGTGTCAGGAGCTCGTCAACCTTGGGATTGGAGTAGTTGATGAAGTTGCCGTCATCTGTTGACTTGTAACGGCCCAGAACATCGAAAGGCGCATAAGAACTTGTAAGGCAAATGACTGTTGTCTCATAGTGACGGCCTGCATAGACCTCGTCGAGCCATGTTGCCCAGTCTACCTGCTTGATCTCCATGTTGATGCCGATGGCCTTGAGCTCGGAAGCGAGCTCGACTGCGGTATTAACGTGAACGAGGTAAGAAGAGGGAACAGTGCATGTGATATCAAATCCGTTCTCATAACCTGCTTCGGCCATAAGAGCCTTTGCCTTCTCGAGATCCTGATCGAAAGTTCCGTCGAGTGAAGTGTCATAGTAAGATCCCATAGCAGGGCTCATTGCTGTTGTGAGCTCAACGCCTGCACCGTCCATCGTAACTGAGATGATGTCTTTTCTGTTGATGGCCAGATTCATTGCCTGACGGACTCTTACATCGTTCAGAGGAGCAACAGTGTTGTTAAGAGCGAAGATCTGGACCATGTTGGAACCGTTGGACAAAACGTTGTACTTAGCGGTATCGAGCTGGCTGGCACGGTCAGACGTGAGGTAAGGGAAGATGTCGATGCTGCCGTTTGCGAGTTCTGTAAGACCTGCATCCATGTCGGCACATACCTTGAACGTAACCTTGTCAAGATAAGGGAAACCCTTCTGCCAATAGTTGTCGTTCTTTACGAGAACTACGCTCTGACCGGGAGTATATGATTCGAACTTAAAAGGACCTGTTCCGACGGGAGCAGCCTGGCAGTTGTCATAGCCTTCTGGAATGATGCCTGTTGTGAAGTAGCTTAAGAGCTCAACGTTGGATATTTCGAGCTTTACCTCGACACGGCCGTCAGCGGTAACTGATACGTCAGAGATGGGATCGAGCTCGCTTACGAGCGCTGTTCCGTCCTGTGTGTCGAGCAGTCCAGCCGCACGCTTAAGGGAATAAACTACGTCATTTGCATCGAGATCGGAACCGTCATGGAACTTGACGCCGTCTCTGATTGTAAACGTATATACGGAAGAATCGGCGGAAATCTCAACATCCGTGGCAAGGCAGGGATTAAGAGTGCCTTCGTGATCGTACTTGTAGAGGCCTTCGTAGACATTGAAGATGATCTCTTCGTCGCCTGCGGCAACTACGGTATGAGGATCGAAGATACCGGGTTCCTGGGTGATGCCTACTACGGCATAGTTGTTGGCATCGTTCTTCTTGGTGCAGCCTGCCATGGCAGTAACGCTTAAGCCCAGAACAGATGCGAAAACCACTGATTTCTTAATAATACTGTTCATTTTTCCCCTCCAGAAAATAGTTAATTAATTATAAGGAAAGGCCGATAGCGCTTATATATGACAACGCTCACAAAAAAAAGCCGCCGCCGGACCGGTCTATTCCGAAAATTAACTAAAAATTTATAAAATCTGTTTGAAGAAAAGATAATAATTTTTGACCTGCTGGTATATAATATGTCCATATTATTTTTGCACGCGTTTTATTTTGCGTGCTTTTAGGAGAACCATAGTATGAAGAAGTGTCCGGTCTGCGGCGTTATGATGGGTGACAATGTTGCCCGTTGCTCAATGTGCAAATATGACTTCCAGAAGGCTTCGTTGGGTAACAATGAAGAGGCTGCTGCTGAAGCGAAGAAGGTCCTGATCAAGAAGGAACAGGATAACATCGCGAGAGCAGAGGCTAAGCGTTCTGAAGAAGAGAAGAGAATCCTTGAGGCTTTGGAGAAGCTTAAGAGGGATTACTCGGCAATGCAGGAGCAGTTCGAGACTGAGAAGAATAAGCTCGATAAGGAATTTACGACTTTCCAGAAGAAAAAACTCGAGGAGAAGACAGCTCTTGAGACAACAGTTGAGACTCTCCGTGATGAAGTAACAGAAGCCCGCGATAAGCGCGATGCTCTCCGTAAGGAAGCAGACGAGATGATGGCTAAGGCCAAGAAAGATTCTCAGAAAGAACATGATGAGATGATCGAGGCTGCCAGAGTCGAGCAGGAGAAGATATACGAAGAGACCCAGAAGCAGACAGAACAGATAGCTGCCCAGGTCGAGAAAGAATATGCCGATGCAATGGCCAAGAGAGATGAAGTCATTGCACAGGCCAAGGAAGTCCAGGTAATGATGGACAATGCTGACAAGATCATTGCCGAGAAGGAAAAAGAAGTAAAGGCTGCTGAAGATAAGATCGTTAAGCTCCAGGATGATTTCGAGAAGGAAAAGAGCAAGCTCGAGAGTGATTACGAGAAGCAGAGAAACCAGCTCGAAGAAGATTATGAGAAGCAGAGGAGTAAGCTCGAGGCTGAGAACAAGAAGATCGCCGAAGAACAGGCTGCAGAAGCTCTCAAGATGAAGCAGGAAGCTGAACGTGACAGAGACAGAGCTAATGCCGAGAAGGAACAGCTCATTGCTGCAGCTAAGGCTGAAAGAGACCAGATCGTTGTTGAACTCGAAGAGCGCAATAAGGCTGCACAGGCAGAGCTCGATGAGATGACCGAGAAGGCCAAGATCGTCATGTCAGAGGCTGAAGCAGCTGCTGCAAAGCGTGACGAGATGGCAGCTGAGATCGATAATTTCGAGAAGGCAGCAAGAAAGCAGCAGAAAGAACTCGATGATGCTCTCAATGCGGCAAGAACTGAACTCGCTGAATCCCAGGCAAAGATGGAAGCAGCCGAGAAGGCCTGCATGGAATATCAGCAGCAGTCAGATAACATTCAGGACCAGATCGAAGGACTCCAGGCTGAACTTAAGGAAGCAAAGCTTATCATCAAGGATTCCGAGAATGCCACGGTTCTTGCTGAGGCAGCAGCCCAGGAGATCGTTCTCAACGCTGAGAAGCAGGCAGTATTCCTTAAGCAGGCTGCCCTGAGCGAGAGCGATAAGGGTAAGATCCTCGATGAGATCGAAGCCAAGAATAATGAAATTGCTGAATTAGATAAGAAGATCAAGGAGACGGAGATGGAGAAGGCAGAGCTCGAGAAGAAGCTTGCATCGCTTGACAATGCAGTAGCAGAGTTGGAGAAGAAGGTAAGAGCGGGCGGCGGCGGTGCCGGCGGCCCGATGGAGTATTCTGTTGAGACTGTTGAGCACAACAAGGCTTCCGAAGTTAACGTTGAGGCTCTCTCAAAACTCCTCAAGAAGAAGTCTGCAGAAGGCTGGGTACTCGTATCCACGATCGATGATGACGGCGGTAAGCTCCTCTCATCAATGAGCGGCGGTTCCGAGGCTTCATCACTGTCATCTCTGGCTGCAAATCCTTTCGATTCGAAGGAAGACAGACTGGTACTTATTTTCGCAAGACCGTTAAACAAATAATAAGCGGACTATTTTTGATTGATCAGCGGGCTGTTCCGGGTATTCCGGGGCAGCCTGTTTTTTGCCTCTGAATTGCACCAAAATTTCGTCATTTTCCCCTATCATCTAAAAAATATTTGTGCACAAAAAACCAAACAGGTGCAGAAAAATTTTTGTGGAAATAGCATAGCAGATACTCTATAATTATTAAGTATTTATTTTTGTCTTCGAAGGAGGAAATGACTGATGGAAAATTATTCCGCAGATAAGATTCGCAACATCGCGTTGTTCGGACATGTAGGTTCCGGCAAGACGACCTTAGCTGAGGCTATTCTTTATTACACCAAGGCTATTAATCGTCAGGGCCGGATTAACGATGGTAATACGACACTCGATTACGATCCTGAGGAGATCAAGAGACAGATGTCAGTAGGCCTCTCAGTTGCCTGCTGCGAATATAAGGGAAGCAAGATCAATATCATCGATACTCCAGGTGACTTCGACTTCTTAGGCGAAGAGATGAGCGGTATCAGAATCGCCGATTCAGGCGTTATCATGATCTCGGCAAAGGGTGGTACCTCCGTTGGTTCCGAGAAGGCTATCAGACTTTTGAATGGTAAAAAGGTACCTTTCTTATTCTTTATGAACAGAATGGACGAGCCCAACGCTGATTTCGAAGCAGTTGCAGCCCGTATGATGGAGCGTTACGGACCTTCCGTTATCCCGCTCTCTTTCCCTATCATGGAAGACGGCAAGATGACAGGCATCGTTGATGTTATGAACCGTAAGGCTTTCTCTATAGATAAAACTACAGGTAAGTTTATTGAATATCCTCTTCCCGAGCAGTACAACGAGCGTGTTGACGAGCTCCAGGAGAAGGTTAACGAAGTAGTTGCAGAAGCAGACGACGCACTGATGGAGAAGTTCTTCGCAGGTGAGAAGTTCACTGAGGACGAGTTCCGTCACGGCGTACACGCAGGCTTCCGTGAAGGCAAGCTCCACCCGATCTATTGCGGTTCCGCATACATGAACTGGGGCGTTGACTTCCTCCTGAACTGCATCTCAAAGGACACACCTCCGGCAGGCAAGAAGCCCGCTCTCGAAGCAACTCTTCCTGACGGCGGCACACAGATGGTAGGATGCTCTATCGACGATCCGCTCGTAGCATTCTGCTTCAAGACGATCTCTGACCCGTTCGTTGGTAAGATCAGTATCTTCAAGGTCAATGCAGGTACTCTCCGCGCTAACTCCACTGTATACAATGCAACAAAGGGTAAGGATGAGAGGATCGGCGGTCTGTTCTTCCTTAAGGGTAAGGAGCAGATCACAACAGACTGCATCACTGCAGGTGATATCGGTGCAGCTTCAAAGCTCGCTAACACAGACACCAACGATACGATCTGCGACCGCGCACGTATCCTTGAGATGCCTAAGATCAAGTTCCCTCAGCCTTGTCTTTCGAAGTCCATTGTTCCTACAAAGAAGGGCGACGAAGACAAGATCATTTCCGGTCTTACAAAGCTCGCTGACGAAGACCATTGCTTCACTGTTGAGACAAACCCTGAGACAAAGCAGATGGTACTCTCCGGTATCGGCGACATGCAGCTCAAGGTTCTCGTAAGCCAGCTCAAGAATAAATACAATGTTGAATGTGAACTCGGTGAACCCAAGGTTCCTTACCGTGAAGCTATCCGCAAGAAGGTAAAGGTTCAGGGTAAGCATAAGAAGCAGTCCGGCGGTCACGGCCAGTACGGTGACGTATGGATCGAATTCGAACCCAATCCTGAGACAGAGGATCTCGTATTCGAGGAGAAGGTTTTCGGTGGTGCCGTACCTAAGAACTTCTTCCCTGCAGTTGAGAAGGGATTACAGGAGTCCATCAAGAAGGGCGTTCTCGCAGGATATCCCGTAGTTAACCTTAAGGCTACGCTGGTAGACGGTTCTTACCACGATGTAGACTCTTCCGAAATGGCGTTCAAGATCGCTGCAAACCTTGCTTTCAAGGCAGGAATGACACAGGGCAACCCTGTTCTTCTCGAACCCATCAGTAAGGTCGAGGTACACATTCCCGAGGATAAGCAGGGTGACATCATGGGCGACCTCAACAAGAGACGCGGCCGTATCATGGGTATCGATGCAGACGAATTAGGTTCAGTTGTTAATGCTGAAGTTCCTACGGCTGAGATGCTCGAATACGCTACAGACCTCAAGTCAATGACTCAGGGCAGAGGCTGGTTCGCAATGTCACATGAGCGTTACGAGGCAGCTCCTCCGGAAGTTGCAGATAAGGTAATTGCTGCAAGCAATGTTGAGGAAGATTAACAGATATTCAAAAGCGTTAAGGATTTTACACTTTTGATACATAAACAGGCGATAATGGGTGGCAGTTAGTATAGACTAACTGCCACCTTGCAAAGTAAAATCTACAGGTTGGAATATTCCCAAAAGAGGCAGGAGGTTTTTATGGCAAAATTACAAGAAGCTGCTGTCGCTCAGATTACGGAGATCTGTGATCGTCACAAGAACGATAAGACTCCCTTAATGATGATCCTGAGTGACATTCAGAATGAGTACGGATACATTCCGCTCGAAGTTCAGGAATTGGTATCACAGAAGACAGGTATTTCGGTTGCAGAGATCTATGGAGTTGTTACATTCTACTCATTCTTTTCTCTTACTCCGAAGGGAAAGTACGTTGTAGGCTGCTGCCTTGGTACAGCTTGCTACGTAAAGGGAGCTCAGAATGTTATCGACAAGTTCCAGGAACTCCTGGGCATCAAGCCGGGTGAGACATCTGAGGACGGACTCTTCACATTAGACGCTCTCCGCTGCATCGGCGCATGCGGTATCGCACCCGCTGTAAGCATCAACGGCAAGGTTTACCCTAAGGTAAAGGTTGACCAGGTTCCTGATATTATTAAAGAACTCAAAGAGGAGGCAGCTAAGGCATGATTAGTTCTGTTACTGACCTTAATGAGAGATATGAAGCTCTCTCCAAGAGCCTTGACGATAAGATCAAGGGTGGTGACGGCAAGCGTCACATCGTTCTTTGTGGTGGTACAGGATGCCTTTCTGCACACTCCACAGAGATCATGGAAAGATTTAATGAGCTCCTTAAGGAGAAGGGAATTGAGGATAAGGCTACTGTTAACCAGGTAGGCTGCTTCGGTTTCTGCTCACAGGGACCTTTCGTTAAGATCTATCCTGAAGATACACTTTATAAGATGGTTAAGATCGAAGACGTAGATGAGATCGTTGAAAAGGATCTTATCGGCGGCGAGATCGTTGAAAGACTTCTCTATGTTGATCCTAAGACACAGGAGAAGGTTACAAAGCAGGAAGATATTCTCTTCTATAAGAAGCAGAGACGTGTAGCTCTTAACGGCTGCGGCGTTATCAATCCTGAAGATATTAATGAAGCTATCGGCATGGGCGCTTTCCAGGGTATCAAGAGAGCTCTCACAATGTCACAGCAGGAAGTTGTTGACGAAGTTCTCGCTTCCGGACTCCGTGGCCGTGGCGGCGGCGGATTCCCCACAGGCAGAAAGTGGCAGTTCGCTCTCAATGTTGAAGCTGATCAGAAGTACGTTGTATGTAACGGCGACGAGGGCGACCCGGGTGCATTCATGGATCGTTCCATCCTCGAAGGAAATCCTCTCGCTGTTATCGAAGGTATGATGATCGCAGGTTACGCTTTCGGCGCTTCAGAAGGTTACTTCTATGTACGTGCTGAGTACCCGATCGCAGTTAAGAGACTTAAGATCGCTATCGAGCAGGCTAGAGCAGAAGGTCTCCTTGGAAAGAACATCCTTGGTTCAGACTTCAGCTTCGACTGCCAGATCAGACTCGGTGCAGGCGCATTCGTTTGCGGTGAGGAGACAGCTCTCCTTAACTCAATCGAAGGTAAGCGTGGTATGCCCCGTCCGAGGCCGCCGTTCCCGGCAATCAAGGGTCTCTGGGGTAAGCCGACATGCGTTAACAACGTAGAGACACTCGCTTGCGTTCCTTACATCCTCAGAGAGGGTGCTGAGAAGTTCGCATCTGTTGGTACAGAGAAGTCCAAGGGTACAAAGGTATTCGCTCTCGGCGGAAAAGTTAATAACGTTGGTCTCGTAGAAGTTCCTATGGGTACAACACTCAGAGAGCTCATCTATGATATCGGCGGCGGTATCCCGGATGGTAAGCAGTTCAAGGCTATCCAGACAGGTGGTCCTTCCGGCGGATGCCTTACAGCAGAGTACCTCGACGAGCCTATCGATTTCGATAACCTCGTTGCTAAGGGATCCATGATGGGTTCAGGCGGTGCTATCGTAATGGACGAAGATAACTGTATGGTTGACGTTGCTAAGTTCTATCTTGAATTTATCTGCGACGAGTCCTGCGGTAAGTGCACACCTTGCCGTATCGGTACAAAGAGAATGCTCGAGATCCTCACAAGAATCACTGAGGGTAAGGGCACAATGAAGGATCTTGACGAGCTCGAAGAACTGAGCCAGACGATCAAGGCTAATTCCCTCTGCGCTTTGGGCCAGACAGCATCCAACCCTGTTAACTCAACACTCGCTCACTTCCGTGATGAGTACCTCGCTCACATCGTTGACAAGAAGTGCCCTGCACATGTATGTAAGAACCTCATGTCTTACAAGATCGACGCTGATAAGTGTATCGGCTGCGGTATGTGCGCTAAGGGATGCCCTGCAAGCTGCATCACACGTACAGATTATGTTGCAGAAGGCCACAAGCTCGCATCCATGGCAATTGACGCTGATAAGTGCGTTAAGTGCGGTGCGTGCATCAGCACATGTAAGTTCAACGCAATTTCGAAGGTTTAATCAGGAGGCAAAAGAATGAGTTTAGTTAATATTAAAATTGAAGGTCAGCCCTATCAGGTTGAAGCCGGCCTCACCATTCTTGAAGCTGCTAAGGCTTGTGGCTATGAGATTCCTTCACTTTGTGCATTCAATCACGGTGAGTGCAACCAGGGTTCATGCCGTGTTTGCTTAGTAGAGGCAACAGGCGCAAGAGGACTCGTTGCATCCTGCGTATATCCTGTAGCAGAAGGCATGGAGATCAGGATCTCCTCACCTGCTGCTGTACAGGCCCGCAGAAGATCAGTAGAGCTCATGCTCTCCAATCACAATAAGAACTGCCAGCAGTGCGATAAGAACGGCCAGTGCGAGCTTCTCCGCGTAGCTCAGATCACAGGCGCAAGAGAAGATGCTTTCCAGGGTGTTCACTCTGAGACACACATCGATACATTGGCTCCCGGACTTATCCGTGATACATCAAAGTGTATCCTCTGCGGCCGTTGTATAGCACGCTGCTCCAATGCTCACGGCATGGGAATCTTAGGATTCGAGAACCGTGGCTTCAATACATTCGTTTCACCTGCAGAGAACAGAAGCTTTGCAGATTCACCTTGTATCCAGTGCGGTCAGTGCGTAAATGTATGTCCTACAGGCGCACTTATGGAGCACTCAGAGATCGATAAGGTTGATGCAGCTTTCAAGGCAGGCAAGCACGTTATCGTTCAGGCTGCTCCTGCAGTTCGTGCAGCTATCGGCGAAGAGTTCGACAATCCTGTCGGCACACCTTGCACAGGCAAGATGATCGCAGCCCTCAGAAGACTCGGTTTCGAGAGAGTTTACGATGTTAACTTCGGCGCTGACCTCACGATCATGGAAGAGGGCACAGAGCTCCTCGGACGTCTCCAGAACGGCGGCGTTCTCCCTATGATCACATCATGCTCACCCGGATGGATCAACTACGCTGAGTACAACTACGGCGATCTCCTTCCTCATCTTTCTTCCTGCAAGTCTCCTCACGAGATGCAGGGTGCCATCATCAAGTCTTACTGGGCTCAGGAGAAGGGCATCGATCCTAAGGATATCTTCGTAGTATCCGTAATGCCTTGCGTAGCCAAGAAGTTCGAGAAGGAAAGAGAACAGCTCAAGACAAACGGTCTTGCTGATGTTGACGCTGTTATCACAACACGTGAGCTCGCAAGAATGATCCGCCGTGCAGGCATCATGTTCAACCGTCTCCCTGATGAGGAGTGGGATCAGGATATCATGGGCGACTACACAGGCGCAGCTGTTATCTTCGGTGTAACAGGCGGCGTTATGGAAGCAGCTCTCAGAACTGTTTACTTCAAGCTCACAGGCAAGGAGTCCGAGCCTGTTGAATTCACAGCTGTTCGTGGCCACGATGCAGGTATCAGAGAAGCTTCTCTCGACATCAACGGTACAACAGTTAACGTTGCAATCGCTTCCGGCATGAAGAGCGCCAAGGTTCTTCTCGACGAGATCCGCGAGGGCAAGTCAAAGTACCAGTTCATCGAGATCATGGGGTGCCCCGGCGGTTGTATCAACGGCGGCGGTCAGCCTTATGTACGTTCCTGCTTCATGCCTAACGAGGGTGATGACATTCTCGACACATATAAGGAAAAGAGAGCTCAGGCACTCTATTCCGAGGACGAGCGTCAGACACTCCGTCAGTCTCACAACAATCCCCAGATCATCGAGCTTTACGAGAAGTATCTGGGCGAGCCTAACTCACACAAGGCTCATGAACTCCTGCACACATCTTATGCTGCAAGAGAAGGCTTCAACGATATCAAGAAGTAATCCGATAAACGATCAGTAATTTGTCAGAGGGTATCTCAAGAATGAGATACCCTCTTTTGATATGTGAGTCCGAAGTAATTGTTCTCTGACAGTTTTATACTTCGCTCCACGAAAACAGGGGCCTCAAGTATAAAATATCCGGATTTATATACTTGAGGGGGCCTTTTTCGAGCGCTCAAGTATAAATATGCGACGAGATTATTTATATCTCATCTCAATTAAAGATTTTTGATTTACCCCGTGGTATAATACCGTTTGGATAGATTCAGGCCCTTTATTTTCCTTTTTTTATGAAGCACAGGATTGCCATATATTCAAACGGATATAACGGAAGCATTACTCTCAAGGCAATTGAGGGCATTAAGAAATATGCTGCCGTCAATGATCTGGACATACATTTTTACATAAGTTTTGCGGCCAACAACAGAAACGAGAGCACGAATAAAGGCCAGCTCAACATCTACGATCTTGCAAAGCTTGATGAGTACGACGGCCTGATCGTCTTTTCCAATCTTCTGAACAACATTTCCACTGCAGAGAAGCTCTGCATGAAAGCCAAGGAAAAGGGCGTTCCTGTAGTCAGTATCGGCATGAAATTCGACGGGATCTCTTTTATCGGGAATAATAACGAAGAGGGAATGAAAGACCTTGTCGAACACCTTATATCAGATCACAATGTAAAGACACTTGCATATCTTGGCGGAGCAAGGGAACATGTCGACACTATAGACAGAGAACGTGTAGTCCGTAAAATACTGGAAAACCACGGTCTGGAGCTGAAGAACGAATACATAGGTTACGGCGACTGGACTCCCGAAAAATGTGTCGAATTCGCCGATAAACTGATCGACTCGGGAAAGGGTCTTCCTGATGCCATAGTCTGTGCCAATGACATTATGGCACTTGCAGTAATCAACAGATTTATTGAAAGAGGATATAAACTTCCGGGAGATATTATCGTTACCGGATTCGATCATATAGATGAGTCGGGAATATCTTATCCTGCCCTTACCACGGTTGATCAGGATTATGAGACGATCGGATATGAGAGCTGTGAACTGCTCTATAAGATCATTGAAGGAAAGAACGATTCATTGGATGTGTCGGTAGCATCGAAGCTCGTTTTGGGTGAGAGCTGCGGATGCAATTCCGAAGCGGAAAGCCAATACGACATCAGAAGAAGAAATTATTGCAGCGGTATTCATGCAAAGAATAACCAGTCCAGCTTATTCAACCGCTTCATGCGCAGTGAGAGGAATGTCATCCTGGAATCCGATGATTACGAAGACATGAAGGAGAACCTGAGAAAGTTTTACCGGTCCAATAATGAATACTTCAGCGGAAATTTCTTCCTTATGCTGAACAAGTACTATTTTGAGGATGCATCTTCTGAAGACTGCGAGGCAATATCCGAATGCTATGAAGCTGATTTCGATACCACAGTAGCGTTAAGGAACGGCGAAGAAGCAGATGAACTGATCGATAAACGCTTAAGAATGCCCGGTTTTATCAAGAAAGATGGCGAGCAGCACATCTATATCTTCTATCCGCTTCAGAACGCAGAGTATAACTTCGGTTATGTCGTTTTCGTTGATGAAACTTCTGTCATCCAGGAAGATTACCGTGTGTACGAATATCTCGAAAAGATGGAGCAGACCCTGATGCACTTCAGGATCAACCTGCGTCTGGAGATGGTCAACAAAGAATTGAGATTCTTGTACGACAGGGATCCTATGACAGAACTTTATAACAGATTCTGTTTTGTAAGCCATGCTGTTCCGCTCGTTAGTGAAAGTAAAGAACACAAAAAGAGTGCCCTGATCATGTTTGCCGACATCAACGATCTTAAACTGATCAACGACAGATACGGGCATGTTTTCGGAGATAAGGCGATAATAACGGTATCAGGTGGTATTAAAGAAAGTATAAGAAATGACAACGCGATCGGCATCCGTTACGGCGGTGACGAGTTCCTGATCATCGCTGCAAATGCGAACAGGAAGTATGCTGAAGACATCAGGCGGAGCATTATTTCTTATATTGAAAAGGAAAACAGACTTGGCATTAACCCGGTCAAGTTCTCTGTAAGTATCGGCTATGTACTCACCGATCCCAAATCAGACAAGTCTGTAACCGACTATGTCGATGAAGCCGACAAGCTGATGTATAAGATCAAGAATGAATATCACAGGAACAAGCCCGAAGATATCCGGTCTGATCAGTAGATCTTGTAGATAGTCGTATTCTCTTCCGCGAAATAAGCATCCTGTGTCAGATTCTCCTCAAAGAACCTTCTGTTGAAAGTGATTCCGTTGCCGTAGTCAGTCTGATCGAAATCAGGGTCGGCAATAAGATATCTGATATGGCGTTCCTTGCAGTATCTCGTGAATTCGTCGATGTCTCCTCCGCAGCCCGTAATAAGCCACAGATAGATGGTATCCCTTGTATATGTGTCATGACCTGCAGACCATGCGTAGTAAGGCCAGCCGTAGTACATGGGACGTCCTGTCAGGAGAAATCTGTTCATAGACCACATAGGCGTAAGGAAAGCTTCAGAAGGATCGGTATTCTCAAGGATCCACTTGGTGACAGGAGAGTTTGTATTTACCGTTAAAGGAGAACGGTTGATATTGATATAAGTTGCCCATTCGCTTATGCCGGTGGCAGTAAGCGGAACCATGAGAGCAACAGCGAGGATAACGCCGGCAATTTCCAACGCTATCCATGCGGGAAGAGGAAGACCCTTCTGTTTCTTTGTCTTTACGGGTTCATGCTTCAAGGATTCCGGCTTAAGGTCTTTATTCTCTTCTTCGGCAACCGTAGTAACTTCAACGATCTCACCGGCAGATTCGATGGCGACATTCGCATCAGACATGTCATCAGGCTCATCTTCGCCAAAGCTGACTTCTTTCAGTGCCAGCGAGCCGGGGCGCACCGAAGCATGTGCCTGATCCGGTGCAGCTGCCATGACAGCAACATCGGAATCATCTGAATCGTCCGAATCATCAGCTGATTCAACAACCGCAGTTGCTCCGGCCTCGGATGAAGAGGTTTTTTCGATATCCTCACCGAAGAGCGCAGCTATGGCAGCTGCTCCGGCTTTGGCCTCCTCGGACCCTTCTTTTTCCGTGTTCTCAGAATCTTCAGTATCAGATGCTGATGATTCATCTTTGTCTTCTTTATCCGCATTTTCCGCATTTTCTTCAGCGGGTTCGGCAGCATCAGAGACAGGTTCTTCCGTGATATCTTCCCCGGGATCCTTTTCTGCGATCAGTTCGGGCTGCGCACTGCCAAGGATCAGGACATCGGCATCAACGCCGGTGTGTTCGTCTACGGCTTTGATATCAGGGATCTCTTTTTCCTCTTCATCTTCCATGGGTTCACCGAAAGCACTGGCCGCTGCCAGAACAGGAGTCCTTATACCCTTGTCTTCGGATGCGGCAGCTACGGCGATGTCACCGTCCATTGCTTCCGCATCTATTATGTCTTCCTCATCGGATGAAGAAGCTTCCGCTCCGTTTGCCTTTTGGCGCTTGATCGGGATATAGAGCAGGTTTGCTATCAGCGCTGCGACAAAAGCGTCCACAAGGATAAGCGAGACCTGGATAAACTTGTGATTTGCAAGCATTTCAAGAGATACTTTGAAGAGGAACGCAAAGATCATCGGGTTAAGCGCGCAGATAAACAAGAGGAAACGGTGTATGGGCTTTTTGCGGATTATATCTAGCACGAGCGCGGTCAGAGCAAATACAGCTGAAAGGATGAGCGTGAGCCCCGTAACGATAAACAGGTATTTTACAAGTGATGAGAAAGTGACGTTATTGAGGATAAATCCGGGTTCAAATGAGAAGGAAACGACGTTCTTGTATCCGCCGGAGAAGACCATGGTCTGTATATAAGAAGATACGACCGCGCAGACGGCGACAGCAAGGTATAAAAGCCTGCTCTCAGAGAAGATCGCCATGCCGAAGAGCACCAGAAGAAGCGCAATGAGGCATGAACCGTGGAAATAAGGCATAACGATAACGAGGACGCAGGCGAGCAGGGTGACCGATACGGGATAGAGAGGATCACCGGATCTTGCCAGCCAGGCATTCCTTGAAGCGGCAAAAGCTTTTATCCCGCCGCCGAAACCTTCGGCACGCGATACCGAAATCCCGAGCCTTCTTACAAAAGGCAGGAAAAGTATTACCATTACCAGGATAACGGCAATGCCGAGCATGAGATGACGCTGGTTGGGATATACATTGATCGCCCAGATGCCCCATGCGTCATAATCTGTAACTGCATACCAGGAAGAGAATCCGAGGATCTCCTTTACTGCCTGGGAGGTCGTGCTTCCTGCTTTTAGAAGTTCTCCCAGATGATAGAAAACGTTGAGTGAGCTCCTTAAGAAAACAAGTACCGGAGCGACCAGGAAAGCGGCGCGTCTGGAGCTGATAAGGACTGCCAGAAGTCCAAGGAGGACGAGGGCGCAGACCATGGAGACCATAGAGGGGATATTAAGCGCATAATCGATAGGGAGTCCCAGATACTGAAGCGTTCCTGCCAGGAAATAGAACAGGAAATGATATTTGATACCGTCTCCTGAGAAATGCATATATTGTGTGGGGAAATTAAAGCCCTTTCCAAAAGAAGAGACCATCGCCGTATGGGGAGACAGGTCTGAGAATGTGGAAGCGCCGTTTAAAAGAGTATTTCCGTTGACTCTGTATGTATAGAACATAAGGAAAGTGGCGGCTATAGTTATTGCTACTATCACTATTCCATAAAATACGGAATCGACAATATCAAATTTATAATCCTCAATGGAAGCCGCAGCTCCGGATGCCTTAAGTTCCTCGCGCTTTATCCTCTTGCGGTTTATGAGTATAAGACAGGTAAGGATCATCCACAGAAAGAATGCGACTGTGATAAGGACACCGAGCTTTTTGCAGAGCTCACCGCCGTCGATGAAATATGAAAGTCCGAGCGTAACGTAGTAATTGAAAAAAGGAACACACATCATGCCCGTAACGATACCTGCCGGGACAGTGAACAGCGTGTTCGGAATATGGGTTATGGCCTTCGCAGAAGGACTGCAGGCAATATATAATCTGCGGACATCCGGCACGGATAAACCGACAAAGCACATACCGAATGCGGCACATAATAACAGATACAAAATAGCGAGCATATAGATCCCCTTATTTTAAATATAGCTAATCTTACTAATCTTAACACAACTTAGCTTTTTACAAACATGTGGCATTTTACGGGTATCTGTGAAGACCCTGCATGAAAAAGAGTATAATCTGTCTATCTTTCGTTAAAAGGGGAATTTGTATGAAAATTACTGTTCTTGGAGGCGGTCTGTCGCCTGAAAGAGATGTATCGCTTAAATCTGCAAGCCTTATTGCCAATGCGCTTCTGTCAAAAGGACACGAAGTTGCCTTGGTCGATCTTTATGACGGAATAGAGACATCCGAACCGTGTGAAGCGTTTTTCAGACGCGGAACGGTAAATCCGTTTTCATATACCATTCCCGAGACTGAACCTGACCTTGAAGAGATCATTAGACAGCACGGCGGAAGAAAGAGCTGGGTCGGACCGCGCGTTATCGAAATGTGCAGATTTGCCGACAGGGTATTCCTGGGTCTTCACGGAAGCCACGGCGAGAACGGGCAGGTCCAGGCGCTTCTTGACGCATTTGACATCTGCTACACCGGCTGTGATTACATGGGCTGCGCAATAGCTATGGATAAGGACCTGTCTAAGTCTCTTGCAAGAGCTGCCGGATATCTTACGGCTGACTGGATCGTTGATGTTCCCGAGAAGCTTACTTTCGATCGCGTAAACGAAGAGATAGGGCTTCCCTGCGTAGTAAAGCCTATCGGCAACGGTTCTTCCTGCGGCGTATCGATCGTTAAATCACAGGATGAATATGAGGCCGCTATTGATTATGCCGCTTCATACCATCAGAAGATACTTATAGAGAAGTTCATCAAAGCGCGTGAGATAACAATCTCCATCGTAAACGACAAGGCACTTCCCATCACTGAGATCATTCCTCACGAAGGATTCTACGATTATAAGAACAAGTATCAGGACGGACTTACGACCCACGTGTGTCCTGCACAGATCGATGAGGATGATTATAAAAAGGGACAGAAGATCGCTCTTAAGATCTTTAAGCTCCTGAGAATGACCCAGTATGGAAGAGTCGACATGATGTATGACGATAAAGACCATAAATTCTGGTTTATCGAAGCCAATAACCTTCCGGGCATGACGAATACATCACTTCTTCCGGAAGCCGCAAAGGCTGACGGGATCGCATACGAGGACCTCTGTGAGAGCCTTGTCATGAACTGCGGCAGGGGTTCATCCGCATATTAAAAATATATATTTATTGCGGCATACCCTATATTCGGATAAAATTAATATGTTTCACTTGATCATCCGGAGGGGTTTATGAGCGATAAGAGAACTGATTATATCAGCTGGGATGAATACTTTATGGGTGTGGCAAAGCTCGCTTCCATGAGAAGTAAGGATCCGAGCACTCAGGTAGGCGCCTGCATCGTCGATAAGGATAATTACATTTTATCCGTCGGATACAACGGATTTCCCATAGGCTGCGATGACGAAGAATTCCCGTGGGGCCGTGAGGGCGGTACGCTTGATACTAAATATGCATTCGTTGCCCATGCGGAACTCAATGCCATTCTTAATTCGAAAACCGGTGATCTTGCCGGTTCCACTGTTTATGTAACGCTTTTCCCGTGCAATGAATGCACCAAGGCACTGATCCAGAAGCGTGTCGGGAAAGTGGTCTATTTCGATGACAAATATCATGATACCGATGCTACTAAAGCTGCCCGCAAGATGCTTGATGCGGCAGGCGTTAAGTATGAGCAGTATAAGCCTTCCGGCCGCAAGGCTGAGATCAGCCTGTAACGGAGTCATAATATGCGTCGCAGGATAGGGCAGAAGATCCTTCTGCTGTTTGTTTCGTTTTTATTTGTTTTCACTGCTTTGCCGATGACCTCTTTAGCCGCACCGTCAGGTACGGCTGTGCCTAATTGCTGGGGCAGCGGCGGACAGATCGAGATACACTTATCAGGCTGCAGCGGTTATGAGAATATCACTGTCGTGGTCGAGTTCTCGGGAAAAGTCGATTCCGCTACCGGCTGGGGATTTGATTCTTATGCGATCAACGGCGGTACCGTCACAGCAGTCTGTTCGGCATCCGGTCCCAACAGCTGGGGGTTTGACAGCAGTGTTGGAATACAGGTCACGGGAAGTGACATTGATTCGGTTAAGCTTATATCAGTATCCGGAGACGGAGAATCCGGGAACGTCAACGGGAATACGGAGGCAACAGAGCCTTCCGGCAGCTCCACATCCGGAACACAGGAGAGTAATTCCAATCCCCGTCCCGCGCGCAATACAGAGGGAATCGCGGGCGACGACTGGCTGACAACTTCAGGTTCCCATATTATCGATATGAGCGGCAAGGAAGTCTGGCTTACCGGCTGCAACTGGTTCGGATACAACACCGGGACGAATCTTTTTGACGGCGTATGGAACTGCAATCTGACAGATACTCTCGAGTCGATCGCGGACCACGGTTTTAACGTGCTCAGAGTTCCCATGAGTGCCGAACTCCTGCTTCAGTGGAAGAATGGAGAATACCCCAGAGCCAACTACAACAATGCTTATAACGAAGAACTCAATTCGATGAATTCTCTGGAGATATTCGATTATGTCCTGTCTCTCTGCGAGCAGAACGGTATGAAAGTCATTATCGATATCCATTCCGCAAAGACCGATGCATCCGGACACAATCATCCTGTATGGTACAACGGTGACATTACCGTTGATGATTTCGTGGAAGCACTGGCATGGTGTGCCCTCAGATATAAAGGCAATGACACCATTATCGGTTATGACCTGAAGAACGAACCGCACGGTAAAGCTTTTGAGACACCGCATGCGATATGGAACGATTCCGATGATCCCAACAACTGGAAAAAGGTTGCAGAGCGCGCCGGAAATGCTGTCCTTGATGCCAATCCGCATGCCTTGATCATCATCGAAGGCATCCAGATCTATCCGAAGGATATAGAAATGAATAATTTCGTGTCAACAAACAACGATGATGACTATTACAACACCTGGTGGGGCGCGAACCTGATGGCCGTTAAGAAGTATCCGATAGACTTCGGTTCTCCGGAACGTAATGCCCAGATCGTATATTCTCCTCATGATTACGGCCCGAGAGTATATGAACAGCCCTGGTTCGAGGGAGGCTTCACTTACGATTCCCTCATGAAGGATGCTTGGTACGAATATTGGCTTTATATCCGGGAAGAAGGAATAGCGCCGATTTTCGTCGGTGAGTGGGGCGGTTTTATGGAAGGCGATAATCTGAAGTGGATGGAATACTTCAGGCAGCTGATCGCCGAAAAGCATCTTCACCATACATTCTGGTGTTTTAATGCGAATTCCGGAGATACCGGCGGTCTTGTCAAAGATGACTTTAAGACCTGGGATGAAGAGAAATATAATTTTGTAAAAGCGGTTCTCTGGCAGACTGAAGAAGGAGAGTTCATCGGTCTGGATCATGCTGTTCCTCTCGGTGCCAACGGCATCGCGCTGTCCGATTATGACGGAGTTATAATAACTCCTGCACCGGTTACGCCCGTTAGCGAGGAGACTGTCAGCGGGAGCAACGACCGGATTAGCGAAACGTCAGGAAACGGGCAGGACGGAGCTGCGGTACAGACCGGAGATCCGGGAACTGAAATCTCTTCCGGAACTTTACAAAAAACGGGATAAAACTGATAATTGCGGCTATAATAATAGTAGCGGTCGTTATTTCGATCATGGTTTTCTTATTTGTCGCAAAGCGTCTTAGAATCAGGAAAAGGACTGCCGAAGAAGAGATAGTCATTACCGTTCCTGATGTGCCCGAGGTTGACAAAAAGGGTAAGGAAACAGAAAAAGCCGCATGTGATAGCGGGAAACCTGATAAAATATCGGGTGATCCGAAGGAGGTTGATTGACATGCCAGATTTTCTGCTGAAGATTAATCTTGAAGATAACCGCCAGATCGGGCCGTATGTAGTTATTTTCGCTGTAATAGTTATTTTAGTGCTCATTATTATAGCCAAGGTATTAAAGGCAAAGGATAAGCGCAAGGAAAAGACTGAAGAACGTATAGATGCTGCCCTTCACGCTGACCGTGTAATAACCCATGTGGAGAAAAACTCGAAGAAACCCGATTCCACCGAAAAGAAGATCGAGCAGGTAAAGCGCGAGACCAGAGATCCCCAGAAAAAAGCGGAGCAGGAAGCAGCAGCAAAGAATATGCTGATCGGAGGAAAGAGCGATGCGCAGCTGGAAAAGAAAGATGCGATCGATGTCTTCGGACCACTGGGCATTTCCTCTAAAAAAGCCAAGCAGATAGATAAAAACAAAGAACGTGTGATCATCAACGGATATCTGCAAAAGTCCAATACCGCACCCATAAGGCCGGTTTATTCCAATACTCCTTTCGCGCGCCAGCTTCAGAGAAAGGAACTTGAATCAGATGAGGTAGGCAAGGAAGCCGAGACTCCCGCGCTTGTAATGGATTCCGCAGCTCCCTCTGATGTAAAGATTACAGGTGCGCCCGTTCAGAAAGTGAAACCCACGGAACTTAAGCGTCCCACGTCCGCAAGAACAACCGGCGGTGATGCGGCATCATCAGAAACTGTCGAAGAAGACACTACTTACGCTTCCGCTATAAGACCTCAGATCGGATCAGAGGTCTCGAATGCTGAAATTGATTACACGGCTACAGTTCAGGAAGAAAAGCCGGAGATCCTTAAGTCGGGTGAGGAAGCAATTATCCCTGCTGCGCATGAAGCGAAAAAAGGCTTTGTCCCGGACGAAAAAGTCCTTGAGGAAAACAACAAGGAAGAAGTCGAAAACGGCTGATTCTAAGGCTCCCCTGGCATTTCCTTATACTTGAAAATGAAGGCGTCCCCTGTTAATCTAAGTGTGTCCTATATTTAAAATATAGGGTGTGTGCTTTGCTTGGAGGAAATACGGATGTCGGGCATTTGTTCCGGTCGATTCTCATGGAAATCGTTATGTTTTCTTATAAGCATCATTGCGGGCTTGACTATAGCATCCGTGTTTTTTGTTGCCCACGATCTGTATGCTGCCGGAAGCGTCTCTGTAAGAGCTGAGAGCTGGGGCGGCGATGATGCCAATCTGTATATTACTGTTTCAGGCTTTTCCGAAGGGCAGAATGTTGATGTAACCATTGAGTTCGAATCCGATGTATATGCCGGCAGTACAAATGCCGTAACAGTGCTTTCCGACGGGGATTATCTCAGTCTCAGGATCACCGGTTACGGCGGGGATGACGGTTCACCGAACGGTGAATTCTATCTGGCTCTGAGCGGAACGAATCTTTCGAATCTGGATCCTGTAGTTACAGGTTACTCTGTTTCACGAGAACCGACGCCAATGCCGACGAATACACCTACTCCTAAGCCGACTAATACGCCGACACCAAAGCCGACCAATACGCCTACTCCGAAGCCGACGAACACCCCGAGGCCCACAAATACCTCTACCCCAAGGCCTACCAATACTCCGACTCCTACCAGGAAACCAACGCCGACTCCGACTAAAAAGCCTACCCCTACTCCGACGAGGAAACCTACTCCGACGCCTACAAAGGCTCCTACGGCTACACCGACCAAAGCGCCGACAGCTACTCCAACTAAGGCACCCACGGCAACACCTACGAAGGTGCCCACGGCCACTCCTACAAAAGCCCCTTCGGCTACGCCTACTAAGGTTCCTACAGCCACACCTACGAAGGCTCCTACTGCAACACCTACAAAGGCGCCTGCTGCAACACCGGCATGGGGATTGGTTACCACGCCTACAACAGGGCCTGTTCCTACACAAACACCGGCTGATGTTAACCCCGGAGGACCTGATAATCCTGCAGAAACAAGTGCGGATATTTCGGTGACAACAGAGACAACTGCCGCAGGTGCGAACGTGACAGCGCAGACCGATAACGCAGCTGTTACCGAAGAAAAACCGGTTACAGATGAGACAGCCGAAGATATTACGGATGAATCCGGAGAAGACAAGACTCCTGTTGCAGCTGCTCTCGTGACTCAGGGAGGAGGAAAGAACGGCCAAAAGAAGTCATCTTTTTCGGACTGGATATGGCTGATCATACTGATTCCGTTGAGCGGGATCCTGTTTTTCAGATACAGGTATCTTAAAGATAAAAAGGATCTTGACGGAACGGATCTTGCAATTGCTTTTGTTCCGGGAGTTCCTGTTATAGCAGAAAAGTTTTTCGGGTATTTAGGTCCGGTCAGGAATTCCTATTCCGGAAGTCCTTCCGAGACAAAAACCTTTAATACGGCTAATGCCATGAAAGAACTCAAGGCAATGGAAGCTTCTGATAAAGGAAGCGGCAGTAAAGAAAAAAACACGATTCAGAAAAAACATCCCGGACACCCCTCTGATTATCCGTCTAAAAATGCTAAGATTATAAAAAATTCGGAAAAAGAAGATATGGAAAAAGAAGATTTTGAAAACAACGATATGAAGAAGTCTCCGTTCCGGAAACCGGAAGTCTCTCAGGATGGTGCGGTTCCGGAATCTTCTGCTGCTCCTGAAACACAGCGCCAGGGCCGTTCTTACGGTGTGACCGGAAGCCTCATTACCGAGAAGAAAAGTGAAGACCCGCTGTTCCCCGAACTGGGTGAAATGGAGACGGGTACGAAGAGTGCCTTTGTACCGAATAACGGTCCCATCAAGCGTCCGAAGACATGGCTTACACCTGAACAGGTCGCAGAGCGTGAGAAGGCTGCCAAACTCCTTCAGGAAAGGAGAGCTGCCCAGGCTGCGAGAGTTGAAGAGATCAGGAGAAATGCCGAAGCCAGAAAGGCTGAGGGATATGCCAGGGCTGCTGAGCAGGAAGAAGCGAAGAAGGCTGAAGAAGCAAGACGCATTGAAGAACAAAAGAAAGCTGATGAATTACGTAAAGCTGAAGCTGCCAGAAAGGCTGAAGAGGCCGCCAAAGCAGCTGAGCTTGCAAGGATAGAAGAGGCAAAAAAAGCAGAGGAGGCAGCAAAAGCCGCTCAGATTGCAAAGGCCAGGGCCGAAGCCATAGCCGCCGAAGCCAGACAGCTCCAGGAAGCAGCAAAGGCTGCTGAACAGGCCAGAAGAGCCGAAGCTGCCAGGAAGGCAGAAGAAGCAAGAAAAGCCAGGGAAGCTGCACTTGCCGCCGAACGTGCCAGACAGGCTGAAGAAGCGAGAAAAGCCGAAGAGGCCAGAAGAGCTGAGGAAGCTAGAAGAGCCGAAGAAGCAAGACGCGCAGAAGAGGCAAGGCGTGCTGAAGAAGCAAGGAAGGCTGAGGAAGCCAGAATAGCTGAAGAGGCAAGGCGTGCCGAAGAAGCAAGGAAGGCTGAAGAAGCCAGAATAGCCGAAGAAAAGAGACTGGAAGAAGAAGCCAGAGCTGCAGAGCAGTTAAGGTTAGCAAATGAGGCTGCTGCTGTCGAAGAAGCCAAGGCTGCCGAAAGGGCAAGACTTGAAGCTGAAGAAGCAGAGAAAGCTGCTATGGCAGCAAGGGCTGAAGCAAAAAAGGCTATGGCAGCAGCTGAAGCAGCAAGAGAAGCTAAGGCTGAGATGGCCAGGAAGCAGAGCAAGACTTCGGAAGTCTTTAAATCTACTATCGCTTCTTCCGAAAACGGAATTAAACCCGGTATTTCCGCCATGGCATCTGAAGCGGGTTACAGCAAGGCGCTTGAGACCAAAGCCGAGAACAAAGCCAAGGCAGCAGCCGATAAGCCGAAGAATCCATATGGCGGTTTTAAGAGCGGTGCTTCTTCCGGTGTAGGTGCTTCGGCATCGAAGCATACCGGCGGACCGTCGATCTCGGCAGAACGTGCAAAAGCATCTTCGAATTCAAACCAGTTGGGAACCATCCTTGCAGGTAAGGCATACAACAATTCCGGAAGGGCTCCTGTATGGGCGGCTCCCGGAACGAATATATCTGCTTTTAAAGAGAGCGATGAAGCAAAAGAAGCCAGAATGCGTGAGGAACAGAAGCGCATTGAAGAGGAGGAAGCAAAGAAGCGCAGCGAAGAGCAGGCTAAATCCTCTTACACCAGCATTGCAGAAAGTGCCCAGACGCGGAAGTCAGCTTTCTTTAAGAGAGCTCACAGTGAGCGTGAGCAGACTCCGAAAGATCAGGATGAGTTTGTATCATCTGCATACGGCGGAATCGTAAGACCCTCTGCCATTGTTGATGAAGAACGCGAAATGAAGAAAAAGATGACTGCTCCGGCTATGGGTGCAGCTCTTGAAGGACAGAGACCTTCGATCATGGATCCGAATTCCAAGGCGGCGCCTACGGCATCCAGACCTATGGCCGGATTTATGGGGGCAGACGGACAGGCTGCCGGAGAAGATACAGGCACACCGGATCCTTCCGGCGAAGATAAAACAGAATGATCCGGGAAAACTCCCTGGGGGATAATGACTATGAAAAGATCTAAGAAGCCTTTAACTTTCGCAGCGATCATAGCGGGAATCGGAGCTCTGAGCCTGGCAGTGGAAAGCTGCGTTTACGGACCGCCGGCTCCTACCAGGGAGACCAACGTTTACGGACCTCCGCCGGACGATGTTGTCGTGACGGTTACGGAGACTGAAGAGACGACTGAAAAAAGGCCGTTCAAGCCTTCCGCTGATCTGACTGAAACCCCGGAGACAGATGTTTACGGACCTCCGCCGGATTATCCTATCGACGGACCCGAGGAAGATGTTTACGGACCTCCGCCGGAAGACGAAATCTGATCTATGTCTTTGGAAATCGAAGAAGCCAAGAAGGTATTTCTTGACAGGAAAGCCGAAGAACGCGCAAGGCTTTTCAAGGAACCTGACCTTATCTATCTGTTTTTCGAATTGACCAGAAGCTGCAATGAGAAGTGCTTTCATTGCGGAAGCAGTTGTGCGCCCGGTCTCGGACACGGTCCTGATGTTGAAGCTTTCAAAGCCGTACTGGATGATGTAAAAGAACACTTTGATCTGAAGAAGCTCCAGCTCTGTATTACCGGCGGTGAACCGCTTTTATATCCCGGTTTTGCGGAACTGCTTGGTTATGCTGACAGACAGGGCTTCCGCTGGGGCATGACGACGAATGCGACACTGATCACCAAAGAAGTTGCGAAGATGCTCGAAGATACCGGAATGGGAACTGTGTCTGTAAGCATAGACGGACTGCGTGATACCCATGACAGGCAAAGGGGGCTTAAGGGCGGTTACGACAAGGCGATGCAGGGCATCCAAAACCTGATCGACCGCAAAGCATTCCGACATATTCAGGTGACGACCGTTGTCAATCACAGGAATATCACCGAGCTTGATGAACTCTATGAGATACTAGATAAGCTTGATCTTGATTCATGGCGTGTGATCGGTATAGAACCGATGGGAAGAGCTCTGGATTATCCCGAACTTCTCTTAACACCGGATGACCAGAGATATCTTTTTAACTACATACGCGAAAAGCGAGAGCAGGGAATACCGGTAAATTACGGATGCTCACATTTCCTGGGACTGGAGTACGAAAGAGATGTAAGAGACTGGTTCTTCTATTGCGGAGCGGGAACCCATACGGCAGCCGTAAGGATAAACGGTGATATTACCGCCTGCCTTGATATAGAAGAAAGACCGGAATTTGTCCAGGGCAACATAGCAAAGGACAAGTTCAGCGATGTATGGTTTAACCGTTTCGGGGTATTCAGAAAGCCCTTGTCCACGCTCTGCAGTGATTGTCAGAAGTGCGAATGGGAGAAGTGGTGCGCAGGCGGTTCCAGACATTGTTTCGATTATGACAACAATAAGCAGAGGGTCTGTTTCAAAGACATTCTCTTTTAATAATTTTTTGTAGAGTGTATTATTAAAGGTACGGAACTTCCTCTTCAGGAGAAGCTTTTATGTACCAAAGGATTGCAATAGTAACAGGCAGCTCATCAGGCATAGGAAAGACTTTTATAGAGCTCCTTGCGTGTGATAACGGTGAATTCTTTAAATCCGGTTTTGATGAGATATGGGCTGTGGCAAGGCGTGAGGATGCGCTTAAGGAATTGGCTTCTTCCGTCGGTAACGGTAAGGTGGTTCCGATCGTTGCGGATCTTTCTGATGAATCCGGTATCAGGATAATAGAGGATAGACTCAGCACAGAAGAACCTGTAGTGGGTCTTCTTATCAATTCTGCCGGAATGGGCATCAAAGGACAGGTCATGGATAAGCCTGCCAAGGCTCTTTCCGACACCATAAACATCAACTGCAGCGCATTAAGCCGTATGATCAGGATCACTGCGCCTTACATGAAACCGGATGAGAACGGGAAAGCGAAGATAATAAATATCGCATCCTCTGCGGGATTTCTTCCCCAGCCGGGTTTTGCATGTTATGCGGCGAGCAAATCTTATGTCATATCTTTCTCGAGAGCTTTGAGCTGCGAACTTAAGCACCGTGGAATAGATGTCATGGCTGTCTGCCCGGGGCCTGTTGCCACGGATTTTCAGAGAAGAGCCACGGAAGGAAAAGAGACGGATTTTACGGACTGGCGCAAGAACTTCGTGATCGATCCGGTAAAGCTTTCAAGGAAGTCTCTTAAGGCATCAGTCAAAGGAAGAAGGCTGTTCGTATATCCTTTTTCACAGAAGTTATTACACCTTGCTTCAAAGATCGTTCCGGTGTCCTGGATATTGGGATTTGAGAGCGGGGCTGTTAAAGAATAAAACACAAAGGGGTGGTCTTAATGGCAAAAAAGAAAGTCGAACCTACATTCGGAAGCATTTTCAGAGCTGTGGAAGAGAAGGCATCAAGCGTTTCTTTCCTTCAGGATACGGCTACGCAGATAACTTTAAACGGTAACCTCGATAATCTTCCCCTGTATGTGAAGATCGAAGACGGAACACCTGAGGTAGCTCCCTATGAGTACATAAATGCTCCTTTTTATATCGATGCCGATGCAGAGACTTTTGCTGCCGTATTAAACGGAGAAAAGAATTTTACGGTAGCAGTTGCGCAGGGAAGCATAACGATAAACGGAGATGCCGCACAGGCCGTAGTCTTCTGTTCGACACTTTTCTGAAACGGGTCGTTGTTTGTAATTATCAACAAACCTTGTAAGAAAGTTGCATGCTTATTTGTTATAATATCTTGGTATGGCAATAAAACTTAACGGCATTTTCAGAGATAAGATGGTCTTCCAGTGGGGCGCAGAGCTCCGTATTTTCGGTTATTCCGATAAGACTTGTGTTATCAGAGCCTCTCTGTACAAGGACGGGGATGAGGTCTCTTCAGGCACCTGCGGAACAGAGCAGGACGGCAGTTTCCTTATCTGCCTGGAACCTGTCGAGGAACCCGGCGGACCTTATGAGATCAGGGTATTTGAAAATGATACCGAGCAGCGTGTTATAAAGGACGTATATGCGGGTGAGGTATGGCTTGCCGCAGGCGGCGGCAACATGGAATACCCGCTGGTCAGATCAGAATTTGCCAAGTATATCATTCCGAAGATCGGCAAGACCGAGATCAGATTCTATAAGGTACCTTCCTTCGGTCATATGAATGAAGCCCAGGCTAAGGCAGAGGCTGAAACCGAGTGGCTGGATATCACCAGTGAGACTGCCGGCCAGATGAGTGCCGTGGCTTTCTATTTTGCAAGAGAACTCGAATCCAGACTTGATGCCAAGATCGGTATCATCCAGTGCTGCTCCACGAGATCAACGATAGACAACTGGCAGAGCGTTGAATCACTGCTTACGACAAAAGAAGGCAGACAGTACATCAAGGATTTTGATGATGCGGCTTCGGAACTCACTCCAGAAGAATATGATGAGGCTGAAGCCGAATATAAAGAGAAGTACGAAAAGTATAATGAGATGCTTCAGGAAGTGCTCAAAGATGATCCGTGGATCACTTATCCCGAGGCAGATCTGATGCTCGGACCTGCTCCCTGGCCGGCACCGGTAGGACATAAGTCAGCAAGACACCCGGGAGCTGCTTTCGAGTGCATGGTCCTCCGTGTCGCGCCTTATACGTTAAGAGGAGTTATCTTCTATCAGGGAGAAGCGGATACTGACGGTCACCAGTCTGAGTACGGACACGTATTCGAGACGATGATCAAGGAATGGCGCGATGTATTCTTCGATGACCAGCTGCCGTTCATCTTCTGCCAGCTTCCTATGTATATTTCCAAAGACAGAAAATATATGAATTACGACGATATGTCATGGCCGCTCCTGCGCGAGCAGCAGCAGATCGTCGCTATCGATATGCCCAATGTATATATGGCCGTTATAGTCGACTGCGGTGAATTCAATAATCTGTTCCCGTCTGATAAGAAGACACCCGGTGACAGGCTCGCACTGCTTGCCGAGAAGTTCGTATATGGTTTCGAGAAAGTTGATGCCGTATCGCCGTTTATCATTGATGCAAGACGCGGCGAGGGAGTTGAGATCTCCTTTGGCGGAGATTACCTGTTATTGAACATGACGACTGGTTTCGGTCCGGATGATTCAGGATTCGAGGTCGCCGGTGATGACGGCAAGTATTTCCCCGCGGAGGCCAATGTGGACTTTGACGGAAAGACCGTCCTGCTTTCCTGCCCGATGGTTGAATTCCCTTCGAAGGTAAGATACGCGTTCTTCTCATACGGCCCTACGCCTCTTCATGCGCAGAACGGACTTACAGCAACTCCTTTCCAGGTAAGGATAGATAAGGATCTCGGCGGAGCCTGATATGAATATTGCTTTTTTCACACGTCCCAAACAGGAGATAACATATCTTTATTCCGATTACACTGTCAGACAGGCATTGGAAAAGATGCACAGCAGTTCATATATGGCTGTTCCTGTCCTTGACCGTGAGGGCCATTATATAGCGACATTAAGCGAGGGCGATCTTCTGTGGTTCATCGTTAAGGGCGAAGGCGGGGAGCCGCATACCATGGCGATAGAGAATCTCGAACAGTTCAAGCTTACGGATATAGGGCTGAACACGCACAAGAACCAGCCGGTATCCATCAGCTCGTCCATCGAGGATCTGATCATAAGATCAATGGAGACGAACTTCGTGCCTATTACGGATGACCGGGGGATATTCATAGGGATAGTTACCAGAAGATCGATCATCAAACATTACTACGAGAAAAACATACTGCCGCATGAATAAGTCATACGGCAGTATTTATTTGTTCTTAATTTACCGGCTGTGATCAGACAGCGTCTGCTGCGGCCTTTTTCCGGCGAAGTTTACGTTTGGATTTTTTGGTCTCTTTGATCTCTTCCTTGACCGGACCGAAATCCTTAAGATCCAGAAGCTGAGACAGCATAGCGGTCTCCGGCTTGTAACGCGTTGACATGATAAGCTCGAGTTTTCTGTCTTCGGTGCGTATCCTTAAGAATCTTGCGCATTGTTCAATATACACCGGCTGGTTCTTATGCTTTTCACGGAGATCGTTCCAGGAGATGATATAGGGTTTGCGTATAAGTCTCTTATATACGAGGTCGACTTTATCGCCGTCTTTGATAAGCCAGATCCTTGAACGCTTTGCAAGGCGGGCGAATCCGTGGAAAGTATAAACCGACATTGCTATCTCCATTGTAGGATAGAGCTTGCGGAGTCTTTTCGGAACATGTTTTTCGACTCTCGGGACCGGATCGTTGCGCTTAAAGATCTTACGGAGAATGGTGTAAACATAGATGTCCTTGTAGTACTGCGCCACCCTTTTCAGTATCCTGAAAAGGAACAGGCCCGCAACAGCAAGATGGATACTTACGATGAAACTTACGACAGGCGCGAATATCTGCAACAGCACAAGTATCATATGAAGGAAAGCCTTGATGATCTGCCAGATCAGGCTCGTACCCTTAACGGGCACGGCTGCTACGATTACTTCCCAGTTATCCATACATGTGTAGTTGCAGTAATAGAAGATCGTGATAGCGATCACCGTTATGCCTGCAAGAATATATGTCTGCCAGCCGGGCGCGGAGGTCTTGGCTGCGCCAATAAAATGGAAAGTGCGTGCTGCCAGGGCGCCGCCTTTAACTCCGGGCGGATCGGCTTCAAGGGCTTCTGTAGTTACGAAAGGAAGAAGTGCTATAGATACGGTGCAAATGTAACCGACTAACTTATCCAGTTTGTCTATGGTCTCTTCTGACACCATCTTTGATTCCGCGAAAGAGTGGATAACTATCAGAGCTGCTGCTATCAGTGTGAGGAATACTGCGGCCCACGGATTGGCGATAGGGAGCTTACCGATCTCTCTGAGGATCGGGATGCCGTTCAGGAAATCGGCTACATTGCAGAGAAATGCCGAATCAGGAGAATATATTGCAGCATTCTCTATAGAACCGAGGATGGCCAGGACAGCCATTGTGGCTGTAGGGTTAACAGAGGCGGTTACCGCCGTTGAAAAGGCACCCCCGTAGAATGCCAGGTCAGTAGCAAAAGAAGCTGTATCAGGAGCACGGGCGGGCCCGTATCCCGCCGCCAGACTTATCGTCGGTATCAGTACAATGCACATCATTGCAACAAGAAGCCCTGAAGCTCTCTTCAGCCGGCTCTTATCCGAAACGGTCAGTCGCATGTTACTACCTCCTAAAAGAGCTTGATATTACAAGAAAAACAATAATTTATTATACACCCTGGAATATTCCTGATATAACAGCAAGCCGGACAGGAGTTACCAGTCTCCAAGATATTTCCAGTTCTCTGGCAAGTGCGGATTACCTTCGACCGTAAACCATGAGCCCGGAAGGAATGTATTGCTGCCGCTGTAATCTATTTCAAAATCATTGGAGAAGAAAATATACGGCGCATCGTATTTCTGCTCTGAATTGATTGGATTACCAGTAAATGGATTTACCGGATCTTTGATAAGCCCCGAAGTTGCGATCGTCGGAGTATCCGCATTTGTCATATACTCATCCGATACGGTAAATCCGGAGGAATTGAAGTCTTTGACCATTAACAGAGGAAAATAGGATTCCATATCCGTACCGTTGCAGTCCACGGGAAACTGTCCTATATCCCCGCCGTGGTCAGAGACGATTATTATCCTTGTATTGTCGTAGACGCCCTCTTCGCGCAGATAATCAAACCATTCGCCGAGCTTAAGGAAGGCCGCCATGTTTACGTGATAATGAGTAACCTGTTCATTGGTCGTCATATTCATGGTAACGTTCCCGATCGTATATCTCTCGGACAGATCAGAATCGTAAGCCGTGTTATCGACGCTGATCGCTGGAACATAATCCGGCTCCTGCAAAAGGCAAGGACAGTGGGTCGTATTATTCACCAGCAGCAAAAATGTGTTATCCGCACTGTCATCAGTTTCTGTAATGCCTGACAGATTGGTGAGAACGGGGTATGCATGGATAAAGTTATAATCATATCCCGTTGCTGTCGAAAGCCCTGTAATGTGCTGAACAATAGAAGGCGTGTATACTGCTCCGTCTGCAGTTCCGGATACCGATGATGCTTCATTATAGAGACCGCCGTCGTAGATCGTTTCCTGCAGGAAGAGCGGAGAGATCTTCATTATGGAAAAGCAGAAGAAGTTACGGTTGCGGATCTCGTTTATGCGTTCGGACATAAGCTTAGAACTGCCTGAACCGTCTGCATCATCTGTGAAGAAATTGAATTTTCCTTCCGTGTTGTAGCAGTGGAAATCCGGGTAATCATCATAGATAGACAGGTCAGGTACCAAAGTGTAATTTGCCATTGAAGGGTCGCAGACAGTGACATCGTAACCGTTTTCCCAGAATAGTACAGGCATTACTTTCAAAGCTTCATTGTGTTTATTTACAAGGAGTTCTTCAGTTCTGGCATTCATCTTATCAGGCGTATATTCATATCCGCCAAACAAAGACGGAGAAGCAAAGACCGTATGCGCTCCATAGGATATTGTGTTCGGGTAATATGTAAATCCGTCATACTGCTCCACAAGCTCGGTTTTTTCATTGAAAATATAAGGCACCTGATCTCCTAAGGCTCTGTCGAGCATAAGGACTATAACATTCTGTCCGTTCCTGCTGAGGGTTATCTGAGGCATTTCCTCGGAGGGATTGATAAAACTTAAGTACCTTTTATACATTCCCATGATCTCTGCGGAATTAAGGAACCCGACAGCGGTGATCGATACTATTCCCACGATAAGGAGCATATTGGGAATCTTCGGCATCTTAGAATAGATGATATGGAAAAGCGTAGCGACCGCTGATACGGCGATAAGATTTAACAGATAATCCTTAACCGTAAAAGAGGGAGATATATCATATTGTAGAGTCGATGAGAGTATGCCGAGCTTCGTGCCAAACAGCATGTAATCGGCAACGGAAATGCCGCAGATGATCCATACCGCTTCGTTGAAGATGTTCTTAGTTTTTTTATTCATGAAGAAATAGAACACGCCGCCCCACAGTACCCATATACCTGCGGATAAAAGAAGAGCGTTCACTGCATATAAGATCGGATCGGACGGATTAACGGCATCAACGAATTCTGCAACTGATGCATTGATAACGTTGGTAGGAATAAGAAAACCCGTGAAAAGGGCCATCATCGAGGCTCCGGCAAAGAATACGAATCTGCTGTTCCCGGAAGGCTCGGTTTTTGCCGAAGGCTTTGCTTTGATGTAATTGCTTACAAGCGGAAGAGCAAGTAAGATGCAGCCTGCTGAAAGAAGGATCTTCTGTCTTAGGTCCAGTCCGTTATTGATTACCGTCAGGACCAGCAATACCGCGCCGGAAACCGCTAGTACGATGCCTGCAGCTTTTTTCGGATCTTTGAGTTTGTAGAATACATTCTTAATAAGTGAGAATACGTTATTAAGGAGCCAGTAGAATACGAGTCCTGCAGGGGAGTGGTAAAGCAATACAAGGAAGACTACGGCAAGACCGTAGACCTGTATCTTGGATTTAAGAGGATGTCCTTTGGTATATATGATGCCCGTGACGATATTGATAAGGGTCATAAGTATCGGAAGCACATTAACGGGAAAACTTCCGATCATGAATATGGCATCTTCTCTGCCGAGATCAGATATAAATCCGAACGGCATTCCTTTAAGGCTCTCCATCCCTGAAAGGAGCCTGTATGCGGCGATGAAGAACGGTATCTGAAGGAGCAGGGAAGCCGAACTCTTGAGCGCGTAGATCGGTTTATAATTGTTTATCCGGTAGTACTCCTGAAGCATGAAGAAACGCTCGTCACCCTTGAATGTCTGCTTTGTACGCTTGATGCGGTATGCCATTTTGGCCTGGATATCACGCTCTTCCGCCTGAAGTTCGTCTGCTCGCTTATATAATGGAAGGACAAGAAAATTGATAGCGATGCTCAGGCAGATGATCGATAGTCCGGCATTTCCCGTTATTCTGTCTGCAATAGAGAATATGACTTCGAAGAGAAGTTCCAGCGGGGCAATTATCAAAGTGTAGAGTACTGTCAGGACAGTCATCTGCTTTTTATCCCCTTTTTACCGGCCTTCGCGTTTTTTCTTTTTTCACGTTCATCTGCGGCCTTTTTTGCAACCGTCTTTTCATATTCCTTTATTATGAAGTCAGCCGATCTCTTCGCTCCTTCTCCGATATTAACCCATATGTCGGAACGTGCTTTTTCGCGTCCTGCAGTAAAAGAAGGATCTTCAATGCACCGGTCTATCAATGCTTTGACATCACCTGCATTTTCATCGTTGAGTTCAAGTCCGAGATCGGGAAGGATCCTGAAAGTCCAGGGTGTTTCTTCGAGCCAGTCCGCATCATACGGCCTCGCGTCGAATTTGGTATCCGTATAGATAACGGGCTTATCAAAGACCATGGCAAATTCGAACATGACGCCTGAGAAATCCGATATCAGGATATCCGAGAGCCTTAACACTTCGAAATTATCGATGTCACGGTTCCATTCGACCTTGGAAGTATCGTTGTATTTGGACATGAGCTTATCGAGCATGCCTTTTTCCACAGCGAAAGACTGCGGGTGAGGTCTTACGATGATCTTATATCCGGTGGAGATCAGTGAATCGATCAGTCTTTCGCCGAATCTTGAAAGTATTCCGCTCTCGCCCCAGGAGGGAGCCAGGAGAACTGTCCGTTCATGAGGAGGAACTTCTCCTGCTGATTCCAGTCTTTTCTTCATCTCATCCAGATAAGGAACGCCGCAGAGTTCCACATCCCTGGGTTTTATCCCGCGCATTCTTTCCAGTTCCCTGACCTGATTTATCTGATACTCACCGGAAAGTATGAGGGCATCGTAATGATCGGTTCCGTACATGCGGTAAAGGGTGATATCTTTTGCGGCATGCATTATGTGAATATAGCAGTCAGCATTTTGCGAGCGTTTCCATTGGAAGACATCAAGACTCGGAGTAGTCGAGAAGACGACGGAGGCGTTCAGGAGATTGAGCTTGGAGAAGGCTTTGTTTCCTTCTCCTATATATTCACAGGTTATGTTTTTGTATTCTTTTTTGAATGCGGGATCATCTTCAGAGCAGGTAAGATATACGATCTTTTTGTCTTTCTTATCCAGTTCATCCATGATCGGTTCAAAGATATTCCAGTATCTTTTGTGTTCGTTGAAGATAACGATTGGGATCTTCTGATCGTAGAGCCTGGAATTCTTATCTACGCTTGAACGGTACTTGACCCTCATAAGCAATGCGCGCAAAGAAAATAATGCCACTCCGAAGAGTCCGAACAGAACGGAAAACAGCATTCCTCCCGTACCGGGATCTATATAGAGGATCTTTAAGAGATTCACTTAACGGCATACTCCCATAAAAAATATAAAGGTCTGTAAATGATGGTATTCACAGACCTTTATTCTATTACTTTAAAGATGTGACTTCAACTTGAATCCCCGTCATCGTGATGCCGGGCCCCTAGCCGTTATCAGGATCAGAAACCGTAATTTGTAACACCGATCAGCTTCTCGAGTTCGTTCGGATCGTAAGCTGCATCGATTGCTGTCTTTCTCGTAATGAGACCTAAGTTAACAAGTCTCTGGAGATCACTGTTGAGAGTGTGCATTCCCTGGAGAGAAGCGGACTGGATAGCGCCTGGGATCATCTGGATCTTATCCTCAAGGATAAGGCTCTTTATAGCGCTGGTGCCAACCATGACTTCTGTCGCGAGTGCGCGGCCGTTGCCGTCGGATGTAGGCAGGAGCTGCTGGGATACAACACCGCGGATGCTTGCAGCAAACTGGGAACGGATAGTTGCCTGAAGATCGATAGGAGATCCGTCGATGATCCTGTTGATCGTCTGTGCGGCGCTCTGCGTGTGAAGTGTTGAGAGGACGAGGTGTCCGGTCTCAGCAGCGGTAATAGCTGCTGATATAGTCTCGAAATCACGCATCTCACCTACAAGGATGATATCCGGGTCTTCACGGAGAGCCGAATGGAGCGCATAAGCGAATGATTTTACGTCACGTCCCAATTCTCGCTGGTGGATCATTGCGCGGTTATGGGGATAGATATATTCGATAGGATCCTCGATCGTGATTACATGTTTTGCAACATTTCTGTTGATGTAGTCTACAATAGCGGAAAGTGTGGTCGACTTACCTGAACCCGTAGGGCCGGTAACAAGGATGATACCGTTGTTTGCCGTAGCAAGTGATTTGATTACTTCAGGAAGGCCTAAAGCCTCAAATTCAGGGATCTCTGCCATGAGCAGACGGATACTGCATGCCAGGTTATTACGCTGATGATATACATTGGCTCTGACTCTGATACCATTGTCGATCATTCGTCCGACGTCAACGTCCTCTCCTGCCTCAACACGTGCGATCTCTTCCGGTGTCAGGATCGTATAGATCATATCCTGCGCTTCTTCATGTGTGGGACGCTCATCAAGTATATGGAGCATACCGTATCTTCTGACAGCAAGATTGGTACCCTGGGTAATGTGCACATCAGAACAGTCGCGTTCAATGGCATAAGTCATCAGTTCTTCAAAAGTCATAATATAGATCACCTCCGCATAAAAACGATGCCTAGATTATAAAGTAAAACATATCTGTTTAGTATAGATTTTGAATATTATTCCAACGGAAATGACATTATTATACGGCGGCATTACAGCCGGGCTTAAGATCATAAAGTATAATGTCCGTGAAGAATCAATAGCCCATCTTTTTAAGTTCTTTTACGACGTCTACATAGAAGTTCGCTATATCGCTGACCTCTTCGTCAGAACCGGGCTTGCGTGACGTGAATCTTCTCCTGCGGAGATCTACGACATCTGCATGTGAGATGCCTCTGTATGAAGGAGTAGTGTGAACCCCCTTGAAGTTTTCCCATTTGGCGGAAGTTACGGATACCATTCCGTCATTATCACCATCGAACCTGCGGATGACAGGGTAGGTGATGCAGAATACCGGATCCGAGAATGAACCCTTGCATTTGAAAGCGTAGCTCTGGCAGTAGATATTGTCAGGAGCTGGATTATCAATATTGAACTGCTCGGCGGTCTTAGTGGTAAAAAGATCGAAGCACCGGTAGCATTCAGGATTCTTGTCACCAAGTATCTTCATCCAGATATCCGTACCTTTGGCGGCGGTCTTAACTATCCATTTCGGAGTCTTCATGAGAAAATCGACGGTCCTGGAACCGTGATGGGGCGTATCGATAGTGGTTACAGAAGCGACCTTGTCGTGATATCCGTGGTTTATGAGATATCTTGCTTCGAGACCGCCCTTGGAATGCGCAAGGATATTTACCTTTTCCGCTCCGGTGATCCTAAGGACCTCATCAAGGCTTCTGGCAATGATGTCTGCATTTCCTTCGACGGATCCCACGGAATCCTGATGTCCGAAAAAGACCTTTGCACCCATTGATTCCAATGTCTTCGGAACCCTGCCCCAATAGCAAAGATGCTTTCTGTCACGAAAACCCATTCCGTGAACCATCAGTAAAGGATATTTCAGACAGCAGTCATTACTCATTATATGAACCCCGTGCATCCTGTTTTAAGGGGAGTATAACGCGGTACTATTTATTGTTCAATACTGAATTTTGTTTAAGAGCCCTTTTCCTCAATATTGCCACAGGAATTTGAGTTTTTGCGCCACATCTTCAGAGCAGCGAATGCTATGAGCAGGCCTGCAGTGGTGACCGCCAGGCTTACGATAAGCATGAAGTGAGGACCCTTCAGATCCAGGAGTCTTCCGCATATGAGACTCGAGAAAACTCCTCCGAGGGTAATGGAGCAGTTGATATAGGCCTGGCCTTTGACCTGGTCGAACCTCGCCATAGTCTGATTGACAAAATATGCAGAGACGGGAATAAAGACCGCATACGCGAACATCTGCATGGCCTGGCTGACATAAACTAGTACCATATTTGTAGCGACGAGCATGAGAAGGGTCTTGATCAGGAAGGCCGCACCTGCAAAAAGAAGCAGATTCCTGCAGGAAACCTTCTTCATTATCTTATCGATAAGTGCCATTGTCGGGAGCTCCAGAAGGGCAGCTATGAACACGGCTGTTCCCATCTGCGTCTCGGTCCCGCCGAGGGGCGATATTATCTGGATCATGTAATCATTAATCGCATTGTGTGCGAAGAAAAAGCATACTGCTCCGAGCACGAAAAGCATAAAGTCAGGATAGGTCTTTATGAAGCTGAAAAGATTATTGTGAGCGGCCTCACTGCTCTCAGGCTCAACGGTCTTAACGTCAGGTTTCTTGAAGAAGTACAGTACGACGAGTGCGACCGAAAGGAAAATGATGTCAAGTATCATCAGAATGTTCACGCCGAATCTTCCTATTGCCATTCCGGTAAAGACAGAAGTGACTGCAAATCCCGCCGATCCCAATCCTCTCGCGAGACCGTAGTATATATGGCATCCTGCAGCTTCATATTCGAAATACATCGCCGTAATTATCGGCTGGTACACCATCTGGACCATATATATCAATGCAAAGATGATGAATATGACAACGATTCCGTTCTTTATCAGAAGCAGCAGGACGGAACCTGCGAGCAGGAGTGCGGTCGATGCCATTGAGACATTGCGGTTCGTGAGTTTTCCCTGCTTATCTATAAGACCGGCAATGAACGGCTGGAATATGACGGACAGGATGTTTGCCAGGGCAAGCGTGATGCCGATAAGTGTGTTTGAGAAACCCTTTTCGAGCAGAAAGACGGAAGCATACGCATGTATCCCGCTGTAAACAGCAAAATAAGTTGCGTTGATTATGATGTATCTGAGTGTCCAGAATTTCTTTTTGTCTGCCATGAAAGACCACCCTGTCTGACCGATTGTCCGCTTTTCAAAATGCTAACACAATCCGGGCGGAAATCTGATTAGAGTTATTGGAATAATATCAAGGTCTTTGCATTGAAAATGATCAATATTTTTGACTTATCGAGCAATTAATAATATGTTTGCCAAGAAATTTAATATTTACGTCACAAAGTTGCCACATTTTACATTTTGATGTGCTATAATCCACGCAATATTATGGAGGTGACTATGAATAGGTCTTTAAAAAATAAAATAGTCAAGGCATTCAGCGGAATCGCTGCCGCTGCTTTCGTCACCTCTTTTTTAGCAATATCTGTAAAATGCGAATCATATTCAGGCATCGAGATCGACGGCGACTTCAGTGACTGGGACAGCGTAGTCAAATACGACTGCTTAAGTGAGAGCAGCCGCGTCAATAATGTTGCAATGGTATGGGACGGAGACTGGATCTATATCTATATGGATGAGGTCCAGCAGAATTCCGCTTCATGGTCGAGTGATCACTGGAATACTCACGGACAGTTCAATATAAAGACTGATCTCGGTTATGTCCTCGTAATATCAGTCAAAGATAACGGTGCAGCAGGAAATATAATCGAAGTTACCGATGTCGAGACTGGGGAAGTTCTTACAGCCGATAACGGCGGCATCCGCGTAGCTTTCAACAGTGAATATTCACAGTGGGAAGCTGCCACTTTGACAGAGATAGCCATTCCGTCAGATATGCTTCCGCAGTATTCTTCAACCATCAACTTCGGATATTATCTCGGCGGGGACATCATCACTGATGTGGCTGACTGCAGCGGTATCATTATTGACGATCCTGATGATCCGACTCCGACACCCGGTCCTTACAATGATGGATCAGAGATAGAGATCGACGGCGACTATCATGACTGGGATTATTATCCGGTTACGACCATCCAGTACGACACAGCCGGAATGAACAACAACTACAATGATGCTGAAGGTTCGATCTACCAAAGGGACGGCATCGCTTATGTCCATTGCATTGCTAATGAATTCAGCCAGCAGGATACCGGATATAAGTACGGAACCGAATTCCTTGAGGTAACCGTTCTTTTCGGATATGCGCACACAAAGCTCGTAGCAGTTGAGCTCGGTCCTGACGGCAGCCTTGACTGGAGCGCATCAAGCGCAAGGTCCATGTCTGACGGCACACATCATTATGCGCTGTTCTATTATTCCGATGCCGGACTGTCCGCAAGCCTCGATGATATCTCTTCGCTTGACCATTATCTTGGTGAGATGTATGTCACGATAGAAGATCATCAGGATGAGACAGAATTCTGGTTCGATATCGCGGCACTTGCAGAGGCAGGAGGAATAGAGCCTTCTGAGTCTGAATCCATATTTGTCCATTTCCACAGAGTAGGCTGGCCGATGCTTGAGACCTCGGGTGTCTCGACCGGTCCTGTCTTCGTTGCTCTGTTATCGACCGTTGCGGCAGGGTCGTATTTCACAATTAATCGCAGAAAGAAGGCCGGATGATATATATTATCTCTGCCGCCGCTATAGCCTTGTGGATATGGCTTCTTAGGGTACTTAGAAAAGCGGAGTTAAAGTTTTGGAGATACCTTCTAGGTTCCTGCGGATTATTCCTTCTATTTATGATATTCGCGAAAGGCTGGCTTGTCCTGCCGCTTGCAAGACTGGTCGCAGCTTTAGCGGGTATTTTCGGAAAAGTATCAGGCTTCTATCAGGCATATTACCGTTACGGAGTAATATTTATCGAATCGGCGAAAGGTGCCATCACTGTTAATATCGATCTTGAATGCTCCGGTTTTATTGAGATATCGGCTTTCCTGTCGCTGCTCTCTTTCTATGGTATCTACAACATTCCCGAGCGTATCTATGTCGGCGTCATCGGAACCCTTTACACGCTCCTTACCAATGCTTTCAGAATAGGCGTTATCTGTACGATGATCCATTTCCTCGGAACGGATTATTACTATGTTGCACACACGATAGTAGGAAGGATCGTCTTTTACGTGCTTCAGGTCATATTGTATTTCTTCGTCTTTACGAAGCCCCATGTCCTTAAGATGAGAACAGGTGATTTCGGATATAACAAAAAAGAAGATGCCGTGACAAAAGACGGGGGTGGTGCATCATGAACAATATAATGACGCATCTTGTAAATCCGTTCTTTTACTGGATTGCCTGGATAATCATTCCGCTGTTTGTTGAAGTGCTTCCTTCCATAGGTTCTTTCTTTGTCCTTCTTCACCGGAAACATAAGAAGGAGAAGATCGAGAGACCGGCGATCTGGCCTGATATAGTTCTTATCATTCCTGTCTATAACTCCGAGAGCAGTCTTGAGGAATGCCTTGAATCCATCAATAAGAGCGATTATCCGAATGAGCACATCGAGATATATCTTGTAAACAACATGAGCCAGGACAGGAGCTTTGAAGCTTTTGCGAGAGCTCAGAAAGAGTTTCCCAATCTCCGTATGAACTGGCTTAATTCGGGGCAGGGCAAATCCAGGGCATTGAATCTCGCGATATACAACAGTAAGGGAACATATCTGATCAATATCGATTCAGATGGTTACCTGGAGAGATATGCTCTTTCCAACATGGTCCTTTATCTTGAGAATCACCGTGAATTCACATGCCTTACAGGTTCTATCCTTATAAGACCTGACAAGATCGAAAAGTACAAGTCTTTCAAATCAAAACTCTTCAGGAGGATCGAGTTTGCCGAGTATGCTCAGGCATTCCTGGCAGGAAGGAATTACGCTTCCGAGACCAATTCGATGTATACGCTGTCCGGAGCTTTCTCGGCATTCAGGATGAGTTCCATCAGAAAGTCCCATCTGTATAATACGGAGACGATCTCGGAGGATACCGAGATCACTTTCCAGATGAGATATATCCAGAAGCAGAAAGTCGGAATCTGTGTAGATGCGATCTATTTTACCGATCCTATCGAAGGCGTTAACAAGCTCTATACCCAGCGCCAGCGCTGGCAGAGAGGATCTCTTGAGGTAGCAAGGCTTTATCCCCAGAGTAAGCTCAGGCCATGGAGATTTGCGCATGATACAAATATCCACACGCTCCTCTTCGACCACACATTTGCGTTCCCGAGAATGATCTGGTATCTGGCTCTGATCGTTCTCATGGCTTATGGTTATTCAGGCACTACCGTTTTGCTTTCAATGGGAGCAATATTCCTTTTCTACATTATCTGCGGATACTTGTATTTCTACATAGGACTGTATCTGCTGAAGCCTTTTCCGGATATCCGGGATTATTACCGGCGGCAGTGGCCGGTGGTCGCACTCCTGCCGTTCTACAATTTTGTCGTTTTCTTTATAAGACTTGCAGGAATCATTAACAGCATCAATACACAGAGCAGCTGGAAGACCGATACTCTGACACGAGAGCTCGATAAATTCCGTGTGGCTGCCAGAGAGCAGCTCGGAAAGATATCTGCTCTTATAAAGAAGTTCAGGGAACTAGTTAATTACGAGGATGAATATTATGAATAAGCAGTCAAGAAAAAGCCTGATCCTCATTACTGTTGTTGTTCTTGCCATAGCGGTGCTCTTATCGGCATTTGCAGTATGGCAGATCCACAATTACGAGCAGGGCGTTGCAGAACTCTATGCACAGGAACAGGACGGTTATGTTGAGATCGTTGCCAGACAGATCGAATTATACGGTGATATAGCCGGTGATGCTTTTGTTGAGGAAACGATCAAGATGCTCGATTCGACTTCGCAGCGATACTGGACTCTTGATAACTCCGAATACTTCCTGTTCGTTAAGAGCATAAGCGAGACAAATGTCTATAAGACATTCTCCACAGATACTTTCTATAACACCCAGAGTGCAAAGGAGTTCCTCGGTACTTTGGTAAAAGGAAGGGTTAAGCACTCGATAATATCCCTTGAGGGAACCAAATATATCTCGTCGGGAATAATCTTCGAATATGCAGGCACGGAATACAGACTTTGTCTTCTTACCGATTATGAGATCATGCTCTCCAATAATGCTTATCTCAGCAGTAAGCTATACCTTCTGATCGTTCTAATCCTTCTTATCGCGCTTCTTGTTATCGCGGTCATCTACTTTACGTCGAAGCTTATCGATGCAAAAAGAAAAACGGAAAGTATCAAAGCCGTAAATACCGAACTCAATCACTATATCGATTATCTGGACAATGTCGTCATGGGAAGAAACCAGGCGGCCATAATATCAGGTGAAGGCAAGATATTAAGACTCCTTCACAGGATCGATGAGAGAGGCGTATACCCCTGTGCATTTGTAAGGATAAACCTGGATGTCGGTTCGATGATGAGTTTTTATTCCATAAACAGCAAACTCCTGGGAGATGATGTTGTATGGCTCAGATACAGAAAGGACGGATTCCTGCTCGTCTTTGGCGGAAAGAACGCAGATCAGGCCATGAAGATCATAAGAAGCAAACTGCCCAAGGAGATCATTCCGGAGAATATCCTTGCCTACAATACCGATGAAATGACATACGCAACATATTTATACGAGACTTTGGTAAATGTCTAAGGAGGATGAAAGATGCTCAGATATTACAGAATAAAAGCTTATCTTAATGCAAGCCACTTTGTCGTATTTGACGGCAAGAAAGGTGAGATACATCCTCACACCTGGGAGTTCGTTGCCACGGTCTATACAACAGGCAACAATATCATCAAGTTCACTGAACCTGAAAAGATGATCACCAGGGTTTTCGAGCCTTACCAGAATCAGGTTTTAAATGAGATCGAACCTTTTACTGCGATCATCCCTTCGCTTGAGAACATGACGGAGTTTTTTGCAAAACAGATCGATGAGGCCGTCAAACCGATCGATTACCACTTGAAAAGATTTGAGGGAAGTGAGACTCCTGTCAGAACATACGGGGTCAGATTCCCTGAAGCCGGCGGTGCTGAGGAAGAAGCTGATGCCGATGAAGTCGAAGCTGCTTTAGGAAGACTGGAGAGAAGTTTTGGATTCAACGATTAAGAAGACAGTATACGCATTTTCAAGTCTGCTGATCAACCTGGTCATGGCCTGTGTAATAATCTGGGCCGTTAGCCGGAGCAGCGTCCTGCTCAAAGGCTATGACTCGATGTACCACCTGTACAGGGGAGACTGGATAATGAATTCCATCGAAGCCGGAGAAGTCTGGCCTCTCTATAATCCTGTCTGGTACAACGGCGTTGAACTGATGCGTTACTGGCCTCCTGTAGCGGCATATCTAATGGCATTCTGCCAGTTTATCGCGAAGAGCATGCCGCTGATCTTTTCTTCGAATTACGTCTTTGACGGTTTTGCAGTTTACTGCGGGGTAGTTTACCTTATCGGCGCAGTTGCGTGGAATATAGCAGGTTCCGTCAAGAACAGGCCTGTATTAGGGATCCTTTTCGGAGTCCTGTGGTTCTTTATGCCTCAGAGCCTGCACGTTATGTTCACAGAAGGCAATCTTCCGAGATGTCTTATTATGGCGGTCTTCCCGCTGGCATTCCTGTTTATCAACGAATATCTGAAAAAGGGCGGCGTAAAGAACTTTATCGGAACTGCCGTAACCTTTTTTGTCATGTGTGCCTGCCATGTGGGTTACACGGGAATGGTAGCTATTGCCTGCCTTATCTACATGTTCATATACAGGCTTTGCTGTTTTACCGGAACAGGCAGGCTCCAGCACTCCCGCAAAAGAGATCTTGAACTGATCGTTGCAGTGGCAGCTGGCTTCATTCTCAGCGGAGTATTCCTTTTCCCTGCACTCAGAGGAGGACTGGTATCTAATACTTCCAATGCGGTCCAGGCAGCTGATGATTATTTCCAGAGCCTTTTCCTGACCCTGAACCCTGTCGAAAAACTGAAGCAGGGATATGACCTGTCGTATTTTGGCCTCATATCATTCCTGCTTGCTTTATTCGGTGCCATAGCAAGTAAAAAGAGAGCCCGTGCGGGTTTTATAACTGCAATAATCATTATCTTACTGACGTCTGATACTGCAGCACCGGTCATCCAGTCACTGCCAGGAGGATCGCTTATGTGGATGATGCGTTTCCTGCAGATAGCGGCAGCCATGATCTTTTTCTCGATGCTCGAGTGGGACAGCCTGAAAAGGCCGATCCTTATCGTATCTGTGGCCTTGCTGGCTTTGGACTGCGGAGTCAGCTTCAAGACATATCTGCCTTACAAGGACGATCCGTTTGGAGCCGGCTATTTTGAGAGGCTGGAAGAGAGTACTCTGATCGATGAAGCAAAGAGCATTACAAAGAGCAGAATAGGTGTTATCGACAGTAATAAAGGCATCTTTAACGGTGTTTTCTATCTCACGGATTACAACGGAACGGTCAGCCAGCTGTTCGGTCAGGGCTGGGAGGCTGCATCAACGGGCCAGCAGATAACCCAGATCAACGAAGCATATGATAACGGGTATTATTACTTCATGTTTGACAGGCTTCTTGAATACGGCTGTGATACCGTGCTGATCAGGAAAGATTCAGCAGCAGTATATCCTTATAATGAGCATGAGGCTGAAACGGCGGCAACGGTAAGAGGATATGTTAAGGAATATGACGAAGGTTCATATGTCGTATACCACTATCCGAATATAGAGGGAAGATACGGCACGGTCGGCCATTATGACGGCATTGCAATAGGCAACGGCGCTTATTACATTTCCATGATGTTCCCGAAGATATGTGAAGCTCCAAGCGAGTATATCGATGACTTTACGCTTGAAGAACTTTCCGGTTATGACATCATATATCTTGACGGATTCATGTATCACGATGTCCATGTTGCTGAGGATCTTATTACTAAGGCAGCAGAATCAGGAACCAAAGTATATGTGCTGGCCGACGGAATACCGGAGAACTATGAGAGTAAGACCAACAGATTCCTTGATGTCGAATGCCAGTCGGTCCAGTTCGATAACGGATTCCCCAAGCTCAAGACGAAGTATTTCGGGGATCTGGAGATCGCACTGTTCCCTAATGAATTAAAGCAGTGGAAGACTGTATATATCAACGGCATGACCGAAGTTCTTGGTTACTCCGAAGTGCTGGGCGAGGAACTTCCGTTCTACGGGAAAGGCACAAACGATAACATCAATTTCATCGGATACAACCTGACTTACTATTACTCGCTTACAAGGGATAAAGCTATCGGTGAGCTTCTGGCGGGGATAATAGAAACGGGAGAGACTGAGGTTCCCGAGAGAAAGATAGTTCCGTTGGATATAACATACGGAAAGAACACCATCACCATCAATTCTCCTGAAGACGGTGTCAATTCAACACTTGCAGAACATGATATCTTCAGCGGCAGTTTCAGTGCCTTCAACAGATTCATTTATGTTGACAGCGGAGAGACCGTGATCACATACAAGTATCCGTATCTGATACCGGGATGTCTTATATCTCTGGCAGGCATTGCAGTAACCTGCATTATGGTCATATTTATCAGGCATAAGAAGGGAGAAGATGACATATAGACGAATGTCTATATAATAGTCTTTTTCCAGAAAAATTATTTTGATATTTGCGCAAATGCTTTGACAACTCATATTGTCATCAATATTATTATTGTGAGTAAAAAAGAGTAAGTTTGGTTAGTGTTTTTCAGATAGCCGATTGGAGGCATGTCGTTTATGGTAGATGTTTGGCCGTCGCTTTTGGGGCTTTGCTCCGGAATGGCCTTGTTCCTGTACAGTGTCAAGATTACTAGCAGCAGTTTACAGGCAGTCGCGGGAGATAAATTAAAAAACGTTCTTGCTAAACTCACGGGCAACAGGATAATGGGTGTCGCCGTAGGCGCCGGGATTACCGCGCTGATACAGTCTTCGACCGCAACATCGGTAATGGCTGTCGGATTCGTCAATGCAGGTCTTATGAACCTTTATCAGGCGTTGTGGGTAATCATGGGTGCGAATATCGGCACAAATATTACCGCACAGCTCATTGCTTTTGATGTAGGCGCTGTAGCTCCGATCGTTGCATTGTTAGGCACGTTCTTCTGCCTTCTTACGAAAGATAAGAAGCTCAGAAGTATTGGAGAAGCCGTCGCGGGTTTAGGTTTTATCTTTGTCGCCATGTCCCTTATGAAGACTTCAATGGAGCCGTTGAGCGAGATGGATATCGTTAAAGAGATATTCGCTTCGATTAACAATCCTTTCATAGGCATCATTGTGGGAATAATCTTCGTTATCATTATCCAGAGTTCCGCTGCCGGTGTTGGTGTGCTTCAGGCCATGGCCATGTCGGCTTCCGGAGCCCAGCTCATCGGTCTTGAACAGGCAATGTTCATTATCTTCGGACTTAATATAGGAACCTGCGTTACGGCTGTTTTTGCTTCGATCGGAGGATCCAGAAACGCAACAAGAGCAGGAATGCTTCACATGATGTTCAATGTGATCGGCACGGCTATCTTCACAGCGGCATATTATATCCTTCCGATCGCCGAATGGGTAAGGGTATTGTCTCCCAATGACGTAGCGAGACAGTTTGCGAACATGCATCTGGTATTCAATCTTGCATCAACGATCATACTGCTTCCTTTCGGAAAACTCATCGTTAAACTTGTTAAGCTCATCGTTCCGGATAAGAAAGGTGATGATGACAGCGTACAGTATCTGAAGTATCTTAATCCGAACATGATCAGCACCAATAACCAGTTAGGTACCGAAGTTCTTATAAGAGCACTCTGCAATGAGATCAGCAGAATGCTCATTATGGCAGGCAATAATGTCCAGATGAGTATAGAAGCCGTTCTCGATAACAGTGAAAAGAAGCAGCAGGCAATCAATGAGGCCGAAGAATATGTTGATTATCTGAATAAAGAGATATCCTACTACATCTCCCATGCTATGGTCTTTGATATGTCTGAAAAGGACGCCGTCACCATGAGCGCCCTGTTCAAGATCACCGGTAATATAGAAAGAATGGGTGACCATGCCACCAACATTTCAGGTTATGCGAATCTCCTTGAGAGCAAGGGCTTAAAGCTTTCGGAGAAGGCAAGGGAAGAAGTAAGCCAGATGGTAAAGACCACGAAGGAAGCATATAACATCCTTTTGGGAAGCAAGCCCGGTTCTGTTCATATCAGGATGGCCCAAATGGAACAGAAGATAGATGATATGACAGATGATTACAGGGAACACCAGCTCGAGAGACTTAAATCCGGTATTTGTTCAGGTGATGCCTGCGTTATTTATTCCGAGATGCTTACAGACTTTGAGCGACTCGGCGATCATATGTTGAATATCGCCGAAGCTGCAGCTGAGTCGAGCAGGATCTCTTTTGTGATTCCTTCCGAATCAGAAACTGAAACAGAGAGTAAAGGCAAAAGCAGGATCGCTGCGGAAAAGGCCTGAATCCATACGACGGAAATATAGATGCTTATCTATGTGAAAGCGGATCCCGACAGGAGTTGAAATGGACGGAACGGAAAAGAGTATAGTAAATGTTGTTTTGTTCGAGCCCGAGATCCCGCAGAACACCGGCAATATTATGCGGACATGCGTTGCCGCCGGCGCAGCGCTTCATATAATCGGACCTGTCGGTTTTGACATTGATAATCCCGAATTCAGAAGGGCATCGACGAATCACATAACATGGGCGGAATACACACTCTATGATTCCTGGAAGGACTTTACTGACAGGAACGACGGTGAATACTATTTCATGACGCGTTACGGCAAAGTGCCGCCCTCTGATATTGATTTCCGTGAAGCTGCTTCGAGATCGGAGATCTATCTGATATTCGGAAAAGAAAGCACGGGCATTCCGGGGGAGATATTGAGGGCTAATCTGGAGAGGTGTTTCAGGATTCCGATGAATGCTGACTGCAGGTGTCTTAATCTTTCAAATGCCTGCGCTGTAGCGATATATGAAGTGCTGAGGCAATTGGGATATCCGGGTCTGTCTTTTACTGAAGAACAAAAGGGCGAGGACTTCCTGGAGCAGAACTATTCCTACGATGAGACGTTAAGAAGAAAGCACAGGTAAAGCTTTTCCCTTTCGGTTGATCATGATAACCGGAAATTTATGTGAAAATAGTGTTAATGTTTTTCGCGTTTATGGAAATCGTTCCGGCATTTCCTATAATAAAGATATCTTTTCCATGTCCGGTTTTTGTTAAGGAGGTTTTGCTATGTTCTTTGAAGAAATATTGAAGCTGTATAAGGCAAAAACATGCATTATTTCCGTTGATAAGTTTGAAAACGGTCTTTATGGGAATATTAAAGTAGTTGCCGGAAATCAGGCTCATGCAGAAGATGTTCAGATGATAACCGGCAGGCCTTTTGTTCCGGGATGTCCATACGAGATGTGCTTTCCCAAGAATATGAATTTCGAAGACTTCTGCTACCGCTCGGCCTTTGGCGGTGAGCCGCTGCACACTTATGTCAGTCTATATCAGATGGGACTTTGGCTGAATATGTTCATGCTTCCGCTGGAGTCGGATGAAGAGAACACCGGATACTGTATCTATTCTTATGAGGTAACGCCTGAGGCAAATATCGAGAAGATGTCTGATGTCTCTGCTGAAGCTTCATCCAAAGTGCTGCAGACCTGCATCAAACTCCGCGGTTCGACGGATTTTGAGAAGACCATGGATGAGATCATCTGTGACATACGCGGGATCTGCGGTTCCGAAGAGTGCTGTATTCTTTTGCTCGACAATGAAGCCCGGAAATGCCGGGTCATGGCCGAAGCCCTCGGATCCGATGATATTCTTCCCGTAACCGGAATTATTGACGACAGTTTCTATGACATGGTCTCAAACTGGGAGAATACACTTCAGGGCAGTACATGCATCATCATTAAGGATGAGCATGATATGGAGAAAATATGCACGATCGATCCGGTATGGGGTGTTTCGCTTAAGAGCGCAAATGTTTCCAGTCTGGTTCTTTTCCCGCTTAAGTACGGAGAACGTATCTTAGGTTATATGTGGGCACAGAATTTCAATACTGATAATACTGTAATGATAAAGGAGATCCTTGAACTCACGACGTTCTTCATTGCATCTGAACTAAATAATCATCTTTTGATGGAACGGCTTAAAGTAATGAGTTCGATCGATATGCTTACAGGCATTAACAACCGAAACATGATGAATAACCGTATTGACCGCATTGTTGCGGAAAAGGATGTTGTTGAGGTTCCTTATGCGGTCATCTTTGCCGACTTAAACGGACTTAAGAGGCGAAATGATACAGAAGGTCACCAGGCAGGAGATGCGATGATCAGGGATGCCGCAAAGATACTTGCAGATGTTTTTTATGATGCCGAGGTATACCGTGCCGGCGGCGATGAATTCATGATACTTGCTCCTAAAACGGATAAAGAAACTGTAGAGAAACGGATTTCACAACTTCGAGAAAGGGAAGAAGCCACGGATAATGTCTGTCTTGCCATCGGCGTGTCACTGAGTGAAGATGAACCTGATATCCTGAAGGTAATGCGGCTTGCGGACCAGCGCATGTATGAGGATAAAGAACTGTATTATAAGGCGCATCCTGATCTGCTTTACCGCAGCTGATAATGCAAAAATAAGGGCTGTCTCATTTCATTTTGAGACAGCCCTTTTAAACGGTTTATGAAATATCAATAATCAACTCTGAATCCGTCGATAAAAAGTATTCCGCTGACATATCCCTTGTCGGTCGTTGCGAAATCGAAATCACCGTCGATAAATACAGGTTCCGAATCAGAGCCTTCTGAATAAGAGGTGCTGTAGTAAGAGTCACTATTTATCTCTTCCATCAGTTCATCCCAGGCTTCGGCTATTTCTGCACCTTCAGGTGAATTGGAAATAGTAGCAGCCATGTAAACATACATTAAAACGGCTATGATGGTTCCAAGGAGGGAAAGAACGAGACCTGCGATGGCTTTGCCCTTGCCGCCGACACCCTTCTTGACAATACCGATGATCGAGAATATCAGTCCCAAAAGGCCAAGGATAGGCGTCATGAAGATATTGACTACAGGGATCCAACAGAAACATACCGTAAGGATACCGAATATCATTCCGGCTGTTGCCGCACCATTCTTACGCTTAACTGGCTGCGCGGGAGTAGAAGCAACTACAGGCTGAACATAAACAGGCTGCTGGTAAACCGGCTGCTGATAGGCAGGCTGGGGTGCAGGCTGGTATTCGGGCTGGGGTGCAGGCTGAGGAGCAGGCTGATACTCCGGCTGAGGAGCAGACTGAGCCGCTACAGGTGCCGGCTGGACAGGTTGTGGTGCCGGAGATCCGCAGTTAGTGCAGAATGACTGGCCGTCCGGAATTATAGAACCGCATGATTCACAAAACATAGTTCACCTCTCTGATTACAATACTTTTTGCAAGAATGATTTGAGCCTGTCGTTCTGAGGATTTGTAAAAATCTGCTCAGGCGTGTTTTCCTCAATGATTTTACCACAATCCATAAAAATAACGCGAGTACCGACTTCTCTGGCAAATCCCATCTCGTGCGTTACACATACCATTGTCATTCCGGCCTTAGCAAGATGCTTCATAACGTCAAGAACTTCGCCGACCATTTCAGGGTCCAAAGCGCTTGTAGGTTCATCAAAGAGCATTACTTCCGGATCCATCGCGAGAGCCCTGACGATCGCGATCCTCTGTTTCTGACCTCCGGAAAGCTGCGAAGGATAAGCGTTGGCGCGGTCTTCCAGACCTACTCTTTTAAGAAGTTCAATAGCTTTTTTCTCAGCGACATCTTTCGGCAGTCCGTGAAGCTTCATCGGCGCTATGGTCATGTTGCGCAGGATCGTGAGGTGAGGAAAGAGATTAAAATGCTGGAATACCATGCCCATGTTCTGTCTGAGCAGATTGATATCAGTTGAAGGAGAAGTAATGTCTTCTCCTTCAAAAGTAATAGTGCCGGATGTGGGACGCTCTAAAAGATTAAGAGATCTCAGGAAAGTGGATTTGCCGGAACCAGAAGGTCCGATGATAACAACCACCTCGCCTTTTTTGATATCGGTAGTAATACCGTCCAGAGCTTTGATATCTTCGCCGTTATAGTATTTCTTAAGATCCTTAACGGATATGATCACATGATTATCAGCGTTCACTGTTCTTGAGCCTCCTTTCGAGAACCGACACGAGCTTGCTGAAGAACATGACGATTATGAGATAGATGGCTGCGACTGCAAGAAGAGGCATGAATGCCGAATAGGTTCTCGATCTGATAATATCTCCGCCTTTAGTAAGTTCCTGCAGTCCGATATAACCGGATACAGAAGTTTCCTTTATGAGAACTATGAACTCATTCGCAAGGGCGGGAAGGACGGTCTTAAAGGCCTGAGGAATGATGATGAAAGCCATGGTTCTGACATAGCCGAAGCCAAGAGAACGTCCGGCTTCGAACTGGCCTTTATCGACGCTGGCAATACCGCCTCGGATTATCTCGGCAACATACGCGCCTGAGTTGATGCCAAAGGCGAGAACAGCAACGAGAACTTTATTATTTGAAGCGACGAAAATAACAAAATAAGCGATCATAAGCTGTACAACAACAGGGGTTCCTCTTATGACCGTAAGATAAATTCCGCAGAGCTTGTTCAATAAAGTCAGCAGCCAGTTTCCGAAGCCGCTTCTCATCTCATCTTTCAGCGTGTCATATGAAGACCTTATGAGAGCGACTATTACTCCGAGAACGACGCCCAGGAGGGCTGCGAAGATCGTAACTTCAAATGTGATCCCGAGACCTTTGACGATGTAGTTATATCTGCTGTCTGAGATGAAATTGTTCTCAAAGTCAGCGGGAATGCCGGTCGCCCATTTAATGATCTTATTTCCGGTGTTTAATGCCCAGAGCGGAATATTTCCTACTGAAAGGAGAAGGAATACGAAAATCGTTCCGAAGATCGATAAGAACAGTCCGGCGGCTGCCAGTTTTCTGCCTGTCTTTGCTTTACCGGTTTTGCTTATCAGTTGAAGATTCCTGTTTGAAATGAAAAAGCATAAGGCAGCAAGTACTATGCCGGCTACCGGGATAAATGACAAAAGAATCGAAAGCAATCCGAGGATAAATATCTGATTGGCTTTCTTTCCCGCATCCGGAATTACAAGTTCGGGAAGTGCGGAATTACACTTGGGACAGACAGACCCGTCCCCTGTGATTTTCGCACCGCATTGTTTGCAGAATCGTGATCTGATCATAGGCCGTTCCTTAAAAATGGTTTAAAACCCTCAAAAGTAACCCTTATTGTAAATAATAAAAGAGCGGAAATAAAGACCATATTTCCGCTCTATAATTTTAAATTGTTTCTTTAGAAACTTGTCTCAGACAGAAAGATCAACCCTCTGCAGGAATATACTTATTGATGATCGCAGGGATCGTACCGTCGTCTGTAAGTTCCTTGAGTGCCTGGTTGACTGCATCCTTGAGTGCAACGTTATCCTTGTTGATAGCCATTGCGTAATCCTCAACAGTATAAGGTGTATCAAGGATCTTGAGACCGCTATTAGCAGCAACAAATGCTTTTGCAGGCTCATTATCAATAACTACTGCATCTATCTTGCCGGATGTGAGTGCGATAACAGCGTCATTACCCTTTGCAAAACGCTCAACTCTGTCTTCTCCGGCATCATCTGACATATAGATGTCACCAGTGGTACCGGACTGAACGCCGACCTTGTAATTGCCTTCGAGGAGCATATCAATGTCCTTTATCTCAGAGTCTTCTGTTACGATGATGGACTGGATGCCTGTAGCATAAGGTGTTGAGAAATTAACGGACTTAAGTCTGTCCTCCGTAACTGTCATGCCGGCGCATCCGATATCGTACTTGCCGCCCTGAACGCCGGCGATGATGGAATCAAATTCAACATCCTCGATAACGAGTTCAAGACCGAGTTTCTGGGCTACAGCCGAAGCAATCTCTGCGTCGATCCCAACGATCTTCTCACCCTCATAGTATTCATAAGGCGGGAAGAAAGCGTTAGTTGCCATTATAAGTTTTCCGCTCTCGATAGTAGTAAAAGATGCGGAATTTGCAGCTTCTGTCTGCTTTGTTGCAGCAGCGCAGGATGTCATTCCGAGCAGAAGTGCCGCAGAAAGAATACCTGCTGCTAATTTTTTAAGTGTCTTCATAACCGTTCTCCTTTTACTGAATTAAGACACTGGTATCTTACGCCTGAAAGGAAAGGAAGGTATATTAACAAAAGCCCGAAAAATGTTTGCTCATTGTTATTATTTTAAGTAAAATATCTACAAGGTGTTTTAAATAAAAGCTCGAAAGGTCGCTTGGATAATCGATGAAAAGAGTATTGATCCTCGGTTGTAATGAAATAACGAAGCGTTTGCTTACCGATCTGTGCAGGCACAGATCCTATGCGTCTGATATTTGTCTCGCTTCACGTCAGAAGCAGGATTGTGACGAGCTTAAGAATCTGGCTGCCAGCATGGGAGTCAGGGTGGTCACCTCCGGAATCGACATGAATAATGTTGAAGGCGCCATGATGATGGTAAAGATCTTCGCGCCGGACCTGGTTGTAAATCTCCTTCCGCCTGATCTAGCGCTTGAGGCAATGAATCTGGCGGTAAAGGCAAAGGCCGATTATATCGACGGAGCGCTTTTCGGAGTTCCGGATATTCCCTCGCCGACGTCCCTGCTTTCCAAGCAGTTTAAGATGTTTGCAGAGTTCCAGCACAACGGCAAAACCGCTGTCTGCGGAGCAGGCTTTGTTCCCGGAGCAGTAAATACTATCATAAGACGCGCGGCAGCCGTTGATTTCCGTAAGATCGACCGCATAGATATTGTTTCTGTATCCGGAGAGAAGGTCTCTTCCCAGACAGGTGACAAGTCTGAGATAGATGATACGTTATATTCTGAGGACGTCAAAGCACCGGAGGCCGTGAACTATACAGGACCTGTCCAAAAGGTCTTCTATATTGAGAACGGAAAGATCATCGAGACATTGCCTCTGTCGATGGAAGGAAGTTCAGCTTCCGGAAGCAAGGTCTATTTGGCTTCGAGTCCCATGATCACGGATCTTCTTAAAGAGATCCCGGATGTCAATAATGCCAGATATTATAAACTCGGCAGAAAGCCTTCCAAGGAACATGTTGCCCCCAAGGAAAAACTCGATCTCCTTGAAGAATTGGGTCTTCTGTCTGAAAAGCCTGTTAAAGTAGGCAATGTTGAAGTGGCGCCGGTAGACCTGTTGGCGGCCATTCTTCCAAAGATGACAGCCAACCCTTCAGCCGCAGCAGACAATGTTGAGGTTAAGGCTAAAGGCATAGCATCTTATGAGATCTACATATCAGGTAAGTCAAAAAGAGATGATAAAGACATCATCAGGTCTTACATAATAAAGGGAGACAACGATAAAGCTTACGAAAAGTATAACGTCAATGCTTTTGATCAGATGAAGGGTTCCGCTCTTATTGCCGGTGTTAAGATGATGTGCAGGGATAAGTGGAAGAAACCGGGCGTATTTACTCCGGCGGCCTTTGATTATGATTTTTATTTCAATGCGTTAACCCTGGAGGGAATCCAGATTACAGAAGGTGAAGGAAGACCTTTTTAACAGCTGCCTGTTTTAAAGGAAGTGCCGGTGAGGTGGAAAAATGTCTGACAGTAATTTTTGGAAAGAAATGCAGATCAACGATTTGCTCGTGATCGACACTATACGCAAATACGGCAGAGACACTATCTATTTCAAGGATAAGGATTCCAAGTATATCTGGAACAACTATATGCATGCAAATCAATTCGGCGTCATAAAGCCGGATGACCTTATCGGCAAGTCAGATAAAGATTTCTTTCCTCCTGAATTTGCGGAAAAAGCCAGACAGATCGAACTTGAGATCATGAGGACCGGAGTTCCTGTCCTGAACATCGAGGAAGAACTCCATCCGGATGACGATAACGTAAGGTATTACAGTGCTTCCAAATATCCTCTGTATGATAAGGACAACAACATTGTCGGAACATGGGGCATCACAAGAGATATTACCGAGACCAAAAAGCTTGAGAAAGAACTCGAGCGTTCATATCACAAGATGGAACTTCTTGCCCGTGTCGATGACCTGAGCGGTCTATATAACAGACGCTATTTCTATGAGACACTTGAAAAGTATGCGAGCCTCTATGAAAAGAGGACGGACGGAAGCACATTCGCTCTGCTTGTTGCTGACGTTGATGACATAACGCACATTAACGATCAGTACGGTCAGCAGAACGGAGATATTGTCTTAAGAAGCATCGCAGAACTCTGCATGGCTAATGTCAGGACGGAAGACACCTGCTTCCGCACCGGCGGCGATGAGTTCGCCATAGTACTTCTTGATACTGATAAGGTATCAGCTATCGGTATAGCAAAGAAACTGGTCGAACAGATCGCCAATGAGCCCATTGTCCTTGACGGCAAGAGAGAGAAGGTAACTATATCTGCCGGTCTTGCCATGTTCGATCCCGGAGATCCGGATCTTTCGGATCTTATCTCAAAAGCTGAAAGAAAGCTCAACAAATCCAAGAGGGAAGGAAAGAATAAGGTCTCCTTCTGATCTGCCGGGAACGGCTATTCGCTTTAGAACTATATAGCGCCAGTGTTAATCTGCTCCACAGGGAGTTAACCCTGCCTTGCTGTTTATAGTGTGTGGAGAACGGTTGGAAAAGCAAGGCAGGATAATCCCTTTACGGAGAAAAAACGGATCAGAGGGGAAGCTGTCATTGGTCGGGACTTATGCTGCACCCTTATCCTTCAATGGAATGTGCTGAACGTTAATATTTCTGTGAGATGAGGCTGTTATAGGAGTATTGACGCGCTTTATGGGTGTTACGCGCACGGAAGACGGACGTCCCGTCCTTACAGTTCTCGAGAGGGAGGCTGTTGTCTTGCAGGCTTTTTGTGTTGAAGCAACGGCAATATCTTCTCCGGCGTCTTTCCAGTAGTCTATGCATGAAGAAGCGGCTCTGATCGTAACAAGAATAAAGAATGTGAAGATAATGATATCTAACGGTGACATGAATAATACCTCCAAAAAGTTCATATGTTCTTTAATGGAGGTACTATATCACATATCAAGTTCGATTAATGGGACTAAAAACAGTTTTCGGTCATAAACGAACAAAAATTTGTAAATGTCATGTTCCTAATTTGGATGCTCCTATCCTGACTGCGCCGTTCTCGATCATTTCCCTGGCGGAATCGACTGTCCTTATGCCGCCGGCTGCTTTGATCCTTACATCAGGACTTATATTGTTCTTCATGAGAACGATATCTTCGACCTTGGCGCCGGCGCTTCCGAAGCCTGTGGAAGTCTTGATGAAATCGGCACCGGCTTTACTTACGGTCTCACACATAAGGATCTTCTCATCTTCTGTAAGGTCACAGGTCTCGATTATGACTTTAAGGATCGCTCCCTTAGCATGGACTGCGTCGGAGATAAGTTTTATCTCTTCATACACTTCATCGTATCTTTTTGATTTGACGAAGCAGATGTTGATCACCATGTCGATCTCTGACGCTCCGTTGTCGCAGGCTTCTTCCGCCTCAAACAGCTTTGTACCTGTTGTCTGATAACCGTTGGGGAAGCCAATAACCGTACATACCGCTACTCTGCCTTTGGCGAACCGGACGCCGTCCCTGACATAGCAGGGAGGAATGCAGACAGATGCTGTTCCGAGAGATACTGCTTTTTCGATAAGTTCTCTTATATCGTCTTCAGTTGCGACAGTCTTGAGATTTGTGAGATCAACATAACTCATGATGTTATCCGGATCAGGCTTGTTATTTCCGGCAGCAGGCAGGAAATCTCTCTTATACTTTCTTCCCATGAGCGAATTAAGCACGATGCAGGCAATATTGTTGAACCCGGTCAGCTCCCCGAGATTTGAAGGCGTTCTGTATCCTTCGCCGTATATCAGCAGAGGAATGCATTCTCTCGAATGATCTGTTGAAGGCGTGGACGGGTCGCAGCCGTGATCGGCGGTAATGATGAGGAGATCGTCATCTCTGAGCTTTTCAAGCATAACTCCCAGTGCATCATCAAATTCATGCATGGCTTCCGCATATCCCGCTATATCGTTGCGATGACCGTATTTCATGTCAAAGTCGACGAGGTTTGTAAAGCAGAGTCCCGTAAAATCGCGTTCCATCATATCAACTGTCTTGCTGATGCCTTCCGTATTGCCCTTGGTGGGATTCGATTCCGTAAGGCCTCTCCCGGCGAACAGGTCGTAGATCTTTCCTATGGAGATTACGTCATATCCTTCGTTCTTGAGGAGATCGAGCATAGTGGAAGAGGGGGCGGCAAGCGAGAAATCATGGCGGTTTGCCGTTCTCGTGAAGTTCCCGGGTTCTCCGGTAAACGGTCTTGCAATGATCCTTCCCACTGCATTTTCGCCGTTCATTATCTCTCTGGCTTTAGCGCAGATATCGTAGAGTTCTTCGAGAGGGACGACTTCCTCATGCGCAGCGATCTGAAGAACGCTGTCAGCGGATGTGTATATGATCAGTTTTCCGGTCTTCATGTGTTCTTCGCCGTAGTCCCTGATAACATCAGTTCCGCTGTAAGGCCTGTTGCAGAGGAAACCTCTTCCGGTTGCTTTTTCAAGTTCCGTTATTATCTCAGCCGGGAAACCATCCGGATATGTCGGCTGGGGTCTATCAGATATAATGCCTGCTATCTCCCAGTGACCGATAGTTGAATCCTTTCCTGCAGATATTTCCCTAACTCTGGCGTATGAACCTATGGGTGATGGAATATCCTCCTGAGAGTTTTTATATGAGATGACCCTTTTGTCGTCTTCTCCGTCTATTGCCAGAAGTCCCATTTTCGAGAGATTCGGATACGGCGCATTCGAACAGGACAGCACTGCGGCTAAAGTGTTGCTGCCTTCATCGTTAAAAGCGGAGGCATCCGGAGCCCCGCCGATCCCGAAACTGTCCAGTACGATAAGAAAAACACGTTTAGCCATATTAGAGACTCCTATATTATAAAAATATCCTTTATTTCGTAATCATATATTATTGCAATCATATCATTACGGGCATATCTGTGATATAGTTTGCGGGATATATTGAAATGAGCATAAATGTAATGAACGAAGAGAAGACATTTTCAGATCTTGACCTGTCGCCTGAGGTAATGGGTGCCTTAAAGAAGATGGGCGTAAAAAGGCCTACGACGATCCAGCAGAAAGCGATCCCGCTCCTGATGGATAATATCAGTGTGATAGCCAAGGCTCCTACCGGAACGGGAAAGACTTTCGCGTTCGGAATACCGATACTCGAATATCTGAATATGGATTCAAAGTTCGTACAGGCACTTATACTCTGTCCGACGAGAGAACTGGCGCTGCAGATAACTACAGAACTCAAGGGTCTCGCAAAGTACATAAACGGATTCAGGATCGCCGCGCTTATCGGCGGCCAGAGCATGCGGCTTCAGGCTGAAAAGGTAGCGAAGAAGCCGCAGGTTATAGTAGCGACTCCCGGCCGTCTTATCGATATGACGCAGCGCAAACTGGTTGATATCTCCAACATTTATACGCTCGTTCTGGACGAAGCCGATGAGATGCTCAAGATGGGCTTTATCAATGATATAAGAAAGATAATGGCGATCACGCCGAAGGATAAGCAGATAGCATTATTCTCTGCGACGATGCCCAGGGAGATCCAGAACATTACGTGGGAATTCATGTCCGGAAGCGCCGAGATAGATGTTATGCCTAAGGCTGAGGACCATCCCGATATTGACGAATATATCGTAGAATGCCCCGAAAAGGATAAGCTCAGGACGATAATAAGGATCATGGCAAAAGAGGACATCCGGAAAACGATCGTCTTCTGCAACACAAAGATCCAGACATCAAAGGTCGGCCAGCAGCTGACAGCAGCGGGAGTCTCAGCAAGAGTGCTTCACGGTGACTGCAGCCAGAAAGAACGCAACAGGGTAATGGACCTGTACAGGGCAGATAAGTTCGATGTGCTCGTTGCTACGGATGTAGTGGCCAGAGGCATCGATGTCGATGATATAGAAGCCGTATTTAATTACGATATTCCGAAAGAGAACGAGCTTTATCTTCACAGGATAGGACGTACTGCCCGCGCGGGCAAAGCAGGAAAAGCCTATTCTCTTGTCGCGTATCTTGACCGTCCCAGGATGGAAGAGATAATCAGATATACTAAGGCAGATCCCAAACCGTACGAGATCGGATAATATTCTCTTGTCCTGAGATTCAGTTGTGAGCCTTTGCGGGCTTTTTGATTATGCCCTTATAAGTCGAAGGGTTAAGGAATACGATCAGAGGCATGAGTTCAAGTCTCCCGGCAATCATATCAAAGATAAAGACCCACTTGGATGCAGTGGAAAAGAAGCTGTAGTTTTGCGTAGGGCCTACCATGGAAAGACCCGGACCGATATTGTTGAGTGTCGCTGCGACGGAAGAGAAAACCGTGACGAGGTCGTGTCCTTCGAATGCAACGATGAACATGGAGAACGCGAATGTCACGAGATATATGAAGAAATACAGAGCGACGGAATGCTCGACATCACTGTCAACCGCCTTGCCGTCGACATGTATTTTCTTGACGGTCCTCGGATGAATATAAGTGTGGATCTCTCTCTTGATAGTCTTGAACATGATCTGGAATCTTGCGATCTTGATACCGCCGCCCGTTGAACTTGCGCAGGCGCCTATGATCATAAGTGCAAGGAGAAGGAACCTGGCGACTGTAGGCCAAAGGTCGAAATCGGTAGTCGCAAATCCGGTGGTAGTGATAATGGTCGATACCTGGAAGAAAGACTGTCTTAATGATTCCCCAAAGCTGCCGTACATATTTCTGACAGAGAAACAGATGATTCCCGTTGTGACAGCTACTACGATCAGGTAAACCCTTACCTCGCTCATCTTAAATGCCTTGGAGATCTGTCTTGTGGTCAGGTAATAGTAGAAATTGAAATTCGATCCGAACATGATCATGAAGACGGCAACGATCCACTGGATGTGAGGCGCATATGAAGTGAAGCTGTCATTCTTTACTCCGAATCCGCCCGTACCGGCCGTGCCGAATGCCGAACAGACGCTGTCAAAAAGAGGCATACCGCACGCGAACAGTATAACGATCTCTGCTATAGTCATGACCAGATAGATAAGATAGAGCATCTTCGCTGTGGATCTTACTTTCGGAACGATCTTTCCGACAGAAGGTCCGGGGCTTTCAGCTCTCATCAGATTCATATTGGATCCGCCGGCCATCGGAACAACGGCCAGAAGGAATACGAGCACGCCCATGCCGCCGATCCAGTGTGTCAACGAACGCCACATCAGCGAAGTGTGGGACATTGCTTCCACATTTGTCAGGATACTGGCACCTGTCGTGGTGAATCCCGAGGCAGTCTCGAACATCGCGTCGGTAAAAGACGGAATCTCTTTAGTGAGCATAAAAGGAATGCATCCGCAGATACTTAAAACGAGCCAGGAAAGGGCGGTCGCAACGCAGCCGTCCTTGATAAAGATCGTCATATTCTTGGGCTTTTTAAATGAAACAAGATATCCCAGACCTACATAGAGGGCGGCGAGTATAACGTAGTATAAAACCTGGCTCTCTCCGTAGAAGAGGCCGCATACTACAGGCAATACCATAAGGACTCCTTCTATCAGAAGGACTTTGCCCAGAATGTAGACAAGCATTTTTATGTTCATCTTAAAATATCGGTCAAAGTGGTAAAGCCTTTACTCTTGGTTACGATCATTACGCTGTCTCCGACCTCGATCGAATCATTACCTGTAGGGATAATGATCCTGCCGGAACGGTTGATAAAGGATACGAGCGTATTGGGTTTGAGCTTCATATCTTTAAGCATCTTTCCGGTGGCGCCGGAAGGTTCCATAACCTTGAATTCGATAGCTTCAGCTCTCTCATCGAAAAGATGATACATGACTTCGACGTTGCTTCCGATTGAAGCCTGTCTGGCACGCGCATAGGAGATAATGGCCTCGGAGGTAATCAGCTTGGGGTAGATAACGCTGCCGAGATCCAAACGGTTGATAACATCGGTGAAACTTATCTTGTTGATCTTCGTTACGGACTTGATGCCCTTGGAGATCTGTCTTGCGAACAGAGCAAGCATGATGTTCTCTTCGTCAATACCCGTGAGAGCAACGACCGAATCAACGTCTCTGATTCCCGTCTCCTCAAGAAGTGACTCGTTGATACCGTCTCCGTTGATTATCGTAGCTTTCGGCAGGAGCTCGCTTAATTCATCGCAGCGGGCAGCGTCCTTCTCGATGATCTTTACGTCAATGCCGGTCTTGATCAGCTGGTCGGCGAGGTAGTATGCGGATTTGCCTCCACCGATTATAATCGTGCTCCTGACGGAGTTCGTCTTGAATCCGATGGATTTAAGGAATGAATGACAGACCCTTCTGGTTGCGGCAATGGATATGACATCGCCTGCTGAGAGTTCGAATGAACCGTTAGGGATCGTTACCTCATCGCCGCGCTCAACGCCGACGATAATCATGTCATTCGTGTAATTGCTGCCGATATATGCGACGGTCTTGCCGTCAAGTACGTTGCCTTCCGGAATCTTTATCTTAACAAGTTCAGCACTTCCGTGCGCGAAAGAATTGATGGATATAGCAGCAGGGAGGAAGAGTATACGCGCCGCCTCGACTGCAGCCTCATATTCGGGATTGATGATCATCTCAAGACTCAGCTTTGCCCTGAGGTAAGGGATCTCCTTACCGTAGTCGGGATTCCTTACACGCGCGATCGTTGCAAGGTTTCTGTTGAACTGCTTGGCTATGGTGCAGCAAAGCAGGTTCAGTTCGTCTGATTCGGTGACGGAGATGAACAGGTCAGCGGATGCAACGCCTGCTTCCTCGAGCACTTCATGGCTCGCACCGTTGCCGATGATCCCCATACAGTCGCAGAGATTTGCGAGTTCGGTAAGGCGGTCAACGTTCTTATCGATTATTACCAGATCATGGCCTTCTTCAGCCAGACGGTTTACAAGGGTATCGCCGACTTTTCCGGCGCCGACTACGATGATTTTCAATCCTCTTTTACTCATAGATCAAATACCAAATAAAGCTTTTACAGCGTCTTTCTTTACTTCTGAACCGATAACGACGATCTTGCCGGTAACGTCTGAAGCGCCTGTCCTGACCTCGGCTTCCTCAGGAACGAAGTCAAAGTGTATCCATGTTCCGTCTTCTCCTGCGACAATGCCCTTGGAACGGAGGATCATGCCGTACTTATCGCTGTCATCCAAAGCCTTCAGTGCAGCTTCGATCTCAGCCTTTGTAAAGCGCTTTGATGTCTCGAATCCGATGGAATCGAAGACTTCATCAGCGTGATGATCGTGATGATGATGATGTTCGTGGTCATGATCGTGATGTTCATGCTCATCATCGTCATCATCGTCATCATCATGGTCGTGATGGTGGTGATGCTCATGTTCGTCTTCATCGTCATGATCGTGGTGGTGGTGATGATGCTCGTGTTCATCGTCGTCATCATCGTCGTCATCGTGATGGTGATGATGTTTGCATTCTTCGCATTCGCAATCCTCGCCGTGTTCATGGTGGTGATGCGAGTGTTCGAGTTCATGCTGTTCAGCCTCAAGAAGAGCAGCTGCCATGTCGGCTGCCGTAAGAGGTTCTTCAATAGCCTTGAGGATTTGAACACCGGAGAGTTCATCCCAGGGCGTGGTAATTATCTGAGAGTGATCATTGATCTCACGGATCAGGACAATGGCCTGATCGAGCTTTTCCTGTGAGATGTTGCCGGTACGGCTTAAGATGATAGTTCCGGCATATTTGATCTGATTCTCATAGAATTCCTTGAAGTTCTTAAGATAGATCCTGCACTTTGAAGCGTCGATGACAGTGACGGTTCCGCAGATCTCGGTTCCCTCGACGCGCTTTACTGCTGCGACTACGTCGGAAAGCTTGCCTACGCCGGAGGGCTCTATAAGGATCCTGTCAGGTGCGAACTGATCAATAACATCCTTCAACGCAGTTCCGAAGTCGCCTACGAGACTGCAGCAGATGCATCCCGAATTCATTTCAGTGATCTCTATGCCTGATTCTTTGAGAAAGCCGCCGTCGATGCCGATCTGGCCGAATTCATTCTCGATAAGCACAAGCTTTGCTCCGTTGTATCCGTCTGCTATAAGCTTCTTTATCAAAGTTGTTTTGCCTGCTCCCAGAAATCCTGAGAAAATGTCAACTTTCGTCATTAGAATTCCTCTTTTCTGTATGTGTTAGTTAAAGTATATGACTTCGTTATCGGGTTTGCTCGTTACCGCATAGTCCTCGACCGTAAGACAGGGAACGTTGATCTTTCCGCCTTGTCCGTCATCATCTTCGAAATATCTTACCGTCCCCGTAACTTTAAGCCATTGGTTAACGGGGAAGTTAGATCTGAATTCGTAAAAGCAGAGCACGCCCATCATCTGAATATCGGCAGCGCAGCACGTATATGCCTGTCTCTGAAGCACAAACGCGCGGCCGTTGAACTCGCGGAGGATGACAGCCTGTCCGATAAGGCTTATCCTTTTGCCGTTATAGCGGTTCATATTGTCCATCGCGTCAGTGTAGAAAAGGCCGAAATCCTCTGCTGCGATATGGCATGGGTTCTGTTTAAGGTCGAAGGGAAGATGATCTTCTATCCTGATGATCTTATTGTCCTTGCCGAGGAAATTGATACTCATTCCGGGATTAACTGCCTTAACGGAACCCCTGAGCTTGGGGATATTATCGTTCTCCTCGTCAACACGGTTAAATATGACCGTATCGCCGTATCTGAAATAATCGGCGAAAAATGTCTGCATATTCTTGAAATATTCGCCGTATGTTGACGCATCGATAACTACGACTGCCGCTGCCAGCGCCCAGCGTTCGGGCACGTCGACCTTCTCGAAAAACTCGGCAGGGGAGACGGAGCCATTCCATTCTATGAATACGACGCCCGGCTTATACTTAGCCTCTATATCGAAAGTCATCTCTCTGGTGACGTCATCGGTATCGCAGTTAATAATCACGGGGCTGGCACCCTCGTAATTCTCTTCCTTATATTCCTCTTCACCCTCTTCGGTGTTGATAACGACTACTTTGCGGTTCTTAAAATTCTCGCCGCCGATCCAGGAACAGATAACGGAAGTCTTTCCGCTGTCAAGAAAACCGGTAAAGAAATATACCAGACAATCATCCATAAATGTGCACCTCGTTTAACAGATACTATTTTGTCCCTGAATTGTTATTATTTCAAGCAAGATAATAATATAAAATCAAATAGCGTAATTTATAAAATTTTAGGAGTTTCAATGAAATCGGTCAGAATCGGTGAAATAGTCCTCAAAAATCCGATAGCTTTAAGCCCGATGGCAGGGATCAGCAGCCTACCGTTCAGAGTTATCTGCAACGGGATGGGAGCCTGCTACAGTCCTACAGAACTCGTAAGCGCGAGATCCATCCGGTATAACGGTCCGGACAAGAGCTTCCGGTATATGAGGATATCACCTGAAGAAGAGGGTATAACTGCGATACAGCTTTTCGGAAGCGAGCCTGATGACTTTAAGGCAGCAATCGATACGATAATGGACACTCCGGTATTAAAGGATGTTTCCATCATCGATATAAATATGGGGTGCCCCGTTCCCAAGGTCATAAAGACGGGTTCGGGAAGCGCGCTGATGGAAGATCCGGCCAGGGCATCGGAAATCGTTAAAGCTTGTAAAAAGGCGGTTGAAGGGCTTTCACGGAATGTGCCCGTAACAGTGAAGACCAGAACGGGTTTTAGTGCCGGAGATAAAGGAAAGCCCGATTTTGCAAAGGCTTTGGCAGATGCCGGATGTGATATGATCTGTGTCCACGGAAGAACAAGGCCCCAGATGTACCAGGGCGCGAGCTCTGCCTGCGCGATTGCGGTTATGAGGGAGGCAGTAAGGGATTATGATATTCCGTTTTTTGCGAACGGAGATATCCACGACATTGATTCGGCACGCAGGGTAATTGAGCAGACCGGGTGCGACGGCATCATGATAGGAAGAGCGGCAAGAGGAAATCCGTGGATATTTGAGCAGCTGACTGCAGGGCTTTCGGGAAAAGAGATTCCGGAACTTCCCGGAATAACGGAACGCAAAGACATGCTGATCCGCGAGCTCGAGGGGAGACTTAAGTATCTTCCGGAAGATGTGGCAGTCAGGGAGTTCAGAAGCGTAATGCCTTTCTATATCAAGGGGCTGCCCGGGGCAAACCAGATCAAGGTCAGACTCGTAAATGCCAAAAGTTTTGATGAAGTAAAGGAGATATTGGATCTTGGTTAATATAATCATTACAGTCATCGCAGTCATTGCGGGAAGCCTTATGTGTTTTGAAGGCTATAAATTATTCCGTCTGAGTCTCGGAATAGCAGGCGGTGTGGCCGGCTTTCTGCTCGGGAGGGCCCTGATCGGCTTTACGGGAGACATGGGGGTCACCTGGAGCCCTTTCTGGAAGATAGCAGTACTTCTGCTGTTTACGGCGGTGCTGGGATTCCTGGCTTTTTTTCTGTATCTGAAAGCACTGATTGCCATAACGACCATAGTCTGCGCTTTCTGGTTCTACGATGATTTCAATTTCCTGTTTAAGAGTGTCTCTAATAACGTGCTCCGGATCGTGTTTACTTTCGGAGCAGGTCTTATTGCAGGCGCTCTGATAGGAGTGATCGTATATTTCGCACAGAAATGGACCATCAGTATTTTTACTGCTTTTGCCGGAGCAAGAGTGTTATCGGGAGTGCTTGCTCCGATACTCTGGTCGGGTTTCCTGTCGGGTGAATATGCGGGAATTATTGAGAGGAATGTTTTAGGTCCTGATGTAGGGGTCGATTCCGCTTTGATCCGCGTATTGCTGCTGGCGGCCTTTTTTGCAGCCGGATTAGCCATACAGCTAAAAACATCAAAAAAATAGTACGAAAAATAGTTTGACCAAAAACAATCTCCTTGTTAAAATTTTAATGAACACGTATTTGCGGATATGTGTTCAGAATAAATTATTATGACAATTTTCTTAATCTATCCCTTATTCCATGTCGAGGGCATTCCGATCTAACGGGATGCCCTCGGCGTGTTATAGGGAATTATTATGTGACGGTGTTGACCGGGCTGCCGTCCATGAATGCTTTAAGGTTTGAAGCTGCCATGTCGATAAGGCGGAGCCTTGTCTCGACAGGGGTCCATGCGATATGAGGGGTGATCACGCAGTTGGGAGCTCCGAGAAGAGGATTCTCAGGGAGCATGGGTTCGACACATACCACATCGGCCCCGTAGCCGCCCAAAAGACCGCTGTCCAGAGCTTCCCTTACGGCAGATTCATTTATTACCGGACCTCTCGCGCAGTTGATCAGCATAGCTCCGGGTTTGAACAAAGAAAGCGAATCCCTGTTGATGATCTCGCGGGTATCTTCCGTAAGCGGGCAGTGAAGCGATATCACGTCTGCGTTTCTGACGCCTTCTTCAAAAGTCACGCATTTAACTTCTGCAGTGCCGGCTTCTGTTACAGACCCGATTAGAGAAGTGTCGTGGGGAGTTGCGGTCACGTTCATACCGAAAGCCGTTGCCATCTGTGCGACTCTCCTGCCTATCTTGCCCAGGCCGATTATATGAAGTGTCTTTCCGCACAGCTCGGTCAGTGGAGCCTTAAAATAGCAAAACTGCGGGCTTCTGCACCATTCGCCATCCATGACGGAACCGGAGTGGAGTCCTGCGAGATTCGTAAGCTCGAGCAGAAGAGCCATTGTGTGCTGTGCGGTGGCAAATGTCGCATATTCGGGAACATTGGTCACCGTGATGCCGTGCTCTCTTGCTGCTTCCAGATCGATAACGTTATATCCTGTTGCCAGAACTCCGATGTACTTGAGATCAGGGAGCTGTTCGAATGCCGCTCTGTCAAATACGGTTTTATTGGTGATAGCGCATTCGGCACCCTTCATCCTATCTAAGAGCTGGTCTTTGGAAGTGATGTCGTAAGCCGTGACTTCGCCCAGTTTCTCGAGCGAGCCCCAGGAGATGTCGCCGGGATTGGCTGCTGAGCCGTCAAGAATGACTATTTTCATGTTCTTTTCCTCCGAAATATGTTTGAAATAATTTTATCAAAAGAGTGTTATTGTTATATCAGAAAAAATAAAGGCGGTACCGGTTTATGTATATCATCTGCTATGGCAAATCCCCAAAAGCGGCTGTGACAGGTCAGAAGCTGATCGATGATATCGGCGGAAGGTTTGTTTCTGCTGCGGAACTTATTACAGGAAGTTTTGTAATAGCCGAAGGGGAGACCAAATGCGCCGTTGTGATCATCCTTCCGCTCGAAGCTGCGATCCGGTCGATGGAGAAGACGATAACGGATAAGACGCAGGACCTTCCGGTAATAGCCGTATCGCCTGAAGGCAGGTATGCCGCTGTAATAAGGAGGGGGAGCAAGCTTTACGAACAGGGAACGGATGACGTTTATTCAGCGGTCGTAAATGCCCTGGGACCATTCTGCTTTTCCGGGTTTGAAGGCGAGACCGAGACTACCAGCGACCTGACCGGTCTGGTATCGAGATATAACATGACGGTAAATGACGAAAGTCTTTTCGAAAGCGTGAATAATAAGATCCAAAACGGCGGGAAGATCAATGTTTATACGGATCTTCCGGTATTATTCGCCGATTCTGTCATCGATCCGATGACCTATTACCTTCACAGCTACCCTTATGAGATGAGGGATGATTTCATCAGACAATATAAGGCGGCAAAAGACGGAAAGACCGAACCATCTGTTTTTATCACAAGCAATTATCTTGGGGATGAAAAGGACGGCAGGAATCTGATCCTGGTCCCGACGAACTTAAGTATCGGCGTGGAGATCAAGACCAAGACCGATCCTGATTACTGCCGTAAGTCTATAAGAGATTCACTTATAAAGCATCTTTTAAATCCTGAAGCTGTAGCTAAGGTTTCTTCCACATATTCCGCCAAAGACAGCGGGATAATCAAGGGCATAGCTGAAGAACTGGGCGCGGAAATCGTATCTTTTGATTCGGACAAGCGTACTAATGCAAGGGTTCCGATGGAAATGACCTTCTCGCCGGATAAAAGGTCTGATACCTCCGCGGCGCTTGCGTTCCTGGCAAGCAATGAGGGATCGCTCTCCATCCGCAGGTCCGCGTCGGTACGAGGACTGGTCTTCTCGGTTGCCGTAAACAGAGAAAACATCATCTTGCCGTAATAAGAGAAAAGTAGGATATAATGGTCATATGCGGTCTTGCGCCGCTTGGAATAAATGGACAACAAACGACAGATTATAAGGATTAGATTAACTTTTGGAGGAACGAGAAAATGAAGAAGCTTGAAGGTAACAAACTCGCAGCTTTATTGCTTTCGGCAGGCATGGTAACAACGCTTCTTGCCGCCTGCACTATCGACACCGACGAATTAGGGCAGGGAATAAGTGATCTCGGCAGTGCTTTTACGAGCCAGACCGTAAGCCAGACCGAAAAGGAAAAGGAGACCACTGAAACTACCGGCACTGAAGAAACAGTTGCAACGGAGACTACAGAGGAATCCGTCAAGGAGACGACTCCTGCTCCTACATCCACACCTACACCTACTCCCACACCGTTACCCCAGCGTGTAGATTTCTCTGAATATACGGATATAGACCTTACCGATGTCTTCACAGTGACAGTGGAGGAATTCGGCGAGAAGACATATTCTGATGACAACCAGATCCTTCTGGCTACTTTTGAAGGAAACAGACTGGTCGTAACAGAGGCCGACAACGAGAATATCAGGGATTCGATCAATCTTATCGTCGACGGTTTCTACGCTGAAGCCGAAGGCGCCTACAACCGCGTTGTCTCCAAAGCCAAGGCAGAATTAAATCTCACAGGAGTAGTCGAGGTCCCTTCGGCAGTTACTGTGGATTTCAGCTACACGACCAACGGACGCATTCTTTCCGTTCTCATGGTATATGAGGTAAAGGGTGTTGAAGCTGACATGAGTACGGTCATTGATTTCGCAAGCTTTGACATGCTCTCCGGCCAGTACATTAACCTCGCTTCTGTAAGCAAGGATCCTGCAGGACTTGAGGATGCCCTCAAGAAAGGTCTTGAGAATACTCTCAAAGCCCAGCCCACACCTGCACCTACCACAGCTCCGGCAACAACACAGCCGGCTGATGAGACTGCCGAAACCACTGTAGAGACCGCAGCTAAGAAGATCCCTGCAGCATCTGAGATAGAGATCCTTTATGTTGCACCGGGTCCTGTTACGGCAGATAACACCGGCAATACGTTTGCTACTGTTTACGGTATCTCTGACGGTGTGCTCTACAGCGCAGTGATCGATATCAGTGCTTATGCTGATTTCTTTAACCGCTACGGAACATCAGTATTCTTCGTCTGAGAACCCGAGGATCAAGTTTATCTAAATTGCATAAACCTCGCTTGAGCATTTTGAACAATTGCATAGAAACCGATTGAAGTTCTATGTGATGTGTACTAAAATGCTCAAATAAATATTAGGAATATTTATTGTGAGGATAGAATAGGATGAATAGGGATAAACTGATCGCTTTATTGCTGTCACCCGTAATGGCAGTGGCAGCAGTATCATGCAGCCGGCCGGTAACTGATACCGAGTCCGGCACTGAAACTTCCGGAACCGTTCCGACTGAGACTTCCACGACCGCAGAAACGGCCGTTCCGGATGATCTGAAAGGGTACAGGGAACTGACAGTAGCCGAGCCCTCAGATGAAGACTCCGGAAAGATCATGATCTACGGCCACAATTCGGAGTTTGTGAGTCTTGCCGAGAAATACGCTGGGATCACCTCTGATGATTATGACTTTATCGAAGTAAACGACAGCGCCGATTATCAGCAGAAGCTTGATGCTGTGCTTTCCGACGGTTACGGAGCCCCCGACATTTTCACCTGTGATGCCGCTTATGCCAGAAAATATCTGGCATCCGATAATACGATCGCCATAAACGATCTGGGTATCGATTACGCCGAGTGTACCGAAATGTTTGACTACACTCTGAGGTTCGCAAGCGATGACAGCAATGTTATCAAGGGCCTTGCTTGGAAGGCATGTCCCTGCGGTGTCTTTTATGAGAGATCACTGGCAGAAGAATATCTCGGAACTTCTGATCCGGAAGCCCTAGCCGGTTCCTTTGCCACATGGGATGCTGTTCTCGAATCCGCAAGAAAGGTCGATAAGGCATCTGACGGTTCAGTCAAGCTGATCCCCGGATATACCGAGATATATGATGCTTTCATTTCTGACCGTGACAGCAAATGGATCATGGACGGGGACGTATACTTTGATCCGAATATCGAAGACCTGTTCGATTTTGCGAAAAAACTCTATACCGATGATCTTACTTTCTCTGCTGAGAAATGGTCGGATCCCTGGAAAGACAGGATGTCTGACAGAAGTGTCGTCTCATACTGGGGCTCGATACAGTTCGCAAAATACCAGCTGGCTCTTGCACCCGGTGAAGGTACGGATGTAAATCCCACTACGGGCGATTGGGGAATCACCACGGGTCCTTCTGATTATTTCAGCGGAGGCACATGGGTAATGGCCTCCAAATATTGCGATAAGAAGGCAACTGCAGCGGAGATCATCCGTGCGGTATGTATAAACGAGGATAATCTTAACAATATGGTGGGCAGCGGAGAGTTCGTAAACAATATCAGGCTTATGACTGAAGCCGCAGCCGAAGATAAATTCGCCTTTGACTGGCTCGGAGGCCAGAATCCTTATCCTGTTCTCCTTCACAGTGCGCTTAATGCCGATGCATCCCACTTGATTACCGATGAAGACAAATATAACAGGGCTTTTAATGCCGTGGTCGGTGCCTACTCCGAGGGAGTGTTCGAGACTGTCGCTGAAGCTGAAAAGTCATTCCGGGAACAGCTGGTCGAAGACGGTCTCATCCGGCCGACTCCGGAGCCCGAATAATGACAGATTTTTGTTCCCATTTAACCTATTTTGCTTAATCAAACGGCTGTCTGTTGTAAGACAGCCGTTTTTTACAGCAAGATTTGTAAAATGCGGCCTCCCGAGAGCCTTTTGAAGCCTGTTTTTGGCTGACAAAAAATGAATATAAAACATAGAATATTCATATTTAATTTATTTAAATGGACTTTCGGATAGTGTAAAATACTTAGGTCTTTTAATTTTATTTCTCATGGAGGCTTACAACATGAAATTCGGGCATTTCGATGATTCTAGAAAAGAATACGTAATCAACACCCCCAAAACACCATATCCGTGGATCAACTATCTCGGAAACCAGGGATTTTTCTCCCTGATCTCAAATACTGCAGGCGGCTACAGCTTCTATATGGACGCAAGGCTCAGAAGGATCACGCGTTACCGTTACAACAATGTCCCTTTGGACATGGGCGGCCGCTATTTCTACATCAATGACAACGGAACAGTCTGGAATCCCGGCTGGTCTCCGGTCAAGACGGAACTTGACGAGTACGAGTGCCGTCATGGTATGGGTTATACGATCATCAAGGGCAAGAAGAACGGTCTTCAGGCTGAAGTTACGTTCTTTGTTCCCCAGAATTATGACGGAGAAGTCCAGCAGGTAGTACTTACCAACGACAGTTCCGAAGCAAAGGATTTCTCTTTATTCTCAATGGCTGAATGGTGTCTCTGGGATGCACAGGATGACTGCACAAACTTCCAGAGAAACTTCTCGACAGGCCGAGTTGAGATCGAAGGTTCAACGATATATCACGTAACCGAATACAGAGACAGACGTAATCACTACGCTTTCTATACCGTAAACGATAAGATCGACGGCTACGATACTGACCGTGACGCTTTCCTCGGCAGCATCTACAACGGCTGGGATAACCCCGAGACCGTCAAGGCAGGCAAGGCTTCCGATTCGTTCGCAGACGGCTGGTCTCCCATCGCTTCACACTACAAGAAGATCACTCTCGCTCCCGGAGAGAGCAAGACTTTGATCTATATCTTAGGCTACGCTGAGAACCCGCAGGACAAGAAGTTTGCTTCCGAGAAGCCTGCTGACCTCCTCACAAGAGAGAAATGGGTCCTCAATAAGGAGAAGGCTTATGCGATGATCGATAAGTTCAACACACCTGAGAAGGTTGCTTCTGGACTTGAAGAGCTCCGCACGACATGGGAGAATCTCCTGAGCATCTATAAAGTTGATACTCCTGATGACAAGGTCAACCGCATGGTTAACATCTGGAACCAGTATCAGTGTATGGTCACATTCAATCTTTCACGTTCTGCTTCCTACTTCGAGTCCGGTATCGGACGCGGCATGGGCTTCAGAGATTCCAACCAGGATATCCTCGGATTTGTTCATCAGATCCCTGACCGTGCAAGGGCAAGACTTATCGATATCGCTTCAACACAGCTTTCTGACGGCGGATGTTATCACCAGTACCAGCCTCTTACAAAGAAGGGTAACGCAGATATCGGCGGAGACTTCTCTGATGACCCGCTCTGGATGATCATGTCCGTAGCTGCTTACATTAAGGAGACAGGTGACTGGGGCATCCTCGATGCTAATGTTCCTTTTGATGACGATCCGGAAGGCAAGCATACGATGCTCGAACACCTCAATGTTTCTTTCTATCACATCGTCAATAATCTCGGACCTCACGGATTGCCTCTCGCAATGCGTGCCGACTGGAATGACTGTATCAACCTTTCATGCTTCTCCGACACACCCGGTGAGAGCTTCCAGACATACACAAACCCGAAGTTCAAGGCTGAAGGCGGCTATTCAAAGATCGCCGAGTCCGTATTCGTAGCAGCTCTCTTCACATACACAGGTCCTGCTTATGTAGGCATCCTCGAACACCTCGGAAAGGCTGATGAGGCTGCCAAAGCGCAGGTTGAGATCGACAAGATGAAGAAGAACACAATGGAATCCGCATTTGACGGTGAGTGGTTCTTAAGAGCTTATGATGCAAACGGCGAGAAGATGGGTTCTTCCGAGTGCGAAGAAGGTAAGATCTTTATTGAACCCCAGGGCTTCGCTGTTATGTCCGAGATCGGTAAGGATGTCGGAGCTGACATCAAGACACTCGATTCCATCGACAAGTATCTGAACTGCGAGTATGGTCTTGTTCTCAACAATCCCGCTTTCACCAAGTACTATATCCAGTATGGTGAGATCTCCACATATCCGGGCGGATATAAGGAGAACGCAGGTATCTTCACGCATAACAACGCATGGATCATCTGCGCTGAGGCTTATGCCGGAAGAGGAGAGAAGGCATTCGAGTACTACTCAAAGATCGCTCCCGCATTTACCGAAGAGACATCTGATATCCATAAGACAGAACCTTATGTTTACGGTCAGATGATCGGCGGTAAGGATGCGAAGAACTTCGGTCAGGGCAAGAACTCCTGGCTCACTGGCACGGCTGCATGGAACATGGTAGCTATCTCCCAGTACATCCTCGGCGTTAAGCCTGAGTTCGACGGTCTGAGAGTCGATCCTTCCATTCCTTCTGCCTGGGACGGATTCAAGGTAGAGCGTAAGTTCAGAGGTGATATCTACGAGATCGAGATCAAGAATCCCGACCACGTCTGCAAGGGTGTCAAGAAGCTTACCGTTGACGGAAAAGACATCGACGGATGTATAGTTCCAGTTTCAGGCGACGGTCAGACTCACAAGGTCGAGGTAGTTCTCGGGTAATATCAGGTTTCCCCGGCAGGGGATCAAAGTTGTTAACTGAAAGCATAAACCCCGCAGTCATATTTGAACCGTGGGGTTACTTGCTGAAAACGGACAAAATATATTTTCTATCCGCGGAGGATCATTATGGGTTACATCGGTGAAAAAGCAAGAGGCGAGAGATGTTCTGCTAAGGAGCTCCTTATAAAGAAATTCGGAGCTGACAACACGCAGGGCGGTATTTCTGCGCAGTATGTGCGCTTTGGCAAAGAGCCTGTCGTTATCGGCATTTCAGGGCTGGGATTCGACAGCATGGCAGTGAATATCCTTGCCTCGGACGATGCGGTTTTCGAGCAGTTCACAAAGACTGTAAATGAGGGTTCGAGCATCCTTCTCATCAAGAGTGAGGGCGGCCTTAAGGCACTGACCGAGAAGGGCGGAGCTGTTGCCGATGCAGGTTTTGACGCTTCTGTCATCGCAAGATGCGGCGAGCTTATCAGCAGCACCGAGACATGGGGCGGAGAGCTCAACGACAAGGGAGAGCTTATTTTCGATCCTTCCACACCTTCGCCCGGTCCCCACTACTATACGAATATGCTGATCGGCAACCGTATAGGTTTTATCTATCCTCTTCAGTCAACACCGAAGAGTGCCGTAGACAGTTTGGGCGGCGGCTCTTTCAGATCACACGCTGACACACAGGTTCTCGCTACAAGATGGGACTATCTCCCTGAGCAGAACGGTTTCCCGGCTAACCGCCAATTCTATCTCGTTGAGAGCGGAAAGCAGATCTTCTGGTCCGGAAACGCTATCGCAGAAGGCCTTAAGAAGATACAGACTGTTCACTCACAGAACAGGACCGTCATCAGCTATGAGCTCGAATGCGGTCTTAAGATCAAGAGAACGATCTTCATCGTTCCCCAGAGAGAAGGACTCCCCGTAGCCTGCGAAGCCCAGCTGATCGATATTGAGAATACGACTTCTGCCGACAGAGATCTCAGAGTTGTATGCACGGGTATGTTCGGTACAAAGCAGACACACGCGCTTTCCGAAGACGTTATCTTCACGACCGTAGTAGGCGAGTCTCAGGTATTCTTCAACGAGAATAACGAGATCCGTGCCGTAAGTGCAGATCCCAACCCGAACGGAACAAAGGGTGATATCAGGTTCAACGAGACTGTCGTTCACAGCGATGACGGCGATGTCTTCGCAGACCAGTACGCTGTAAGATATGCTGATTTCGTAGGTTCCGGAAGCCTCGAAAAGCCGGAATTCATTTATCCTCTGGCTTCAAGACCTTCAAGAAAGGGTCCGGGATTCTTCGCGACATCCACGCCGTTTACGGTTAAGGCAAACGGTTCCGTACGTGTCGATAACATCACGTGTCTTTCTTCTGACTGCGTAAATGACAAGTTCGTTATCGACCAGACACCTGCATCAGAGGTCGAAGCAGTTGCAGAGTACATCAAGGATCCCGCTAATCTCGCTAGAGACCTGCAGGATGTGATCGACTTCGCAGGAAAGTATTCCAACTACATGAAGATCTCCCACGATGATAAGAACTTCGAGGCTTATGTAAACAACAACCTCCCGTTCCAGGTCTTTTACCAGACATTCGTATCGAGATCCTTGGATTGGACACAGAAAGGATACCGTGAGATCGGTTTCAGAGAGATCCAGGATATCTTCGCTTCCATGTACTATTTCGCAGGCATGGGAAGGACGGATTTCGTAAAGGAGATGCTCGCCGGATGGATCGAGAATGTTTACGAAGACGGATATACAAACCACAATTTCTACTGGATCGGCAAAGAGCCCGGCTGGTGGTCCGATGACGGCCTCTGGCTCTTACAGGCTCTCGACAGATACCTGGGCCTTACAGACGATTACGCATTCCTCGAAGAGGAGTTCGTCATGGCAGGCACCAGGATCAAGAAGACCGATGCAGGCGTTAAGCGCAAGCTCAAGGATACGATCAAGGCTATCCTCATGTACAGCGGCAGGATCTCACTCGGTAAGCACGGCATTCCGCTTATCGACCGTGCTGACTGGAACGACTGCTTAAGAGTCGATCCCGATGCGATCTCCGGTAAGGATAAGGTTGCTGAATACAAAGAACAGCTCGCTGCTAACGGCAAGGCTTATGGTGAAGTTCCTTACGATTCAGAGTTCTCGGAGTCCGTAATGAACGGATTCCTTTTGAAGGTCGCATTAGATGCTGCCGAGACAATGTTCAGAAAGACCGGCGATCCCGCTGCTGACGACATAAAGGCACTTTCGGAAAAGCTTGCTGCCAATCTCCGTGAGAACTGCTGGAAGGGCGATTTCTACTGCAGAGTCCTTTTCAACAGAAAAGACAGAACTGACATCTCTTATCTCGGCGCTCAGGGTGACGGACTTGCTGTAGAAGCAGGACACCCCGGTACATACTTCCTCAACAGCTTCTCCTGGTCGCTTCTGGCCGGCGTTGCTTCCGAAGAAGAGATCAACACGATGCTCGATTCACTCGACAAATATCTGAAGACACCTTACGGATTCAGACTCTGTTCTACAGTAGATTATCCGAGGATCGCTCCCAAGATCGACGTTGCACTTTATTATCCGGGCGACCGTGAGAACGGCGGCGTGTTCAAGCATGCGAACATGATGGCATGCTCTGCAATGCTCGGCGCTGCTAAGACCGTTAAGGATGAGGCATTGGCCTCAAGACTTGCTGATACGGCTTACTGGATCATTGATAAGATCCTTCCTTACAACACGCTGAAGACACCTTTCGTTACATGCGGTAACCCGAGATGGTGCACACAGTACAACAACAGCCAGACCGGCGAGAATATCGGACCTACATTGTCTGGTACTTCCACATGGCTCCTTCTCTCACTCTTCCAGTGCTTCGGAATAGAGTTTACAAGCGAAGGATTGAGAGTTGAGCCTATCCTCAGACAGTCCGATAAGAGGCTTGATGTTAAGGTGTCCGTATGCGGCACTTCCTACGATATTCACATCACTAAGCCTGAGGGCTTCATCCGCGCTCAGGACGGAATCAAGGTCACTCTTGACGGTGAGTCAGTAGAGGGCACGCTGCTTCCTGTTGCAACAGACGGCAAAGAACATAAGGTTGAGATCGGATTCTGATCGGAAGATTAACGGAGGACTTAGGGTAAAATGCCTTTTTCGAGCGTATTTCTATCGGAGATCGTAAAGAATTACAATCTCGAGGTCGTTTACGATTCAGGTGATATCGAATCCAGAAGGATCTGCGTAGCGGACGTTACGAGACCCGGACTGCAGCTCGCAGGATATTATGATCATTTCGGACCTGACAGAATCCAGATGATCGGCAACATGGAGCATGCATATCTGGACAATCTCTCGCCCGAAGAGAGGGCGAAGTCCGTATCAGCTCTTTTTGAGAAGAATATCCCGGCGCTCATAGTCACCCGCGACCATAAGGTCCACAAGGAGATACTGGATGCTGCAAGAAAGTACCAGACACCGGTATTAAGGACATCACAGGCTACATCAGACTTCTCTTCCGAGCTCGTTAAGTACCTCAAGATGGAGCTCGCTCCGCGTGTATCAATGCACGGCGTATTGGTCGAGGTAAACGGTGAAGGTATCCTTATCCTCGGCGAATCCGGAGTAGGTAAGTCCGAAACGGCATTGGAGATAGTAAAGAGAGGTCACAGACTTATTGCAGATGACCAGATCGAGATCCGCAAGGTATCAGAGACTACGCTTTTGGGCCGCGCTCCTGATGTTATCAAGCATCTTATCGAGATCCGCGGCATCGGTATCCTGGACGTTAAGGAACTCTACGGCGTATCCGCTGTTAAGCAGCAGGAGAATATCGACTTTGTAATCAATCTCGAGCTTTGGGACGAGAAGAAGACATACGACAGGTTAGGACTTACCGAGGAGACTACGGATATCCTCGGCATTAAGGTTCCTTCCGTTACGATCCCTGTAGGACCCGGACGTAACCTCGCGATCATCGTCGAGGCTGCTGCGATCAACTACAGAGTCAAGAAGATGGGTTACAATGCCGCTCTGGATCTCGTGTCCAGAGTATTCCCGGGAAAGTCTCTGGATGGCTGATCCCGTAATTCTCGAAAACGTCCCGCTTGCGGGATATTCAACTTTCAGGTGCGGAGGTCCTGCGAAGTTCTTCGCCGAGCCTTCGACGGGTGATGAAGTAGCTTACCTCTATAAATGGGCGGAAGAAAGAGGTCTTGAAGTATTCGTTTTGGGAAACGGGTCCAATTGTCTTATTTCCGATGAAGGCTTTGACGGTCTTGTTATCAGGATCGGAAAGAACCTGGGTGAACTGACTTATGAAGAACAGGAAGACAGCAGGGTAAAGATCAATGCAGGCGCAGGCCTTTCTTACGCAAGGTTCGGAAATTACTGCACGGAACTGTCACTTACGGGTGCCGAGTTTGCGTGCGGCATTCCCGGTTCTTGCGGCGGCGCGGTATTCATGAATGCCGGAGCGTATGGTGGTGAGACAAAGGATTTCATTTCAAAAGTAAGTTATTGGGACGGAAGTGAAATTAAACATATAGACGGTGGTCAATGTGAATTCGGATACAGAACAAGCCTTTTTGAAAAGCTCAGTGCCGGGGGAAAGACAGCCGTCATTTTAGGTTTTGAAGCGGTTCTTTCAAAAGGTGACAAGAATGAGATAACCGCAAAGGTCGAAGATTTGAGAAACAGAAGGACGGCCAGCCAGCCGCTGGATGTCCCGTCCGCGGGTTCCACTTTTAAGAGACCTGAAGGCTATTTCGCTGCCAGACTCATAGAAGAAGCGGGACTTAAGGGTTTCGCCCTGGATGATTCAGGTGCACAGGTATCACCGAAGCACGCGGGTTTTATCGTTAATAACGGAGGCGCTGCTAAGGCTTCCGATGTCATGAGACTTATAGATTATGTGGTGGAAAAAGTATTCGAGAACTCAGGCGTAAGGCTTGAGAAAGAAGTAAGACTGGTAGGTAGCTTCGGAGGATAACAATGGAGATTCTGTTTCTGACAGGAATGAGCGGCGCCGGAAAGAGTGCTGCCGTAAGGTATTTGGAAGACTGCGGATATTTCTGTATGGATAATGTTCCGCCATATGTACTTCCCGATCTGGTAAAGAGCTTTTTCAGAGGAAGGAACGGTGAAGGTTTCTCCACTCCGAAGCTGGCATTCGTTGTTGATGTCAGATCACAGGAGTATCTTGACGGTTTTGACGAAGCACTTGCGCTGATCGATGAAGAGGTCGGATGTCCTTATAAAGTTATCTTCCTCGAGGCATCAGATCCGGTGCTGATAAGCAGATACCAGCAATCAAGACGCAAGCATCCTCTGGCCACGAAGAAAGGTTCTCTTACACAGGCGCTTGCCCTGGAACGCAAGATGCTCGAGAACATAAGAGAGATCGCGACGGTAGTAATCGACACGTCTCTTCTTACTGATTCGGAACTCTGCAAAGCGATCGGTGAGATCATAAAGAATGCTGACAGACAGAGTATCTTTGTGGTCGTCGAATCTTTCGGATTTAAGTACGGCCTGCCTGTCGACTGCGATTATATATTCGATGTAAGATTCCTTCCCAATCCGTTCTATCTTCCGCAGCTCAGGAATTTTACCGGTAAAGATGAAGAGATAGCCAAATATCTCGAAGGCTTCAGGGAGACTGATGAGTTTAACTATATGACTTCCGAACTGCTTTCGTTTGTTATTCCCTTCTATGATAAGGAAGGTAAGGGAAGTGTTCATATCGGGGTCGGATGTACGGGCGGACGTCACAGATCTGTTTATTGTGCGGAGACTATTTCAAGAAAACTCAGGGAAAACGGCATCCAGTGCATAACCACTCACAGGGACGTCGAAAAGGAACCTCACAGATACACCAAGAAGGCGGACGAGCCCTGATGGAAGACAGCTTCTCCATAAGAGTCAAGCTCGAGACTGCCACAAAGGCAGTAAAGAAGCCTGCCCAGAGGCAGACTGCTTTATGCGGTCTTTTCTTAAGCCAGAGCAGCGTAAGAGGATCTGCAAAGGAGATCAGGATCCCTGAAAGGCTTTCCGAACAGGTGCTCCACCTGTTCGAAGCCGAAGGCATCAGCTGCATATATTCAAAAGGCAAAGTCGTTTTAGTTAAAGATATATATGATTCCGGTCTTTGGGACCGGTGCGAAGAACTCTTATCCGGGTTTGCCAACGGGGATATGAGTGTCGAAGATGCGAGAAGATTCTTAAGAGGCGCCTTCTGGGGATGCGGTTATTGTACTGATCCGTCAAAGGGATACCGCATTGAATTCGTTGTTAAGGAACCGGAGAATGCCTCTCTGATATCCGCAGCGCTCAATGTGCTCTCCATAAAACATGTCAGGGTTCAAAGAAAAGATTCCATTGCCGTTTATTTCAAGAATGGTGATGATGTCTCCGACTTCTTAAGCTATATCGGAAGTCCTTCGGGAATGATGGAATTCGAGAATATCCGTGCCGGTAAAGACGTCAACAGCAAAGTCGTAAGAGCCGTTAACTGCGATGCGGGCAATACCAAGCGCCAGGCAGAAGCGGCCGCCCAGAGAAACGAACTGATCACTAAGGTCATGGAGTCGGAGATCGCAGGAAAGCTGTCTCCCGAACTCAGAGAAGCTGCCAAAGCGCATATGGAAAATCCGGGCGCCTCGCTGGCCGAACTCGGCGCGATGATGGACCCGCCGATAGGGAAATCAGGCATGAGGCACCGTCTGGATAAGATCGCGGAATTCGCAAACAGCCTTCAGTAAATCGTCAAAAATCCCTTACTTTGCAGCTGTATCAAGGTCTGAAACGCATGTCAGGTTTGAGATAAAATTACAGCCGTGTTACAATAAGCGTTAACTTTTCTGAAAGGAACAGCAAAAGAGGGGAAATATGAAGCACGATGAGCAATACATCGAGCCAAATAATAACTTTTATAAGCCTTCCCGGGACCCGAATGAAGGTACAGTGACACTCGTTGTAGTGATCACCCTTCTTGTCGTCTGTCTGACAGGTGTTCTTGCTGCGGTCTATTTTAAGAAGGCGACAGCTAAAGAGACTATTGCAAATATTGATACTACAGACCAGTCAGGCTATATCTCAGTTGCTTCCCCCACGCCTACGCCTATTCCTCCTATCACTGATTATCAGAATCCCATACTCTATCCCGGACTGGCTTCCGTGGTAATCAACAAAGACCTTGCTATAGACACCCAGTGCCTTCCTTCTGCAAGAAGGATCAACCAGACCATAATGGTAAACGGGACTATCATTGAAGGTGAATATAACAGAGAGAATCCTATCTATATGACAGATCCGGTCTTCTACGGATCCATTCCAGGAATATTTACATACAGAGGAAATAACTTCAGGAACTGCGCTTCATTCGGATATACGAACCTCTATAGAGGAGCTCTTACACAGAGATGGGAATTTGCTGATGTCGGAAAGCTCCTTGCATCGACGTTGAACTTCGAGTGGTCAGGCGTAAGGTGGACAGGTCAGCCGCTGGTCGTCGAATGGCCTGCTGAAGTCCGTCAGAATATGGATATGTATGATACCGCCAAGCAGCAGCTTACACTGACAGAAGTCATTGTTGCCGCATTGGACGGAAAGATATATTTCTTCAATCTCCAGAACGGCGAACCTACAAGAGATCCGATCGATGTAGGCGCTTCTATTAAGGGTACTCCCGCGCTTGATCCGAGAGGCTATCCCCTTCTTTATGTCGGACAGACGGACAACAACGGCGGAACCGTATTCGGAATGTATATATATTCGCTTCTGGACGGCATGCTTCTTTATTCCTATGACGGATCTGATGACGGCGCATACAGGAGCAACTGGAACGCATTTGATTCATCCCCGATCATAAACGGCGATACGGATACGCTTATCTGGCCGTGCGAGAACGGAATAATATACACGTTTGACCTTAATACCGCTTATGTGGGAAGTGCGATCTATGTATCTCCTTCGGTCACCGGATATAAGTACATGTTCGATGACAATGTCGGTTCCCATATGGGTGTTGAGAGTTCGATAGCTGTATACGGCAATTACGGTTATTTCATGGATAACACCATGAATCTGTGCTGCCTTGACCTTAATACCCTCCAGATGGTCTGGACGAAGGTCCTGGGAGATGATTCCGACATAACTCCCGTTGTTAACGAGGAAAACGGCATCCCTTATGTATATATCGGCACTGAGGTTGATAACCAGGGCGGTACCGGCGAATACTGCGGTGCGGCATATATCTATAAGGTCAACGGACTTACCGGTGAGACAGTCTGGCAGTCATCCGAACCCTGTTACACATTTAACGGCGAGTCTTCGGACTCTGACCAGAGCGGCGGATGCTTCGGTAATCCCGTCATGGGCAAAGGCACGATATCGAACCTGATCATTTTCTCATTTAGTATGACTAACGGGCTTGCGAGCGGTAATAAACTTGTTGCATATGACAAGGATTTAGGTACCGTTGTTTGGGAATATAATATGAACATCTATTCGTACAGCTCGCCTGTCGATTTCTACGATTCGGAGGGGCATGCATATCTGATCATATGTGACTCGATAGGACAGGTCCATATGGTCGATGCGGAGACCGGAGAGAGAATTACATACATACAGACCAAAAGGAATCTCGGAAAGTCCGATGAGACATCCTCCGGCATCTGTATCGAAGCTTCTCCTATAGTCTACGAAGGTATGCTGGTCGTAGGAACCACATCCGGAAGCATTTTCGGTATCGCGGTAGAGTAAGGAGCAATAATGGATTTTGAGAAAGCATACGGAGCCATAACTGTTTTGGAGGTCGAGATAAGGACCTTTGCGAACGAGGGATATGCGGTGAAGTATGACTTTGAGCGTAAGGTTATCTCCTGGCGTGACAATTACATGTGGAATAATAATTTCACGAGATCCATCAGCGCAGACAATATGAAATATATCAGGGAAAAGCTTCCTTTGTCCGGAATGCTCGAGTGGATGAACGGATATAATCTGGGACTGACTGAAGAGTACGGTGATAAGACGGTGATTCCGGGAGAGTGGATCATTAAGGTGGAATTCAAGGACAAGACGACCATGAAGTCAGGTGCCGAACAGCATTTCCCAAAAAAGTGGAACAATCTCCAGCATATGATCGAACAGACAGCGGGCTGCAGTTTTACATTAAGATAGGAATGACCGGTTAACAGAGAGGTGCATGAAGCAGGCGGGAAGCCTGTTTTTTATTTTATATATGCGCTTTGTAGTCTCATCGGTACGAATGTGATAAAATTCTATAACATGCCCGGTAAGTGATTGCCGGCTATTGAAGTATGAGGAGTTTTTGTTTTGGATTATCTGGAAGGGCTTTTACTCGGCAGACTCTGGAGCGATACGGATTATGAGAACCGCAGGCATTTCGGTTTGTTCATTCTGTATGGTCTTCTTGTCGATGCGATAATCCTTTATATCTACATCCTCGGAAAAGGTATACTCGGGTTCGGGGTTATAGGACCTATCCATATCGCCGTTTTCACACTGCTGTTTTTGGCGAATCCGTTTATCTGTTTCAGATATTACCGAATGCCCTGGTGGGGCAAGCTGATTATTTTACTTGAACAGGTATTCAAATCATATCTGATCGTCAGCTATACGGTAAGTCTCCTCCTTCCGAGGCTTTCAGTGAGAGTTGATGATCTTCAGGATTATCTCATCGGCTATCTTAACGAAACGCTTGAGAAGTACACCCTGAAATTCCAGGCAAGCGCAGGTTCTTTTTCAACGGTATTGGGAGTCCTTGCAGGCGGTGTGCATGTCGTCGGAACAGTGCTGCTTTACGCGCTGGCGGCGATCGTTATTCCGAGCCTTATCTATCTGGGCGTTAAACTCGTTCAGTATATCTGGGATTGGATCATAAACACGCTTATCATAAAGAGGTTTTTTCCTCAGCGAAAATAAACATATTTCAAAGGAGACCATATGGCAGAGCTTAGAGACAGAATCGATATTACGGTTGAAGAGCTCGAGGAATCCCTCGGGGCCGTCAGGCTTCCGCGTTTTATCAATGAATCAGAGAACGGCTTTGTAGCCAGAATAGACGCAATATGTGACGAGATCGTATCAGATCCCGAAAAGAGAGCGATATTTGTTTCCGGTCCTACTTCATCCGGTAAGACTACTTTTACATTAAGGCTTTCCAAGAAGATCAATGAGAGAGGCAGGAAGGCCATCCACTTATCTCTTGATGATTATTACAACATCAGTGAACTTAAGTGTGACAGGGAGGGAAGACCTGACTTTGAGACTATCGATGCTTTGGATGTCGACAGGATACAGAGTGATATCAAGGCTCTTCTTGACGGCAAGGTGATCGTTCCGCCTTTCTTCGATTTCAATACAAGGCAGCAGATGCCGGGTGATCCGGATAATGCGGTCTACGTCGGAGATGACGGCGTTCTTGTTGTGGAAGGACTGCACGGATTGTCTCCGAGGATCTCGGGACAGTGTTCTCCCGAGCAGTGCTCCAAAGTATTCATCATGCCATACGGTAATGTTTACGGCGATACGAAGATCATGGATAGCAACGAGATAAGGCTTCTCAGAAGAATAGTCAGAGACTACCGTCACAGAAGCGCTCACGCTATAGCCACGATCGATTACTGGCCTATGATCCGGAAATCCGAAGAGAAGTACTACGAAGAGTATCTTACTGCTGCGGATTACCATATCAACTCATTCCTTATGTATGAGAGCCTTATTATCGCGCCTATGGCGATGGGCGATATCAAGGAAGCATTGGATAAGGTGCTCAAGGGAACGATCGAACCCAGCGTCTTTATGGAAAAGTCGCCTACAGGCAAGGCATTTGCCGATCTGTCATCGGCACTTGTCACGGCAAATAAGCTGATGGGACATCTTGGAAAGATTCCGGTTATCAGTCCCGAGCAGGTCCCGGCTGAATCCATACTGAATGAGTTTATCTCGCAGTAAGGATCCCAGGCGCGCTGCTGATCTACGATAAATAAAGGAGGCAAATAATGCCTATCAGAATAGCAGACAATCTTCCGGCAAGGCATATCCTTGAACAGGAAAGAATATTCGTTATGGAGGAGAACAGGGCTCTGACCCAGGACATCCGTCCCATCAGGATCCTCATCCTCAACCTCATGCCCGACAAATCGACTACGGAGACCCAGCTGCTGAGAGCTCTGTCCAATTCCCCGATCCAGGTCGATGTTGAGTTTCTCTTTACCAAGACACACCAGTCGAAGAATACTCCGGTAGAGCATCTCCTGAAGTTTTATAAGACTTTCGATGAGATCTGCGAAGAGTACTTTGATGGCATGATCATTACGGGCGCTCCTATTGAAAAGCTCCCGTTTGAAGAGGTCGATTACTGGCCTGAACTGGTCGAGATCATGGAATGGAGCAAGACGCATGTCTACTCGACACTTCATCTCTGCTGGGGAGCTTTTGCGGGTCTTTATTACCATTACGGCATTCCGAAGATCGTGCTGGACAAGAAGGTATTCGGCGTTTTCGAGCATTCGATGACATGGTCGAGGCCGGTAAAACTCTTCAGGGGTTTTGACGATATCTTCTATGTTCCTCATTCGCGCTACACCGAAGTCAGACGTGCTGATGTTGAGAAGAGGAGCGATCTTAGGATCTTATCCGAATCCGAAGAGTGCGGTATCTATGCGATATCCGATCTTCACGGAAGACAGTTTTTTATAACAGGCCATTCCGAGTATGACAGGGATACGCTGGACAGAGAGTACAGGAGAGATATGGCGGCAGGATTAGGTGACGTTGATGTTCCCAAGAACTACTATATCGATGATGACCCTGATAAGGGACCTCTGCTCAAATGGCGCTCTTCTGCAACACTGATGTATACGAACTGGCTGAATTATTACGTTTACCAGGAGACTCCTTTTGATATAAATCTCATCAGGAGCATCCGAAACGAGGATCTTGTTCCTAACAGAGACCTGGAGAAAAATGGCTGAGATCGTAAATCTTAACAGAGCGCTCATACAGGAATTCGAACCTGTCAGACCTGAGGACGGGCACAAGAACACGTTCGGTCAGGCGCTTATATGCGCTGGCTCCGGATATATGACCGGGGCCGCGGTACTGGCCTGCGGTGCGGCTCTGAGGTCCGGCGTGGGACTGGTTAAGGTCTTCTCGGAGGAAAATACGCTTAATGCGGTAAGATTCAATGAGCCCTGCGCGCTTTTGGCATTAAGGCCTGAAGGGACTGCAGAGCTTTTAAGAACTGCCGGGGAACTTTGCAAAAATTCTTCGTCTGTCCTTATCGGTCCGGGTATCCCGCAGGATCTTAAAGATCTCGAAGCTCTTATCACATGTTTTATTGAGAAGGCCGGAAATCTCGTTCTTGATGCAGGCGCGCTGATGTATAAGCCCGATGTTTTTGCAAGACTTAGTGATAAGCTTAAGTCCAGAAAAGTTCCTGCGGTCATTACACCTCATATTGGTGAGTTTGCAAGGATGTTAAGACTTACGACAGCCGAAGTTTCAGATCATGCCGGAGAGCTCTCGCTCAGGTTCGCCGCTGATCATAATGTCGTTGTTGTTCTTAAGGGCGCTGTGACACTGATCGCCACGCCTGACGGACAGTTATTCGCAAATGAAGCAGCCAACAGCGGACTCGCAAAGGGCGGTTCAGGCGATGTATTGGCAGGCCTTCTTGCAGGGATCCTTGCACAGGGCGTCGAGCCATACAAGGCTGCATGCTCGGCTGTATTTATTCATTCAAAAGCAGGAGAGTCAGCTGCCGGTGAACTCGGCGTAAGAATGATGCTCCCTGAAGATCTTATAGTTTATCTTCCGGACGGATATTCAGAAGCAGGGTGGAGATGAGAGACTGATATGGAGAACCCGACAGGTACTGACAGCAGATTTGACCGTTCATGCGTTGAGATCGATCTCGATGCTCTGAAGCATAACTTCAAAGAGATCAGGAAGGCGACCACGCCGGGCACCGGCATTCTGGCCGTCGTAAAGGCGGATGCATACGGACACGGGGCGCTTGAGATTGCCAAGACTCTGATAGACAGCGGTGCGTCAGGACTTTGTCTTGCCACTATCGACGAAGCAGTCGAGCTCAGAAGACACGGGATCGATGTCCCCATGATGACATTGGGATTTACCGATACTTCCAGGTTCGAAGATGCAGTCAGATATGATGTCGAGCAGTCGGTCTATTCTTACGATATAGCGAAAGCCTTGTCAGATGAAGCCGTAAAGCAGGGCAAGACGTGTAAGATACACATCAAGCTCGATACAGGAATGGGAAGGATCGGGTTTAAGACTGACGGCAGCGAAACGGATGAGATCGTTAAATCCTGTTTATTGCCCGGGATCGAGCCTTATGGCGTATTCTCGCATTTTGCCGTTGCCGATACTCCGGATGATGAATATACGAAAAAGCAGTTTGAACTGTTCATGAACCAGATAGAAGTCTTAGGGCAGCAGGGAATCCGTTTTGTCAAAAGGCATATCTGCAACAGTGCCGGTATCCTGAGATTCCCTGAAATGCATCTTGATCTGGTAAGAGCAGGCATTATTCTTTACGGCCTGATGCCGCCCGGATGTCCTGAACCTGTAGTTGATATTGACCTCAAGCCGGTCATGAACTGGTATGCCAAGGTCATTCACGTAAAGACTGTTCCCGCCGGAACCACGGTAAGCTATGGAAGGCATTTCAAGGCTGAACGCACGACCGAGGTAACAACTGTCGGAATAGGATATGCCGACGGTCTTTCAAGGAAGCTCTCGAACGGATTTGAGCTGATAATAGGTGGGAAAAGATGTCCGATAATCGGAAATATCTGCATGGATATGTGCATGGCCGATACGACTGATCTTGAAGTAAGACCCGCTGTCGGAGACAGGGTTACCGTATTCGGAAGCGCGAGATCCGCTGATGAGCTTGCCGAGGCTCTGGGAACGATCAATTACGAGATCACCTGCGACGTCGGAAAAAGAGTCAGAAGGATCTATGTCGGAGGCTGAATTCCCCCCCTTTATAATATATAAAATTTATTATGTAAAAATGCGCGGAATTGCGATATAATACATAAGTTTTATTCATATGCCAAGGAGAATGTCTATTAATGGATACATTGCGTGAAAGCTTAAAGATACCGGAGATAAAGAAGAAGATCCTGTTTTCGTTCCTTATCGTATCCGTACTCTGTCTTCTCACGATCATCCCCGTTCCAGGTCTTAATCACTATGCTGCTGTAGCAAAGATAAACGATTGGGGAAGCACGGGAACCATCATTGACATCCTTTCCTGCGGTGCGCTTTCTGCTGCTTCCATCACGAGCCTCGGTATATTCCCTTTCCTTGTTGCTTCAATCATCATGCAGATCGTTACTCTCGCTGTCCCGAAGCTCAGGAATCTGGCCCAGGCAGGTGACGAGGGAACTAAGATCATTACTAAGCTCACGAGGATCGCGGCAATTGCCGGAGCAGTCGTTTTTGCAGTTCTTTACTGTGTCGGAATGAGAGGCGCGGTAACTACATCGATCAATTTCTGGGCAGCAATAGTCATTTGCGGAGTTTCCGTAGCTGTAGGAAGTGCTTTCTGCGGATGGTGTGTCGAACTTCTCAATTCAAAAGGTATCGGTGACGGTCTTACGATCATTATCCTCACCGGCATCGCCCATAACATTCCTCATGATCTCCTGATGCCTTTCTTCGCTTCACAGGATCTCGGCATCGTGCCGGCAATCCTTTTTGCTTTGTTGGGCGTACTAATTGTAACTGCACTTTTGGGCTTTGCGGTTCTCGTAAATCTGGGTGAAAAGAAGATCAGGATCATCTTCCAGAAGAGAACTGTCGGCATGAAGCAGTACGGAATGCAGAACCAGGTTATTCCGCTCAAGGTTGCCCAGGCAGGGATCACGCCCGTCATCTATTCAATGACAATAACGCTCCTTCCTTCCGCGATCATCTCCATGGTGGTTCCCGGAAGCGATGCGGTATGGGCACAGGCTTGGAAGAACCTTCCCACCAGCCCGGTATATATTCCGTTCTTCATCGTATTCCTTGTATTCTTCACATATATCTTTGCGATGATGCAGTTCAATCCTTTCGATATGTCCAATCAGATCAAGCAGAACGGCGGATATATCCAGGGTATCAAGCCCGGCAAGCCAACATCCCAGTATCTGATGGCTTTGTACAATAATCTTAACAGCGCCGACTGCGCTTATCTGATCTTAATCTGCGTTATCCCAATGGCATTAAGCTTCATTCCCGGACTCGGCTTTATAGCCTTCTTCGGCATAGGCATCGTCCTTTTGGGCGGCGGCTTTATTGAGATGAAGACACTGCTTGATAATGCTCTTAAGACCGAAGAGGAAAAGCTCAAGCAGGCCGGCAAGGACAAGAAGCATAAGAATTATAAAAAGTAAGGGAGGTTAATTCCATGAATCTGATCATCTTAGGAGCACCCGGATCGGGTAAAGGCACATCAGCAACAGTTTTGAGAGAGAAGTTCGATCTTGCTCACATTTCCACCGGCGATCTTTTCAGATATAACATCAAAGAGAATACCCCCCTTGGAATCGAAGCTAAATCATATATCGACAAGGGAGCTCTCGTTCCCGATGACGTAACTATCAGAATGGTAGAAGACCGCCTTAATAATCCTGACTGTGAGAAGGGGTATATTCTCGACGGTTTCCCCAGAAACATCGCACAGGCAGAAGCATTGGACAAAATGCTTGCAGCTAAGGGTTCAAAGATCGATGCAGTAGTTTATGTAAAGTGCGATGACGATGTCATCATGGATAGAGTTACCACCAGACGTGTATGTGAAAAGTGCGGAGCAAGCTTCAATGTTAAGTATATGCCCACAAAGGTCGAGGGTATCTGTGATGTCTGCGGCGGTAATGTTATCCAGAGATCTGACGATAACCCCGAGACAGTAGCCAAGAGACTTGAGACATACAGGGTAAATACCCAGCCGCTCATCGATTTCTACAATGAGCGCGGGATCATAGTTGAAGGCAATAACAATGTCGATTCCAAGACCTGCATTGAATCCATTGAAGCGGGACTTAAGGCATTAGGACTCTGATTAGGAACCGGGGATCAAAATGGTAGAAATCCTTACTAACGAAGAATTTGAGAAGATGAAGGCTGCGGGAAAGATACTGCAGCATGTTTTCAAGGCCTGCAGGGATGAGATAAAGCCGGGTATCTCCACTCATGATGTTGATAAGCTCTGCTATGACATTATAAGAAGCTATGATGCCATCCCTTCATTCCTGAACTACGGGCAGCCTCCGTTTCCCGGTACGATCTGCGCTTCAGTCAATGATGAAGTCGTTCACGGTATTCCGAGAAAATCAAGAATACTGCAGGAAGGAGACATCATTTCTGTTGATGTCGGCGCTATCCTTGACGGATATCAGTCGGATGCCTGCAGGACATATATGGTCGGAGAAGTTGCGCCTGAGGTAAAGGCTCTTGTCGAACATACCGAGAAATCTTTCTGGATCGGATTAGAGTATGCCAAGGTCGGAATGAGGACCGGTGATATCGGTCATGCGATACAGGAATACTGTGAAGGTCTGGGCTACGGAGTAGTAAGGGAACTTACAGGTCACGGCATAGGAACAACAATGCATCAGGATCCCGATGTGCCGAATTACGGCAGACCCGGACACGGCTACAAGCTCAAAAAGGGCATGGCGATCTGCATTGAGCCGATGATAACCTTAGGCACCCGCGAGATCGAACAGTTAGGAGATAAGTGGACGATAGTCACACAGGATGGTAAGCCTGCGAGCCACTATGAGAATACGATTTTAATTACGGATGAGGGTCCGTATCTTACAACATATGACTATGAGGAGGGTTATTAATGGCAAAGGAAGATGTTATTGAAGTACTGGGAGTAGTTGATGAAGCATTGCCCAATGCAATGTTCAAGGTAAAGCTCGACAGCGGACACTTGGTTCTTGCGCATTTGTCAGGAAAGCTCAGACAGAATTACATCAAGATCCTTCCGGGCGATAAAGTAACAATGGAAATCTCCCCTTATGACCTTTCCCGTGGCAGGATCACCTGGAGAGGCGAAAAGAAGCCCAAGGCATGATTCGTTCATAAAGCAAGGGGTTTTATAATATATCCATTATTTTATTTTATTAAATGTGTGGTATACTCTGCACTAGCGACTAGTTCCTGTGTTGCTTGACATGGGGATAATTATTTGGAGGTGCTTATGGCTTTCGGAATCAAGCAGATCAAAGTTACAACTAAGGAGAATTACTCGATGCAGTCTCTCTATGAGAGGATCAAGGACGAACAGTTCTCAGTCGGCAAACCGGAATTGGTCAAGAACGGTTTTGCCTGGGTCATCGCTTTCCCTGCAGTTGACAGAAATAATCAGTGCCAGATCACACAGGGATGGTTCAAGGGTGAAGAAGGCAACAAGTTTACAGTCCTTAAGGCTGAGCGTGCAGGAACCGAGAACATGTTAAAGAACGCAGCTCTTGATTCACTTACAAACGGCTGGAGCAGCGTCAACAAAGTCTTCGGTAAGAACAGCAAGCTCGTTGAGAAGCAGGTTGAAGATACAGCTAAAGAATTCAACGCTTTAGGTCTCTGATAAAGATAGAAATTAATTTCGTTTTTAATAAGAGCACAGTTATCGGATGGTAATTGTGCTTTTATATGGAGGAAGGACAAATATTATGAGCGAAGAAAAGAAATCAGCAAAAGAAGAGAAGAAGACGGGGGAGAAGAAGCCGTTCCTGAATGAGAATTCACTCGAGATCATTACGGTGGTTCTGCTCGGTATTACCGCACTTCTTACAGCATGGGCAAGCTATGTCGGATCGATCCACGGCGGCAACCAGGCAACAAATTATGCCGAGAGCAACAATCTCTCCAGCGAAGGAAACTCACTTTATAATTCCGCGATCCAGACGCTTACACAGGATATGGATGTCTGGAACACCATTATGAATTATGAGATCGAGATCATGTACGCTGACGAGACGAATGATTCAAAAGCGCTTGATGCAAATATCTGGAAGCTTCAGTGGTTCTGCATGGACAACCTCACAGATGATATGGCTGCAAAGATCGGTTATGACCAGGAAGCTTTTTGTGACGGCGTTAATGATACGGATGAGATCCTCAACTGGCTTTACGATGAGAACGGCACAGCTGTAGTCTCGCCTTTCTCTGATGATGAATTCGTCCAGAGCTATTTCGACGAATGCAATGCGAAATTAGATGAAGCAGAGGCAGTCCTCGATCAGGGAAGACAGGATAATGCCAACGGAGACAAGTTCTCACTCGTTACGGTCATCTACAGCGTAGCGCTCTTCCTGCTTGGTATCGTAGGCGTCTTTAAGAACCAGACGAACAAGAAGGTTGTTCTTGTCATAAGCGTAGTCTGCCTCATTATCGCAGTGATCTTTATGGCAACGATACCTCTTCCTGCATCCGGCGGAATCTTCGGTTAAGAAAAGAACTGCGGATCAGTTAAGATCATCAGGGCTGTCTCAAAAAGGGGCAGCCCTTGTATTTTACTACGGTGTTTATATAATTTTGTATAACCTCAGGCACAAACTCAAAAAGTGTGCCGCAGCATGAAATTTCCAGTTGAAAACCGAAATAATTTTGCTATAATTGTTTAGCATGCGCTCAGAAGGCGCCTGTATTTGTTGTGGAAAAATAACACCGACAGGAGGTACTAACATGAAAGTACGACCTTCAGTAAAGCCGATGTGCGAAAAGTGCAAGATCATTCGCAGAAACGGCAAAGTAATGGTCATTTGCTCTGACCCCAAGCATAAGCAGAGACAGGGTTAAGCAATTGACGGGTCTTCAAATGGTACGGAATTAGCCCCGTACAAAGTGATAACGAAGACCGCGGGATAATAGCTCCTTCCCGCAAAGTATTATTAAAAGAAAAAGTAATCATATTAGATATCCCGTACCGAAAGGGCGGCTGCTCCCTAACCCGGAGTTCCTTGACTTACGCGTGTCAAATAGAGATTAATACCACTTTATCCAATACGGAGGTACATTAAATGGCTCGTATAGCCGGCGTAGATTTACCGAATGATAAGAGAATCGAAATTGCTCTTACGTACATTTACGGAATCGGAAGAACAAGTGCGGATAAGATTATTGCCGATACAGGCATCAATCCCGACACACGCGTCAAGGATTTGACAGAGGATGAGGTTGCGAAGATCCGTGACCAGATCGAGAACAATTACAAGGTTGAAGGTGACCTTAAGAGAGAAGTACAGTCCAACATCAAGAGACTTACTGATATCGGCTGCCTTCGCGGACGTCGCCACAGACTGGGACTCCCTGTAAGAGGCCAGCGCACAAAGACTAATGCTCGTACACGTAAGGGTCCGAAGCATACAGTTGCTGGTAAGAAGAAGTAAGGTGAGGTGAGTCAAAATGGCACAGAAGAAAAGCTTAAGACCCAGAAGAAGTGAGCGTAAGAACGTCGTAGACGGTCAGGCTCATATTCATGCTACATTCAACAATACAATCGTTACTATTACCGACAAGCAGGGAAATACTATTTCCTGGGCTTCTGCAGGTATGGACGCCAAGGGTTCACGTAAGGGCACGAGCTATGCAGCTCAGGTTGCTTCCGAGAAGGCTGCAAAGGCAGCTTGTGATCACGGCATGAAGACTGTTGATGTTTATGTTAAGGGACCCGGATCCGGACGTGAGTCTGCAGTAAGGGCACTCGAGACAGCAGGCCTCAGAGTCACGATGATCAAGGACGTAACACCGGTTCCGCACAACGGATGCCGCCCTCCCAAGCGCAGAAGAGTTTAATCTTCTGACGGCAGAATTAGTATAGAAAAGAGGAATATAGCAATGGCTAGAGATATGACACCTGTCCTTAAGAAGTGCAGAGCCCTCGGTATTGAGCCTGCTTTCTTGGGAGTAGAGAAGAAAGAATCCAAAAAGCACGGTGCTTCCAGACCCCGCAAGATGAGCGAGTACGGAATGCAGCTTAAGGAAAAGCAGAAGGCAAAGTTTATTTACGGCGTTCTCGAGAAGCCTTTCAGAAATTATTTTGAGAAGGCTCAGAAGCTCAGGTACGGTACAACCGGTGAAAACCTCATGATCCTTCTTGAGACAAGACTTGATAACGTTTTATTCAGAATGGGCTTCGCAAGAACAAGAGATGAAGCCAGACAGATCGTAAGCCACAGAGAAGTTAAGGTTAACGGCAAGATCGTTAACATCCCTTCTTATGCGGTAAAGGTTGGCGATGTTGTTGAGATCAAGGAGAAGGCTAAGAGCTCCCAGAGATTCAAGGACATCATCGAAGTAACAGGTTCAAGGGCAAATCCTGCATGGGTTGAGGCTGACGGCGACAAGCTCAGCGGCAAGATCCTTGCAATCCCCACAAGAGATCAGATCGAAGTTCCTGTTAACGAAGTTGCTATCGTCGAGTTGTATTCTAAGTAATAACATCCGGATCGCAAGATTTAGAATAATTCTCAGGAGGATTAAACATGATGGAAATCAGCCAGCCGACCGTTAAGTGCGTTGAAACCAACGAGGATAAGTCCTACGGCAAATATACCATCGCCCCGCTCGAGCGCGGATTCGGCACAACACTCGGAAATTCTCTCCGCAGAGTGCTTTTGTCTTCGCTTTCCGGCGCGGCAGTAACATCTATCAAAATCGAAAAGATTAAGCATGAGTTCTCCACTGTTCCGGGTATTATCGAGGATATGACGGAGATTATCCTTAATATCAAGGGTATCCGCGCTAAGCTTCATAATGAATCCAATATCGTAAGCATCAGTGTCGCTAAGGGCAGAACAGGTGAGCTTACGGCAGGTGACATCGTTCACGGACCGGAAGTTGAGATCATGAATCCCGATCACGTTATCGCACACCTTAACGGCAGCGATGATGTCTTTATGGAATTCACGCTCAGCAAGGGCCGCGGATACAACACAGCAGAGCAGAATAAGCCCGCTAAGCAGGTTATCGGTGTGATCCCGATCGACTCCATCTTCACACCTGTTAAGAAGGCTAATTACAAAGTCGAGAATACACGTGTAGGCGCAAGAACAGACTATGACAGCCTTACACTCGAGGTTTGGACAGACGGCACTATCGATGTTGACGAGGCTCTCTCTTCAGCAGCAAACTGCCTGATCGAGCACCTCAAGTTCTTCACCGCTCTTGCTGATACGGATTCAGCTCCGAGCTTCAAGAACATCGAAGAGAGCGGCGAGCACGATTCAAAGCTTTCCGGTGTTATCGAAGATATGGATTTCTCTGTACGCACTTACAATTGTCTTAAGAGAGCGCAGATCAACACTGTTGGTGATCTTGTTGCTCGTTCAATGGACGAGATGATCAAGGTAAGAAATCTTGGTAAGAAGTCATTGGAAGAGATCATCGAGAAGCTCGAAGACATGGGTCTGCATTTGAGAGAACAGGAAGATTAAGCTTTATTTCGCAGGAGGATATATTAAATGCCTAACAGGAAATTCGGCCGCGCTTCAGATCAGCGTATCGCTATTCTGAAGAACCAGGTCACAACATTGATCATAAACGGTAAGGTTGAGACAACCGTTGCCCGCGCTAAGGAGATCAGCGCTATCGTTGAGAAGCTCGTAGCATCCGCAGTCAAGGAGCAGGATAACTACACAACAAAGGAGATAACTGTCTCCGCTGCAAAGCTTGACGGCAAGGGCAAGAAAGTCTTGAAGACAAAGACATCAAAGAGCGGCGCTAAGTATGAAGTAGTTGATCGTGAAGTCAAGACAAAGACAGTTCAGGTCGACGCTCCTTCACGCCTTGCAGCAAGAAAAGCCATGATCAAGTGGGTAAACAAGAGCCACGATGCAGAGGGCAACATCATCAATCCCGTTAATAAGGTATTCGATGATATCGCACCCAGATATGCAGGAAGAAACGGCGGTTACACAAGGATCATCCGTTTGGGCGCAAGACGCGGTGACGGTGCCGAGATGGCTATCTTGGAGTTCGTGTAATATTACACAAACGAAACGCAAAAATTTAATTGTCAATCAGTTACGGGGAAAGGTTTACATCTTTCCCCGTTCTCTTTAAAATGTTTCTACTAAACAAGCCATGCGGAGAATAAGAGTTGCCCGAAGACACTGACAAGATAGTCGTAAAGGATGTCAGTTTCTCTTACGACATTGATGAAGAAACTGAAGGAAAAACGCCAAGACTTGCTCTTGACGGTATTTCCGTCACCATCGAAAAAGGCTCTTATACGGCTATACTCGGAAGCAACGGCTCCGGCAAGTCGACCCTGGCCAAGATCATAGATATCCTTGAAGTTCCAGACAGCGGAAAGGTCATTATCTTCGGCAGGGATACCGCCGATGATGATCTGTTTTGGGATATAAGATCCCATTGCTGCTGCGTTTTCCAGAATCCTGATAACCAGATAGTGGGAACGGTAGTTGAAGAAGATGTTGCCTTCGGCCCTGAGAACCTCGGGGTTCCCAATCCGGAATTAAGGCAGAGAGTAGATCAGGCATTAAAAGATGTCGGCCTGTATGAACTGAGACAGAGGGAGACATCGGCGCTTTCAGGCGGACAAAAGCAGAAGCTCGCCATAGCAGGTGCCCTCGCAATGCAGCCGGAAATCCTGATACTCGATGAATCAACGGCGATGCTTGACCCTTCGAGCAGGGATGATTTCCTTGAGTTAGTCGAGAAGATGCGTATGGAAAAAGGCCTGACTCTTATCACGATCACCCATGACATGACCGAGGCATTAAGGTGCGACAAGATAATTATCGTCGACAAGGGTATGGCCGTTATGGAAGGCGCTCCGGAAGACATTTTCATGTCAGACGATCTCTGGAAATACGGCCTGAAGAGACCTGTCAAGTTCAACTTTGCCTTCGAGATAGCAAAGCTTACCGGAAGCCGTCTTATAAAGGAAGACCTGAAGAGTAATGAGACACTTATCGCTAGTCTTGTGAAGATGCTTAAAAAGTCCGGATTAAGGGCACCGGATAATGTTCCCGTAACCGCGGACAGGACCGGGGATAACGAGATCATCATGTCTGTTAAAGGCCTTTCATATTCTTATCCGGGAAGTGATGCAAAAGCCCTGGATGATATCAATATTGATATCAGGAGGGGCGAGGTGTTAGGGATCGTAGGTGAGAGCGGATGCGGCAAGACCACGTTGATCTCGCACATGAATGCGATATTCAGACCCGTAGAAGGCGATGTCGTCATCCATACAAAAGACGGCGATCTTTCATGCAGGAACAAAAAGGACACACTGAAGATCAGACAGAATGTAGGTCTTGTCTTCCAGTATCCCGAGTATCAGCTTTTTGAGGAGACCGTATATAAAGATATCGCATACGGACTTCGCAGGATGAACCTCGATAAGAAAGAACAGGCTGTTCTGATAAGAGATGCAGCTCACAAAGTAGGGCTGACAGACAAGGACCTGGAGAGCAGTCCTATTGAGCTTTCCGGAGGTCAGAAGAGACGTGCGGCAAAGGCGGCTGTTCTTGTAATGAAGCCCGGCATCCTTGTCCTTGATGAGCCCGCATCCGGACTTGATCCGAAGGGCCGTCAGGAAATGTTCGGCATAATAAAGGATCTGAGGGACAGCGGAACTACGATAGTTCTTGTTTCTCACAACATGGACGAGGCGGCAGTCAACTGCGACCGCATCTGCCTTATTGATAACGGAAGGATCAGGGCTATCGGAACACCGGCCGAATTGTTCGTCAAAAAAACAGCTGATGAACTAAAGATCCAGCTCCCGAGAATAACAAGGTTTTCGGCTGTTCTCAGAACAGAGCTGGAAGAGATTTACCCGGATATAGAGTTTTGCGGAAACTGCTTTGAGCCTGAAGCGGAAGCTAAAGTTATCGTGGACGCAGTAAGCAAGGCAGGTGATGCCGATGCTTAATAACATCAGTCTCGGCAGATACTATCCTGCCAGGTCATTCCTTCACGATACCGACCCGAGGGTAAAGACCATTCTTTACGCAGTCTACCTTGCCGCTATATTCATGATCAGGGAACCGGTCTCTATTGCCATTCTGGCAGGCATTGTTATTCTCTTACTGATACTTGCAAAGATAACTCCAGGTATTCTCTGGTCAACGGTAAAGCCGATATTGCCGCTCGCGCTTTTTATCTTCGTCATCAATATCTTCACCATCAAAGAGGGTAATGTGCTTTTCTCCTGGAAGATAATAACGGTAACGGATTACGGAGCAGGGAGAGCCGCTATCATGGCGGTAAGGCTCATATTCCTTATTATCGCCACCAGTGTTCTCCTGACGCTTACCACAACGCCTCTTAAGATGAGCGATGCATTGGAAAAGCTCTTTGCACCGTTGTCGGTCATTAAGATCCCCGTGCATGAGATGGCTATGATGATGTCTATCGCTTTGAGATTCATTCCGACTCTTGCAACTGAGACTGACAAGATCATGAAGGCCCAGCAGTCAAGAGGAGCTGATTACGATACGGGAAGCTTTATAAATAAGGTCAGAGGATACATTACGGTCCTGATTCCTTTGTTCGTTTCGAGCTTCAGACGGGCTGATGAACTGGCTGTAGCCATGGATGCGAGATGCTACAGAGGAGGAAAAGGAAGAACGAAGCTTAATCCGCTGAACCTGACACTAAAGGACGTGCTTACGGGAATATTGTTTACCTTACTTGCGGCACTTGTGGTTTTTGTGGATCTTTCTTTGAGATAAACTATCCTCTGTGATAGAATTCATAGTACTTTAAAAGAACTGAAAGGTTGGGTTTTCGAATGGGTTATTATTGCGGAATCGACTTGGGCGGAACAAATATAAAAGCCGGCATTGTTGACGGCGAAGGAAAGCTCCTTAACAAGCTGTCGATCAAGACAAATGCTGACAGGGCCATGGAAGATATCATTCATGACATGGGTAAACTTGCAGCAGATACCATCAAGGATGCAGGTCTCGAGGTAAAGGACATTGAATGCATCGGTATCGGTTCCCCCGGAACTCCTGATAATGATGAAGGTCTCCTTGTTTATTCCAGCAATCTGCCTTTCAATAAGGCTCCCATGAGAAAGCTTATAAGAGAGGTTATCGACCTCCCTGTATATATCGATAACGATGCTAACTGCGCAGCAATGGCTGAGGCAGTTGCGGGCGCAGGTAAGGGTGCCAAGGATTCTGTTACCATCACATTGGGAACAGGTGTAGGCGCAGGCGTTATCGTTAACGGAAGGATCTTTTCCGGATTTAACCAGGCCGGTTCCGAGTTCGGCCATACCGTTCTCGTATCAGGCGGCGTCCAGTGCGGCTGCGGAAGAAAAGGATGCTTTGAGCAGTATGCTTCCGCTACTGCTCTTGCAAGGATGACCAGGGAAGCTGCCGAAGCAAATCCCGATTCTCTCCTTAACAAGGTTAAGGATGAGTTCGGCGAGTGGAATGCCCAGATCGCTTTCGTCGCTATGCGTGAAGGCGACAAGGTAGCTGCACAGGTCGTTGACCAGTATACAGATTACCTGGCTGACGGACTCGCAAACGCTATCAACGCATTTATGCCTGAGGTCCTTATTGTCGGAGGCGGCGTCTGCAATGAAGGTGATCCGCTCCTCATTCCCATGCGCGAGAAGACAATGGCACGTCCTTACTTCGGGCCCGGAGTTCCGAAGACACGTATCGCTCTTGCTCAGATGGGTAATGATGCCGGTATCGTCGGAGCAGCCATGATGGGCAAGTCATGTGTCGACGACGGCAAAAACGGCAAGTAATGATCTATGCCGAGAATAGCCTTCATTACGGAGTTTGACGGCACTGATTTTGCGGGTTTCCAGTCTCAGGAGAACGCAAGGGCTGTTCAGGACGTGATCGAGAAGGCTTTAGAAGAACTATACAAAACAAAGATCAGACTTACGGGATGCTCCAGAACTGACGCAGGTGTGCACGCAAAGTGCCACCTGAGCCACGCGGATGTCCCGTTTGTCATTCCCGAAGATAAATTTCCGCTCGCAATGAACGCTCTTCTGCCTGATGATGTTGCGGTAAAGAAGTCCTTTTATGTGAGCGATGATTTCTCGGCAAGATTCGATATCAAAGGTAAGAGATACATTTACCGCATCTATTCTTCTCCAACGAGAAGTCCTTTGCTAGACCGAAACGCCTACTATTGTCCCGTAAGGCCTGACATTGGTAAAATGCAGCAGGCGGCTGAATATTTTGCCGGCGAACATGATTTTGCGGCATTCTGCGCAACAGGCGGAAGCCAGAAGACTACGGTCAGAAGGCTTTTCGGAGTGAAGGTCTCTTCGTCAGGCGGAGATCCCTGTCAGATAGAGATCGAAGTTTCGGGAGAAGCATTCCTTTACAACATGGTCAGGATCATTGCCGGGACGCTTCTTTATGCCGGTCAGGGAAAAATAGACCCCAAGGATATAAAGAACATTATCGACAAGTGCGACAGAAGTCTTGCGGGGAAGACTCTGCCCGCGAAGGGACTCACGCTCGAGGAAGTCTACTTATAAGGACAATTGGTTCCCATATTATTAATAAAATAATCTTAAGGTGATATAATTATTTAAATGCGGGCCGGAATACCCGCATTAATTTAAAAAGGGAGGATTTAAGAAAATGTTTAGCTGGTGGGTTGTATGGCTCGTCATCGCTGTCATTATGATCGTCATCGAAGTAGTAACTACCGGTCTTGCGACGCTTTGGTTCGCCGTCGGCGCGATTGTCGCAATGATCATGGACCTTTGCGGGGCTCCGTTTACTGCTCAGATCATAGTAATGGCCGTCGTGTCTATTGTGTGTTTTGCCCTCTGCATGATATGGGTAAGACCAAAGCTGGAATCGCTTCGCAAGAAGAACATCCAGCGGACCAACGCAGACAGGCTCATCGGAAGAGAAGGCATAGTGATAGTGTCTTTAAACAAGACCGAAGGCAAAGGCCAGGTCAAGGTCGACGGACAGATATGGAGTGCCAAGGCCGACTCGGATATTGCCGAAGGAATAAGGGTGATCGTCAGATCGATCGAAGGTGTGAAGCTCGTAGTTGAGATCGCACCGTAACAGAATATGGAGGTTATAAATATGACAACAATAGCTAGTGTATCAACAGGCGGAATAGTAGGAATCGCAATCGGAATCATTGTTTTGCTGGTGCTTATCGTACCTAATATCAAGATCGTACCGCAGGCAACAACATTTATCATCGAGCGTTTAGGCACATACAGAACAACATGGGAGACAGGCTTCCACATGAAGGTACCTTTTATCGACCGTGTTGCAAAGAAGATCTCACTGAAGGAAAAGGTTGCAGACTTTGCTCCTCAGGCAGTTATCACAAAGGATAATGTTACGATGCAGATCGATACGGTCCTTTTCTACCAGATTGTTGATCCGAAGCTCTATACATACGGTATCGAGCGTCCTATCACGGCTATCGAGAATCTTTCTGCTACGACTCTCCGTAACATAATCGGTGATCTGGAACTTGACCAGACACTTACTTCAAGAGACATTATCAACACAAGGATGAGAGAGATCCTTGATGAAGCTACCGATCCGTGGGGCATCAAGGTCAACCGTGTTGAGCTCAAGAACATCATCCCGCCTAAGGAGATCCAGGCTGCGATGGAGAAGCAGATGAAGGCAGAGCGTGAGAAGAGAGAAAAGATCCTTATCGCAGAAGGTCAGAAGGAATCCGCAATCAGAGTAGCGGAAGGTGAGAAGGAAGCAGCTATCCTCAGGGCTGAAGCCAAGAAGGAAGCAGCTATCAGAGAAGCTGAAGGTCAGGCTCAGGCTATCCTCGCAGTACAGGAAGCTACAGCAAAGGGTCTTCAGATGATCAAGGACGTTGGTGCGGATGACGGACTTATCGCCATCAAGGGTCTTGAAGCCCTCGAAAAAGTAGGCCAGGGCGCATCAACCAAGATCATCATCCCTTCAGATCTTCAGGGAATAGCCGGACTAACGACTACTATCAAGGAAATAGCAAAATCCTAATCAATAATCGGGTGGAGGCACATTGTATGGATTACGGTATGTGGAATGACAGGACCAACATGAGTATGCTCACGGATTTCTATGAGCTCACCATGGCTAACGGTTATCTGAACAGCGGCAACAGGGACAAGATCGTATATTTCGACATGTTCTTCAGAAACATTCCCGAGAACGGCGGCTATGCTGTCATGGCAGGTCTCGAGCAGGTCATCGATTATCTTTCGAGCCTGAAGTTCTCGGAAGACGACCTCACTTTCCTTAAGGAAAACTATCATTTCAAGGAAGAATTCATCAGTTACTTAAGAGAATTCGAATTCACTTGCGATGTCTGGGCGATCCCGGAAGGAACAGTCGTATTCCCCAAAGAACCTCTTGTTAAGGTAAGAGGCCCCATCATACAGGCACAACTCCTTGAGACTGCATTGCTCTGCACGATCAACCACCAGACTCTCATTGCCACAAAGACTGCAAGGATCGTAAGAGCAGCAGAAGGAAGACCTGTCATGGAATTCGGCGCACGCCGTGCACAGGGTTTCGATGCTTCCGTTCTTGGTGCGAGAGCTGCTTATATCGCCGGCGCTGCTGGAACATCCTGCACTATCTGCGGACAGCAGTTCGACATTCCGCTTTCCGGTACTATGGCTCACTCGTGGGTAATGCTCTTCGATAATGAATTCGAGGCATTCAAAGCTTATTCGCTCGCATATCCTGACGGAGCACTTCTGCTCGTAGATACATATGATGTTCTGCGTTCAGGTATTCCGAATGCGATCAAGTGCGCGAAGGAAGTTCTTGAACCTATGGGCAAGCGTCTTAAGGGTATCAGGATCGATTCCGGAGACCTTACCTACATGACTCAGAGTGCACGTAAGATGCTGGATGAAGCAGGCCTTACGGATTGTAAGATCACTGTCTCCAATGCTCTTGACGAGTATCTCATCAGAGATCTTATCAGTCAGGGCGCATGTATCGATTCATTCGGTGTAGGCGAGAGACTTATCACATCCAAGGCAGAGCCTGTTTTCGGCGGTGTTTACAAGATCTCTGCAGTTGAAGCTGAGGACGGAACGATAATTCCGAAGATGAAGATCTCCGACAGTATCGGCAAGGTTACGAACCCCTGCAGCAAGAAGATCGTAAGATTCTACGACAATGCCACAGGAAAGGCTTTGGCTGACGTTGTCATGGTCGCTGACGAAGAGATCCCGGGCGGCGAACCTTACGAGATCTTCGATCCCGACAACACATGGAAGTCCAAGGTGCTGGAGAACTATACCGCAAGAGAGCTCCTTGTCCAGATATTCAAGGACGGCAAACTCGTTTACGACAAGCCTTCCATTGCCGAGATAAGGGCATACTGCACAAAGGAACTCGACTCACTCTGGGATTCCGTTAAGAGATTCGAGAACCCTCACAACTATTATGTCGACCTGTCACCCAAGCTTTGGAAGATCAAGGACGATATCTTAAGATCATACAGACGCAGATAAGGAGAAAATACGATGTCTAATCCGATCATTACCATTCAGATGAAAGACGGCGGCGTAATGAAGGCCGAACTCTATCCCGAGATCGCTCCGGCGACAGTTGAGAATTTTGTCGGCCTGGCTGCTAAGGGTTTTTATAACGGGCTTATCTTTCACAGAGTCATTCCCGGTTTTATGATCCAGGGCGGAGATCCTGAGGGTACCGGAATGGGTGGCCCCGGTTATACGATCAAAGGCGAGTTTAGCGCCAACGGCTTCAGGAACGATCTGAAGCATACGAGAGGAGTTCTTTCCATGGCTCGCGCGATGGATCCGGATTCCGCAGGTTCACAGTTCTTTATCATGCACGAGGATTCCCCGCATCTTGACGGACAGTATGCCGCTTTCGGTAAGGTGATCGAGGGTATTGAAGTCGTCGATAAGATCGCATCGGTCAAGACCGACTACAGCGACAGACCTTATGAACCTCAGGTAATCGAGTTTATGACGGTACAGCTCTGACGGGCACTTCGAAAAAGTAATCTGTTAAACAGCGGTTGCTGAAGGGAAGGATAATGAAGGAAGTAAAGCAGCTTGGAGATTCCTCAAAGAGCAAGGCAAATGCCCAGGCTCCCGAAAAGAGGTCTTCACACGAATCCAAAGTGATCACGGTACCTTATCCGTGGCTTTATGCTTCGATAGTCCTTTTCCTGACAGTACCGCTGTTTATGTTTTTTCTGGGATATCTCAGGCTGTCTGTCGGTATCCCGCTCACACTGATCTTTGCAGGGATAGTTTTTTACTGCGTATCCGACTGCCTCAATGACCCTGACGGGATAAAGCTTTCGAGGCAGGATACAGATCTGAAGATACCGGTTTCATATATCATAGGATTTGCGGTTACCGCACTTGCCCTGTCTTTTGTTTCCGGCGTCGGTGAATATATCTTTACTATCCAGGATCATCCTTACAGACGGGCGATCTTACGAGACCTGATCGATTATGACTGGCCGGTCATCTATAATTATTCTACGCAGACGAATCCCGAGGTCAGAGAGATCTTCGGCATCGTCTCAGGTGAGCGCGCATTTTCTTACTATTTTATTTACTGGATGCCTGCCGCGCTGGCCGGTAAGATGTTCGGATTTGAATTCGGTAACTTCGTTCTTTTTCTGTGGAATTCCCTGGGGATATTCCTTTCACTGATCGCCTCGTGCGCGGCCATAAAGAGATTTACCGCCTGGGTTGCATTCATGTATATTTTCTTTTCGGGACTGGACGTTATACCTAATTTTGTATACCTGTTTACCGAATATGAAAGCTGGCGGTGGTTTGAGGGCTACGTGCCGGTTTTAGCCTATGTCAGCAATTTCAGGGAAATGGCAAGCGTATATAACCAGATGGTCCCGTGCTTTCTTATCGTAGCGCTTCTCCTTATTTCACATAATACGAGATCCATGGGACTGACTGCAGGAATACTGTTCGGATATTCGCCGTGGGCAGTATTCGGCATCCTGCCTGTCGTTGGAGCGCTTCTGTTCGGGAAAAAGCACAGGACCAATAAGCTTTTCAAAAACATAATGAATGTATTAAGCCCGGTCAATATCGCTTCGGCAATGCTCCTTCTTACGCTTTTTGGCAGCTATTATATGTCCAATGCGGCCGCCACCGATTACAAGGGATTTGCATGGGAAACATTCGAGTCTCCTGTCCTGTTTATTCCTGTATATCTCTGCTTCGTCGCTATAGAGGTCCTGCCTTTTGTGATAATCCTTTATAAGACAATGAGAAAGGATCCCGTTTTCTGGGCATCAGCGGCTGCTCTTCTTTTGATCCCGCTTTATCAGGTAACAGGCATGAATGATTTCTGTATGAGAGGTTCCATGCCGGCGCTTTTCGTATTCTGCATTTATCTCAGCGGAGTTGTATCAGAGGTTATGGATGAGAAGAATACGCCGAAGACGGGAAAGGGATGGCTCAAATCTGCCGCCGTAATGCTTACTGTTATACTGATGACGTGCCCGACGCTTCTCAATCTTTTTGTTATCTTCGGTTCCACGATCCAGGGTGAGCCGAACAACAAAGAAGATATCGGTTCTTTCGGCAATATCAACAGTGCTGAATATGCCGAAGTCGTGCAGGAACAGTTTTTTGCAAAGGACTTTGAAAACTCTTTCTTCTACAGGTACTTCGCAAAATAAAAAGGATCAGTCTTTGGATTCTTCCTGGGCGATATAGATCGGTCTGCCCTTGGTTTCAATATACGTCCTGCCGATGTATTCTCCAAGGATTCCGAGACACATAAGGATCAGTCCGCCGATAAAGAGAATGAAGCACAGGAGAGACGGATATCCCGGAACATCGTTATAGATAGTCAGGACGATCGCGCGGATAAAGTAGTAGACGAGATAAACGAATCCCGCAAAAGCGAATCCGAATCCCGCATATGTAGCAAGACGGAGCGGTGCTGTTGTAAAAGCTACTATACCATCGATCGCATATCTGAAGAGTTTCCAGAAACTCCATTTGGTCTCACCGGCCGCGCGTTCGACGTTCTCGTGTTCGATCCATTTTGTCCTGAATCCGACCCAGGCGAAGATACCCTTTGAGAATCGCTGACGCTCAGAAAGACTTAGTATGGCATCGACGACTTCGCGCTTCATGAGTCTGAAATCCCTTGCACCGTCTGCGATTTCGACATCGCACATTTTGTTAATGAGCTTGTAAAAACAGCGTGCGAAAAAACTTCGTATCTTCGGTTCGCCTTTGCGCGTGACCCTTCTGGCCGCAACGATATCGTATTCGCCGGAATCGAGATCATTTATCATTTGAGGAATAAGGGAAGGCGGATCCTGCATATCAGCATCGAGAATAGCTATATAATCGCCTTTTGCCTTTTGCATTCCTGCATACATAGCTGCCTCTTTGCCGAAATTCCTGGAGAAGAATATATATTTAACGGATTTATCATTGGAAGCGAGTTCCCTGATGATATTCGCCGTATTGTCGCGGCTTCCGTCATTAACGAATATGAATTCAAAACATCTGTCGGGAGAAGTCTCGGCCTTGCGGACATTACACAGAGCCTCATAAAGGATCGGAAGTGATCCTTCTTCGTTATAGCATGGAACGATAAGACTGATAAGCAAAGCGGTTCTCCTTCAAAATAGATAAAATATTTTGTTTGTATTATAATCAAAAAATATTGTCGGTGACAATAAAGAATGCCTAAGAAAGGGCGGAATGAAAATGAGAGAACTCTCAAGCCTTAGCGGAGAAACAACCAAGCGTTCAACTGGCTCTGCCCGTCAGAAGCCTGCCGCAGGGAGTAGAGGTAAGGCTGATCTTCGTCCTATATTAGCTTTCTTTGTTACGCTGATCCTCTATATCTTCCTGATGATCGTAAACACCAAATACCCTCTCGGGAAAAACTCTTCTCTTATAAGTGATCTTAGAGCGCAGTATGCTCCTTTCCTTGCTCTGATGAGAAGCAAGTTAACAGGCATCGGCAGTATTCCGCAGAGCAATTTGTTATCTTATCTTTCTTATTCATTTGAATTAGGGCTTGGAAAGAATTTTATCGGCACATTCGGTTATTATCTTGCGAGCCCTTTTAATCTGCTTTATCTGCTATTGGATAAGACGCAGATAGATTGTGCGGTATTACTTATCGTAGTGTTAAAACTCTGTTTTTCTTCTGCATTCATGTGTCTTTTTACAGGACTCAGATCGGGTGACAAAAAGACACACTGGCCGGTCCTATTGGGTACCATGTATGCATTCTCGCTTTATGCGCTTTCGTTTATGTTACATATCATGTGGCTTGACGGCTATATGATACTGCCGCTGATACTGTTCTTTACCGAGAAGTTCATAAAAGAGCAGAAGTATGCGGGCCTCGTGCTCTCTTTGTTGTATCTGTTCATATCGAACTACTATATAGCTTATATGGTAGGCATAGCATGTTTCCTGTACCTCTGCATCAGGATGATCGCAGAAAAGACCGAGCTCAAAAAAGCGTTTGGGATCGGTTTCCGTTATGTGGTTACAGCGGGATTTACCGCTCTTATTACCGCAGTTATGCTGATACCTGTCGGTCTTGATACTATCAGGAGCGCAGATCAGACAATCTCGAATAACGGCAGGAATTTGATAGCGTATACTCCTCTTACCCTGATCCATATGTTTGTTATGGGAGAGAACGAGGACTTTGACAGTCTGATGTCCGGCAATTATCCGTACCTGTTTATCTGTCTTCCGGTGGTCATATTGACGCTGATCTATTTCCTGAGTCCGGTGTTCAAGGGCAGGGAAAGAAAAGTGCACGCTTTCTGTATGCTGGGAGTACTCTTATCAACTGCATTATATCCGATTGATAAGATCTGGCATGTTTTTGACGATCCTAACTGGTTTTGGCACAGACAGGCTTTTGTCTTCCTGCCGCTTTTCCTCATCATCACCATGAAGGTCCTTTTAAGGATCAAAGAGGTGGCAAGGAGAGATATTACCAAAGCAATGCTGATCATGTATCTTCTGGTGATCCTTGATTTTTCGATCGGAAGAGCTTCCGGCAAGTCTGATGCCGCTCTGTTTAATCTAAGTCTGATCACAGCTTATTGCGGACTTTTCGCAGGTTACGGGCTTGAGAAATGGCCCGAGCAGCTTAAAGATATGCCGAGAATGCTGTCACCGCTGCTTAGCGGCATAATTTTTTTTGAGCTTGCTTTTGCCGGTCCTATGATGACGTCAAGGCTCGAGACCATTACGATAAACAGCGGTTCTGCAGAGGATTTTATCCTGTCGCTTAACGCAGAGAATGAATTCGGAAGATATGCCGATTCCAGGACTGCAAATACAGGCGCGTTTAGGGCAGAGACAGAGAAGATTACCGATTATACTGACAAGAACTATGTTGATGAAGGTGAAGCTTTTTACGCAAATTACCGCGGGATAGCCTTTTTTAATTCTAATTCGAATAAGCAGATGCATCATTTTATGAAGCAATTGGGAATGCAGACAAATTATAATTATTTTGCCGTTTGGCATACATTCGCCTGTCCGTCTGTCGATTCGTTTTTCTCTGTAGGATCAGTGTCGGCACGCAAGGATATTTCGTTCTACCGGAAGGAGAGTGAGGATTCGTTCGGGAGCGGCTTAGGATTCTATGCCAATGATGATTTCCTTCCTCTGGCTTTTGCTGCGGATGAAGGTGCACATGATTTTGATTTTTACAGACTTGAAAAAGATGCTGAGAACAAAGATTATTTTGCTTTGCAGAATGACTGGTACCGCTCAATGTTCCCCGAAGTGTTCACTGAGGATTTCTTTATTGAATACGGTGAGGAAGTAACAGGTGCTCCGGTGATATTAAACGGCACGGTGTTTAATTCGAGCGAATACGTTTCGAACAAAGAGCTTTTGAAAGAAGCGGATACGAGTGAGGAAAACAAGAATGAAAGTGCCGATTATACTGATCCGCTCGGACTTGAGAGCAGCGTATACGGTGAACTCGAGAAGAATATGACTGACATTTACAGGATCAATGAGAATACGCCCATTGTCGTCGAGTATGAATTCAAGGCTCCTTCAGACGATGAGCTTTACTGCGCGCTTGCGACCGGTACGATCGTGGATGGTGCCGATCTCTACGTTAACGGCGTCAAGGCATACACTATTCCTTCGTATACTTATTTCTCGCAGATGTTCAGACTCGGAAAGTTCAACGAAGGCGATGATGTCAAAGTAACATTTCTTTCGGAAGATGATGAATGGTCATATCTGAACATCAGTTTTGCCGGCTTTGACAGTGAAACGTTCTCAAAGCAGATTGCAGGGATCGATAAGGATAAGGTCAGAACGGAAGTTGTTTATGACGGCTATGCAAAGTTTGACGTTAACGGGATGGAGGCAGATGAAACGGTCATTACGACTATTCCCGCAGAAGACGGGTGGCAGCTCTATATAGACGGTTCACCGGCTGAACATACGGTTTATCAGAATGCGTTTATCAGCTTTGACGTTCCTGCCGGAGATCATGTTGCAGAGCTCGTATTTACCGCTCCGGGGCTTAAGGCCGGAGCCTGCGTATCCTGTGCAGGAGCAGTTCTTCTTGCTGCATTTATCTTTATCGACAGGAGACGTTCGAAAAAGAAGGAAACACAAAAGTAATCACGGATATTTTTAATGAATCAGTGTTTGGAGGTTTTGGATCATGGATTTTATGAAAGCTTATGAACTTTGGTCGACAGATCCTTTTTTCGATGAGGAAACAAGGAATGAACTCATCAAGATCAAGGATGACACGAAAGAGATCGAGGACAGATTCTACAGGGATCTCGAGTTCGGTACCGCAGGCTTAAGAGGCGTTCTCGGAGCCGGAACAAACAGGATGAATGTCTATACGGTAGCAAAAGCTTCTGAAGGTCTTGCGAAATATATCATCTCAGAGGGTCCCGAAGCTGTAGCGAGAGGCGTGGTCATATCTTACGATTCCAGACATTTCTCGCCCGAGTTCGCTCAGATTACGGCTCAGGTCCTTGCAGCCAACGGAATCCCGTCAAGGCTCTCTGACGAATTGCGCCCGGTTCCGGTGCTTTCTTTCTCGGTTAGGTTTTTCAAGGCGTTTGCGGGTGTCATGATAACAGCATCCCATAATCCTTCCAAGTACAACGGATATAAGGTTTATGGCGAGGACGGCGGACAGGTTCCGCCTGAAGCAGCTGATGCTGTCCTTTCAAACATCGAGGCTATCTCTGATATCAGGACGATCAGGATGATGGACATAGAGGAAGCTAAGACAAAGGGCCTTGTTACTTCATTCGGACCCGAGATCGACGAAGCATTTACGGAAATGCTTAAAAAGCTCGTTGTCGACCAGGAAGCCATTAATAAACAGGCTGACATGAGCATCGTTTATACTCCTCTGCACGGATCAGGAAACAAGCCCGTCAGAAGGATCCTTGAAGCAGTCGGATTTAAGAATATCCATATCGTCAAGGAGCAGGAACTGCCGGACGGAGCGTTCCCTACGGTAAGTCTTCCTAATCCTGAGAACCCTGAGGCACTCTCTATGGCTATCGAACTTGCCAAGAAGACTGACGCTTCTCTGGTATTCGGTACTGACCCTGATTCGGACAGGATCGGAGCTGCTGCCAAGGTTATTGAGAACGGTGAAGTCAAATACAAATGCTTCTCCGGAAACCAGATGGGCCTGATGCTCCTGGATTATATCCTTGACGCAAAGAAAAATCTCGGAACACTTCCGGATAAATCTTTTGCAGTTACAACGATCGTTTCCTCCAAGCTCGTAAAGACTATCTGTGACTACTACGGCGTTGAGCTCCAGGAGACACTCACGGGATTTAAGTTTATCGGCGAGCGTATCAAGCTTGACGACGAATTCGGCGACAAGCACTTCCAGTTCGGCTTCGAAGAGAGCTACGGTTATCTCTCAGGCGTTGACGTTCGCGACAAGGATGCCGTTGTAGCCGCAATGCTCATCTGCAATATGGCTGCAGCTTCTTTCGAGAAGGGCGAGACACTTGCAGACAGGCTCGACCACCTCTATGAGAAGTACGGTTACGGTATCGAGCAGACGATAAGCTGCACATTGGAAGGCAAGGAAGGCATCGAAAAGATCGGCAGCTGCATGGTCGAACTCAGAAAGGAACTTGCCGGCTGCAAGAACTTATCCGAGGCTGAGGGCGTGCTCGGAGGCGCAACTGTTAAGGCAGTCCGCGACTATAAGGAATCCAAGCGCTATGATTTCACTGAAGACGGTGTAAAGGTTTCAGAAATCACTCTTCCGAAGTCCAATGTCCTTCTTTATGAACTTGGCGGCAACAAGGGGATCGACTGGGCATGTGCAAGGCCATCAGGCACAGAACCCAAGCTCAAGATCTACATGGGCGTATACGATTCTGATAAGGCTGCTGCTGAGAAATCTTTCGAGACGATCAAGGGCCAGGTGGAAGGATACGTTAAGTCAAAGCTTGATTAATCCATCTTTTCCACAAGCGGAATAACGAATTCATAGACAGCCTTGGCAAAGCCGAGGCTGTCATAATTTGTGGTGATATAGGATGAGGCTCTTTTGATCTCTTCGGTAGCATTGCCCATGGCGATGCCGTATTTTGCCGATTCGATCATGGAGAGGTCATTGTCGCTGTCACCGATCGCAAATGTATTGTCAGCAGGGATGCCCAGATAATCGGCGAGCTCTAACAGGGCATTACCTTTGGATACGCCTTTGCACATAACATCGTAGAGATTGGGCCCCGATGAGATGAGCACAAGCTCGGGATCAGACAGGAAGATATCTTCGACTTCTTTGTCGGGACTGATAAGGAGGATCTTGTTAAATCCGGGGATCTTTTCCTGTTCGGGAAAACTCCTGTCGATATCTATTATGGGGGACTGTTTGGCAGGCTCGACGCCATTGTTATATCCTTCGACGAAATATTTCCTGGATGAATCAGGGCAGAAGAATATGCCTTCATCAGAATAGAGCGTGGCATCGGCATGCCTGTCCATAAGGAGTCTCAGGAGGCTTCTTATCTTTGCATCGTCAAAATCCCTGGAAGCAAACTGCTTTCGGGCTTTGGCATCGAAAAGCGAACCGCCGTTGCTGGTCATTACGGGAACTTCGATCCCCAGGTCTTCTGCAAATTTACCCACGAGAAAAGATGACCTGCCGGTGGCGATCGTAAATGCCACTCCGGCTTCTTTTAATGCCCTGATAGCTTCTTTATTTCCTTCCGGCACGTCCTGACCGGGGGAAAGAAGCGTAAAGTCCATATCCGCCGCCAGAAGAGCTTTGTATATCTGAGCCATTATCATCTCCGTAAAGAATATAAACGATTTTACAACAAGAAGTTATAAATTTGTTTGTCTTTTTAAATAATATGCTCATCCGCCGTGGTTGAAATTTGACAGAAGTACGTTTATTATCGTTTAGGATTATAAGTATATCTTTGTTATATGCAGAGGGGTTAGAATTTCATGAAGAAAAAAGCCGGTCAGGCTCAGGACAGCAGCAGGTCGTCTGAAGTGAGAAGCACTGCATTAGTGCCTGCCAGGAATAACGGTTCAAAGAGTCCTAAGACCACAGGCAGCAGGAATGCCAAGCCCGCGGCTTCTGAGCCGGCGGAGTTTGACTATAAGAGCCTCGGTAAAAGCTTAAATAACAACGAGACTTACAAGAAGAGCTCCGGTCAGAAAAAACAGAGCAACAATACCGTAAATGCATACGGATTCTCTTCCAAGAAGAGCAAAGGTAAAAAATCAGCCTTTCAGAAAAAATACGGAATGCTGATAGCGATCGCTGCTGCAGTCCTTCTTCTTGCAGGCGCTATAGGTCTCGCTGTTTATTACATCGGTAATATCGAAGAGAAATATGAAGTCACCATGTCTGACGGCTCTGTCAGGAAGATAACAGCAGAGGAAGCTTATGCCGAACTCATGACGGATAAGTTCTATTCAGGGATCGTTATCGACGGGATAGATGTGGGCGGCATGACTTACGACCAGGCATTGAATGCCGTAACAGCCAAAATTCCCGCTAAACCGGTATCTATCGATGTTAAGCTGGTGCTCAACGGAAAGAAGCTGACTCTCGATTTTTCTGATGCGACATTTGAATACAACACCCGTCAGATCCTTGATGAGGCATATGCTTTATACAGACCTGCCAATGCCGATGATGTAGCTAAGCTTGTAGAGTGCTATAACAACGTACAGCAGCTCAAGAGCGCTCCGAAGACATATCAGACGGCTTATACGGTTCACATTGACAGCGTAACCGAGAGGATCAACAGGGTATTGCAGACATATGTTGATGATTTTTCACTGGTCAAGAATGCTACGATCGAGAGTTTTGATACCGAGACTAAAGATTTCGTCATCTCCCCTGAGAAGGCAGGTTACGATATTGATGTTGATGCTGCTGCAAAAGCAGTAAAGGAACTTTTCGATTCCAATGTATATACCGGAGAGATCGAAGTCCCGACCGAGATGAAGGAACCCACGATAACTGAGGCTATGCTCAGGGAAAACTTCGGCCTGGTAGGCGAGGAGTGGACCAAAGCTTCAGGAAATGCCAACAGAAACAATAATATCGACCAGGCCTGCGAATACATAAACGGTACGATGCTCCAGCCCGGCGATACTTTCTCGTTCAATAAGACAGTAAAAGAAAGAACCGCTGACAGGGGCTTTAAGGAAGCTACCGTTATTCAGGGCGGACAGTATGAGCAGGGTTTAGGCGGCGGAATCTGCCAGGCAAGCACTACTCTTTACAATGCGGTTCTCAAAGCCAACCTGAAAGTCATTGAACGCAACCATCACGCATGGCCTTCGGATTATATCTCGACAGGACTTGATGCTACGGTAGACTGGCCGGGTGTTGACTTCCAGTTCCAGAACGATACCGATTATCCTGTTATTGTCGTTATGTGGTTTGACTGGTCGGACAATACGGTCATAGCCGAGATTTACGGTAAGAAACTTCCCAATGGTGAGTACATCGAGCTCTATGCCGAGATTACAAGTCAGACGGACCCGGGCCCCAATGAATATGTTGAAGACAAAGAACTGCCGGTAGGTCAGACAAAGACCATCAGACAGGCTCATAAGGGTATTGCGGCAAATGTCTATAAGATCTGGTATAACGCGAATGACGAAGAGATCCGCCGCGAGCTTTACAACACGACATACTACTCAGCTTATGGAGAGAGGATCGGCGTAGGAGTTCTCAATCCTGACGGCTCGTATGCGAAAATGGATAAAGAAACAGGTGAGATAACATCACCCATAATGACCGTTACGCCTACACCTACACCGCAGATCACCAATACTCCCACGCCTACGGAAGCACCGCCTCCGCCTACGGAAGCACCGCCTCCGCCTACAGAAGCACCGCCTCCGCCTACGGAAGCACCGGAACCGACTGAACCGCCGGAAACAACACCTGAACCTACCCAGCAGGAAGCTCCTCCGGAGAATCAGGATGGCGGCTGACAGTTACAGGCCTTTTGAGTAAAGATTTAATAAGAGCCCTCTCCGATTTTGGAAGAGGGCTCTTTTAATAAAAAATAAACTGTTAATTTGTCTCATTTATGCCCCAATTATTTTCCGAAAGGGTTTATAATTATTCAGTTATTTATAGTAGGTTATTCTGTGCACAGGATACCTGCGAAAGATTTTTCCAAAGGAGATCATGTTTATGGCAGAACTGACAAAGAAAACCATGGACGGTAACGAGGCTGCTGCGTATACTTCGTATGCATTTACAGAGAACGCTGCAATTTACCCCATCACACCGTCCTCGCCTATGGCTGACCACACAGACCAATGGGCTCAGCAGGGCAGAAAGAATATTTTCGGACAGACGGTTAACATCGTCGAGATGGAGTCTGAGGGAGGCGCTTCAGGTGCTGTTCACGGCTCACTCGCTACAGGTGCTTTAACCACAACTTACACCGCATCACAGGGTCTCCTTTTGATGATTCCTAACATGTACAAGATCGCAGGCGAGCTTCTCCCTTGCGTATTCCATGTTTCAGCAAGAGCTCTCGCTGCTCACGCATTGAACATTTTCGGTGACCACGCAGACGTTTACGCTTGCCGTCAGACAGGTTTCGCAATGCTCTGCTCCAACTCCGTTCAGGAAGTTGCAGACCTCGCTGCAGTAGCTCACCTTTCAACGATCAAGACAAGAGTTCCTTTCCTCCACTTCTTCGACGGTTTCCGTACATCACACGAGATCCAGAAGATCGAGGTTATCGATTACGATACACTCGGATCATTGGTTGACTATGAGGCAATCAAGGCTTTCCGTAAGAGAGCTCTTTCACCTAACCACCCGACACTCCGTGGTACAGCTCAGAACCCTGATATCTACTTCCAGGGCAGAGAAGCTTCCAACCCCTTCTATCTTGCAGTACCTGATCAGGTTCAGTACTACATGGATAAGATCAACGAGATCCGTGGCACAGACTACAAGCTCTTCAATTACTATGGTGCAGCTGATGCTGACCGTGTGATCATCGCTATGGGTTCTGTCTGCGAGACAGCTGAAGAAGTTATCGACTTCCTCAACGCTCACGGTGAGAAAGTTGGTCTCGTTAAGGTTCACCTCTATCGTCCTTTCTCAGCTGAGAAGCTCCTCGAGGCAATCCCTTCAACAGTTAAGGCTATCGCAGTTCTTGACAGAACAAAGGAACCCGGTTCTTATGCAGAGCCTCTCTTCCTTGACGTTGCTGCAGCTTATGTCGGCAAGAATGCTCCGAAGCTCATCGGCGGCCGTTATGGTATGGGTTCTAAGGATACAACACCTGAGTGCGTACTCGCTGTTTATAAGGAACTCAAGAAGGATCAGCCTAAGGAAAGATTCACGATCGGTATCGATGACGACGTTACATTCCTCTCACTCGATTGCTCAGAGTCAATCGAAGTTGCAGGCGAAGGCGTTGTTCAGGCTAGATTCTGGGGTCTCGGCGCAGACGGTACAGTTGGTGCTAATAAGAACTCCATCAAGATCATCGGTGACCACACAGACAAGTATGCTCAGGCTTACTTCTCATATGACTCAAAGAAGTCCGGTGGTATCACGATCTCTGACCTGAGATTCGGTGACACACCTATCCGTTCAACATACCTCATCAACAAGGCTGACTTCGTAGCTTGCCACAATCAGTCTTATGTTTATGAGTACGATATGCTCTCAACACTGAAGCCGGGCGGAACATTCCTCCTCAACACACAGTGGACAAGAGAAGAGCTCGAGGAGAGACTCCCCGGCTCAATGAAGAGATATATCGCTAACAATAACATCAAGTTCTACACAATCGATGCTGTTGCTAAGGCTAAGGAGATCGGTCTCGGCGGAAGAATCAACACAATCTGCCAGTCCGCATTCTTCAAGCTTTCAGGCATCCTTCCTGTTGACCAGGCTGTTGACTACATGAAGAAGGCAGCTCTCAAGTCTTACGGTAAGAAGGGTGACGATATCGTTCAGATGAACTATGCTGCTATCGACGCAGGTGTTGATGCAGTTGTTGAAGTTGACATTCCTGATTCATGGAAGACAGCTGAGGATAAGCCGGTTGAGAAGAAGGCTGTTCCTGAGTTCATCGAGAAGGTTGTTAACGTAATGAACAGACAGGAAGGTAACTCTCTCCCTGTATCTACATTCGTAGGTATGGAAGACGGTACATTCCCTCAGGGTACAGCAGCTTACGAGAAGCGTGGTAC
>JAZSFQ010000010.1:0-23483 GCA_045532275.1 Saccharofermentans sp. | reverse complement strand
CGACTTGGCACGAAGAAATAAAAATCACTTACCTTGTTTGAAGCGAGCTTAAAGCCCTCGGGAGCGTCAACACCGCCTCCGCAGGAAGCAAGTGCAAAAACTGTGATAAGCGCAAGCGCTACGGAAATTATCTTTTTCATTTTAATACCTCTATTTTTTTATTTATTTTTAACTGCAATAACCTCTTCGGCAGCGCCGAGAACACCGCAAGCGCCGCTCTCATAGGTAAGTCCGCCCAGCAAAAACACTCTGAAGGGCGGGCGGAGCGGTCCGTCTGCGGAAAGCTCGATGGACGAGCCGCCAACGAATGCACCTGCCGCCATAATTACCTGATCGTCATAACCCGGCATATCCCACGGCACGGGCGTTACGAAAGAATCAACGGGAGAACAGGACTGGATGGCAGCGCAGAACTTACTCATCTTATCGGGGTCCCCGAATTCTATCGTCTGGACTATATCTCCTCTTTCTTCTCTGGCAGAAGGACTCGTCTTATAGCCTTCACCGCCCAAAATCTCAGCAGCGAAAACAGCTCCCTTCAGACACTCTCCGACGCATGCGGGAGCCGTAAAAAGACCTCTTGCGATCATGGAATTGGCGCCTAATGTCGGACCGACTTCGCTTCCGAGGCCGGGCGTCGTAAGGTGCCTTGCGGCATTCTCGACGAGATCCGCCCTTCCTGCGATATATCCGCCGGTCCTGGCGATACCGCCGCCGGGGTTCTTTATGAGAGACCCTGCGATAACGTCAGCCCCTACTTCCAGAGGTTCTCTCTTTTCCGTAAATTCGCCGTAGCAGTTATCCACGGCAACGATAATATCTTCTCTTACCGAGTGGACAAGCTCTGCGATCTTGGCTATATCCTCGCAGAGAAGCGCCCTTCTGCCCGTATATCCTCTGGATTTCTGGATAAATACCATCTTGGTCTGCGGCTTTATGGCAGCCCATATAGCGTTAAGATCCGGCGAGCCGTCCTCCTTGAGGTTAACTTCCTCATAACCGATCCCGTAAGATCTTAATGACATGTCATTCTCATCAGATGAAAGGCCTATGGTGGCCATAAGCGTATCGTAAGGCCTGCCCGTAACAGAGAGCATTATGTCTCCGGGCCTCAGCGCACCGTAGAGCATAGCTGAGATAGCCTGCGAACCGGTGCTGATCTGCCATCTGACATAGGCTTTCTCAGCTCCGAAGACTTTCGCGAAGATATTCTCGACCTTCTCCCTGCCGACATCGTCATAACCGTAGCCTGTCGTGGAACCCATATGAGTATCCGAGAATTTCTCGCTCCTGAAGGCATCTAAGACCTTGAGCTCATTGTAAGTCACGATATCGTCAATACGGGCATAGACATCAGCAAGCGCCTCTTCAGCCTTAACGGCAGCCTCAAGAGCCTTGTCGCTTACACCGTATTTTTTGTAATTCCCGATATTGTTCTTAACCAAGTTATCCATAACTTGTAATTATAACAAAATAATAAGCTATGACAAAATAATCCTTTTGCGAGCTTTTGTGAGCCGCCGAAGAACCTGTTCGACGGTTGGTCGACGAAAAGAAGGAATATCGTCGACTATTTCGTCGAATTTGCTATGATTCGACGATTTGTTCGACGGAAAACGCCATTTTCGTCGACTTTTCGTCGACTGAGCTAAACGCATCGGATAGAACCCTTATTACAGAAAATCCCGAAAAAATCCTACTTTCCGTACAGAGCCAGCCTGATCGCGCCCGGATAGCATTCAAAATCCACCTTATGGCCGGAAAAATCCTCGCCGTCGTAATTACCGTTCAGCTCTCTTGTTCCCGTGGCTTCCACTGTAATCTTCGTCGTAACGAAAACATCCGCTTCCTTGTAGCCTTCATGCCTGCCCTTTTTGTATTTCGTGAGCAGGTAAAGGGATCTGAAGAGATTAACGGATTCGATGGAACAGCAATTGATGAGGCCGTCATCAGTCTTTGCATGAGGAGCGGGACAGAAGCCGTCACCGTAATATGAAGCATTGCAGATCGCGATCATGGTAAATACGGACTTGACCGATTCGGCGGGCTTACCATCACCCCTGAGAGCTTTATATTTGAATTCGAACTTCCTGTTGCCGAACAGGCACCCCAACGCGGAAGTTACATAGGCCGTACTCCTTACAATGCGGGAATTCGGGTGGGCCAGGACCTTGCCCTTCGCTCTGAGCTGGACTTCGGTATCCAGACCGATCGAAGCAACATTAAGACACCAGGCAGAGCTTGAATCCAACTTATTTCCGGCACGGTCATAGGATGTTACCTTGATCATATCAGTATTCCTGACCCTGAAGTTGTCATCGAATATCTCGGAAACACAGATCTCGCAGTTGCTCCTGTGTTCCTCATCCATAACCGATCTAGTGAAGTCATTACCGGTTCCCAAAGGGATGACCGCCATCGGCGTCCCGGATTCGGCAAGCACATTGGCGGCCTCATGGATCGTACCGTCGCCGCCGCAAGCGATTACCAGAGTGTCATCTTCAGCTGCGGCTTTTCCGGCAGCCTCTCCGGCGTGACCTGCAAACTCTGTATATATAATCTGAGATTCCCCGGGATGCTCTTTCTCACACTTTGAATAGGCCGTCTTAAAACGCGCCAAAGCCTTAGAATCAGCTCTGCTGTTAACGATAAATAATTTCTTCATGCAACGTCAGATCACTTCTGCGCCGAAAGTTTAACTACGACATCGATCATGTCGTCTACTGTCTTGACCTGATCAAGGAGTTCATCAGGCAGACGGACGTTATAGGTCTCCTCAACATCTATAACGAATTCATAAAGTTGCAGAGAATCAAAGGGCAGATCGGTATTGAAAGCAAGATCGGACGTAATCTCCTCAGGAGATATCTCGAGCGTTTCAGCCATGATCCTAATCACGTCTTCTTTAACCTTTGATCTCAGGTTGTCAGAGTCAGCCATCTTGTTTTTTCTCCTTCGTAGTATCTTTAGCAACCTGTGTAGCGGTTGCTCTTACGTTCTCACTGCTGTCATAACGTCTGAGCTGCTGCTCAACATACCGGTCGACCTCATCGACAAGATCCAAAAGATGCTGTCTGTCGTCAGCATCATATCCGGCAAGAATATGCTTTGCCAAAACTCTGTGGAATTTGCTGTTCATCCTGCATGCGAGCTTACCGGTATGTGTAAGGCTGATCCTTACGATACGCTTATCGCGCTTATCACGTTCCCTGTGGACATATCCCTTCTTAACGAGCCTGTCTATCGCTACCGTGAGCGTGCCTGTGGTGATACCAAGGTCCTCCGCCGTATTAGTCATGGTGCGGGCATCGTAAGGTCCGATTGCAGTAAGAGTGTGCATCTCAGCAATAGACAGATCCTTAAAGTAACCTGCCTGAAGAGATTTCTCCTCTGTCAAAACAACATTCTCAAAGATCCTGACCAGAGCCTCTGACATATGTTCTTCTTCGTTCTGCAAAATCATCTCTCCCATTCGAATCTATTTGATATACAAAGATAATATCACAAAAACTTGTTATCCAGCGACATCCGTCAGATCTTCCTGATTTTTCCCGGCAGGCTTATATGCTTTCTTATCGCCTTTGACCAGGACAATAACAAATACCATAACAATAAGCGCTATTCCTCCGAAAATGAGCATTGCGCCTTCGCCAAGGTCGGAATTATCTATGATACCGCTGACGAATGTTCCGAAAAAATTAAAAAGCATATGCGTAAGGATGGAAATCCTGATCGAACGGTACTTATATCTCAGGAACCCGAGCATCAATCCGACGAGAAACGCATAGACCATCTGAATCGGGATCATTATGTGTATTACGGAAAAAAGAATAGTCGTAAAAAGAATTCTAAGTCCCGGCCTGATCCCCGAATCCTCAAGCACCCCGAAGATCACACCGCGGAAAACAAGTTCCTCTAATATCGGGGCCATTATGAGCGAATAGGCGATCAGTATTACGGCATTGTTCACCAGCCCCGACATCTCGATAAGTTCATTGTATTCTTCCATCACTTTCGGAAAAAGCCAGTTCGTAGGGATCGCTGCTGCATTGATCACGAAATAAAGGCTTGCTGCAGTAAGGACAGATGCAGATACGGATTTTACGCCGAACACTTCACCGAGCTTTACCTTCGGGTGCTTTTTAACATAACCCTTGTAATACCATATGCCGAATATGGTAATGCCCAGGACTGCGTAAACGATATATAAAAAAACCAGATACTTCTCATTAAGAGTATTATTCAGCGCCATTATAAAACCGTAAGCATCGTCAGCGGAGTATCCTTCATTGATAACATCCACGACAGCCAATGTATAGAACGGGACCTGAGATATTGTCTGAACCATCAGGAGGACGGCAAAAGGAACAAGTGAAAAGAATACCAGGCCTTTCCTGACCTTCTTAGGTGCTCCGCCCTGTGCATTTATCTGATCATTCTGCTGCTCATTGATAATGTTCTCTTCCATAACTCTTACGTCCTTATCTAAACTTAACGATCGTAACGCCGGCATCTCCTTCGCCCTGTTCTCCGGCGCGGAAAGAATCCACCCTGTCGTCCTTTATCAGCATATCCTGCACGCAGGCTCTTAACGCTCCCGTGCCTTTGCCGTGAACGATCCTCGCTTCCTTTATTCCTGCCAAAACACAGTCTTCCAGATACCTTCCGAGTTTTGATTCCGCTTCAGCAGTTGTCATTCCGATCAGCATGAGCTCCGAAGTCGTGGAAGAAGCGCTGTTAAACCTGACCTTCGAAAGATCTTCAGCGCTTCCGGTAACCTGTCTGCCTTTTGCCTTCGAAGCGGCTTTTCCGTTTTTAGTTCTCATGAACTCATCACGCTGTGCCTTAGTCGGCATAAGGAGCTGGTTCTTCTTTACTGCGATCTTCATGCTGCCGCAGACTATATTGACGGATCCGCTCTTGGAGAGATCAGATTCCGCTATTCCTATCTGGCCTAGCGAAGGAACATAGTAGCACTCGCCCTTGATGACCTCCTTGACCGGCTCTCCGCTCAGAGCAACGGATTCTACTGCTTCGTCGTCTTCCTCTTCGAGATCGTTAATGCCGGCCCTGAGCTTTCTTCTGATCTTATCAAGCTCCTTTTCGCGCTCAGCCCTGTCCATATCTTTGGACCTTTTTCTCAATTCGCGGAGCTCATCGCTCAGTTCTTTTTCCTGCTCCTGCAGAAGCCTCTTCTGCTCAGCCTTCATGTCATTTAAGATCTTTGTCTTGGACTGCTTTAGCTTGGCATTCTCTTCTTCAAGACGTGTCTTCTCGGCCCTGAGCTCTATGTTAAGTCTGTCATTTTCTTCAGCGAGAGTCTGTGCTCTCTTTGACTCCTCTTCGGCTTTGGCAAGGAGCTCTTCATAACGCAGTTCATCAGAAGACATCCTCGATCTGGCATTATCCAGGATATGCTTTGCGAGTCCCAGTTTACGCGAGATAACAAAGGCATTAGAAGATCCTGGCCTGCCCGTAATGAGCTTATATGTCGGAGCCAGAGTCTCAGTATCAAATTCACAGGAAGCATTCATTACGCCTCCCGTGGTCTCCGCATAACTCTTAAGTTCCCTGTAGTGCGTCGTGGACATGACGATGCAGTTCTTTTTTCTAAGCTCCTCGATAATTGATATCGCAAGAGCCGCGCCCTCTGCAGGATCTGTTCCCGAACCCAATTCATCGAGAAGCACCAGCGACTTTCCCCTGATATTCTTCAGGATGAATACGATATTTGACATATGCGAGGAGAATGTCGAGAGGCTCTCTTCGATACTCTGCTCGTCTCCTATGTCTGCCAGCACCCTGTCGAAAACACAGACTTCGGAGCCGCTTTCCGCAGGAACAGGAAGTCCTGCCATCGTCATCAGCACAAGAAGTCCGCAAGTCTTAAGAGATACCGTCTTACCGCCTGTGTTAGGTCCTGTAACGATCAGGGCATCGTAACCTTCACCTATACTGATATCGACCGGGACGACGCTCTCTTTGGGGATCAGTGGGTGTCTGGCACCTTTAAGGGCGATCCGTCCTTCGGTATTGAGGACCGGACAGAATGAATTATTCTCAACGCCGTATTCGCCTTTCGCGAATATATAATCCAGACGCGACGTTATCGCAATATTATTCTCGATAAGACTGCCGATCTCCACGACTTCATTCGTGAAGCTCTTAAGTATCCTCTGTATCTCCGCCTGTTCGGCAAATGTCAGTTCTGCGATCTTGTTGTTGGCATCAACGACGCTCATAGGCTCGATAAAGAGCGTCTGTCCCGATGACGAAGCACCGTGAACGATACCTTCTATCCTGCCGTTGAAATCCGCCTTTACGGGAATGCAGTATCTTCCTTCCCTGAGCGTAACGATACTCTCCTGGAGCATGTCAGCGTGATTCGAAATAACGCGGTCAAGCAAAGACCTTATTCCGCTCGCGATATTCTTGCGTTCTCTTCTTATGGAAGACAGCTCCCTGCTGGCTTTATCAGATACTTCGTCCTGGCCTAGTATCGAAGTTTCTATCTTCTCAAGGAGCTTGTCACATGTCTCGATCTTGTCGATATAAGAACATATATCCGGTTCTGTCTCATCAACTAGAGGCGAGCCGGCAGATCTGGCCTTCGTTATCGCCTTTCTGATCTCGCCCGAAGCTCTTAAGAAAGACGCCGTTTCCAGAAGCTGTCCGCAGGTCAGTGTGCCATCAGCCCTGGCATATGTAAGAGCTTGTCTTAAGTCTCTCATCCCGCCTAAAGGAAGCATGCCGAATCTCATTATGTGATCCATTGCCTGCCTGGCGCACGAGAGTTCTGAAGCAACATATTCCGCATCACAGCAAGGAGCCATGTCCGAACAGAGCTCTCTTCCGTATTGTGTCCTGGCCTTGGCGGTGACTGCTTCCCTTATCTTAGTAAATTCAAGCGTATTCAAGACACGCCCGCGGATCTTCTTCCGCTCAAGGCTGTCTTCAAAGCTTAAGTATTCATACATGGTCTGTTTTTCCTATCCGAATGTAAAACAGATACCCGGTATTACCCGAGTCTCTTTGCTTTCGCAATGACATCAGGCGTGATCGTCTTGGTCATCTCAAGACCCTTCTCGATGTCGACATCGGTGATCTCGCCGTGCTGCATACATACAAGTCTGTTAAATCTCTTCTCAACGAGACAATCGATAGCTTTGATACCCATAAGGCTCGCAATCGTTCTGTCTCTTAAAGTGGGCGATCCGCCTCTCTGGAGGTGTCCGAGGATCGTAGGACGTGCCTCAATACCCGTAGCCTCTTCGATCTGCTTGGCGATATCCTCGGCTTTGCAGACACCCTCGGCAACGATAACGATATAGTGCTTCTTGCCCGTATTTCGGCCGTCAAGGATAACTCTCAGAACATCTCTGTTAAAGTCAAAAGGAACCTCGGGGATCAGAATGCTCTCGGCGCCTGTGGCAATACCTACGTTGAGCGCGATCCATCCTGCATGTCTTCCCATGACTTCGATAACGCTGCAGCGCTCATGGGATGAAGCAGTATCCCTGAGCTTATCGATGCACTGCATCGCAGTATTCATGGCAGTATCGTAACCGATCGTGTATTCAGTCGAGGAAATATCATTATCGATCGTACCGGGCATACCGATAACCGGCATTCCGATCCTTGCCAAAGCTCTTGCACCCTTATAGGAGCCGTCGCCGCCTATTACGATCAACGCATCAAGTTCATAAGCCTCCATCATGCGTGCGCCCTTAAGAACGCCCTGATCTGTCATGAAAGTCTGCGATCTCGCGGTCATGAGGAATGTTCCGCCTCTCTGAAGGGTCTCTGATACGCTTCTGCCGTCGAGCTGCTTGATCTCACCCTTCCAAAGGCCGTGATAGCCTCTGGTTACTCCATACATCTCAAAGCCTGCATTGATTCCGGCTCTTACTACGGCTCTGATAGCCGCATTCATTCCGGGCGCATCTCCGCCGCTCGTAAGAACGCCGACCCTCTTAATAGGATCGATCGTGTCCTTGTCTACCGTATCATAGTCCAAAGCCTTAAGGCTGCTGATCTCAGGAAGGTTGCTCTCATCATAAAGAAGTCTGCCCATAATAATTCCTCCGAACCGTCTGAATAATTATTCCGGCATTAATTATACATTAAAAGAAGCCCGTCATTCACTTTTGAGCTAAAAACATTAATTTATTAAAAGAAACCGGCGGGTAAGGCTTCAGACTCCTCTATTATTCAGCGGTCCGAACCGTACATCTGCTTGAACAGAGCCTTATCCTCATACATGATCTTATCGGCCCGTTTAAATACCGGATCTATTGAAGTATCCTCGGGAGTCTTCTCAGACATGCCTACCGCTGCAGAATAACGGAGCCACGGATCCTTTTCGGTCTGACTAAAAGCACTCATGAAATCATTCTTGAGCTTCTCGGTCAGGGTCTCGCGGTGCTCATAATCATAATCCCTTAAGATGGCAACGAATTCATCGCCTCCGATCCTGAAAACGGGAGAATTCTTAAGGTTTTCACATATCAGATTACAGCAGCCTTTTATATATTCGTCCCCCGCCTCATGGCCGCATTCGTCATTGACTTTCTTAAGATTGTTTATATCGACCATGATAATGGCAAACACTTCGCCTTCTTTCCCTATACGGTACTTCATCTCGTCGGATTTCCTGATAAACGCCGCCTTGTTGCCGACACCTGTCAACGCATCCTTATAAGACTCACCGCTGAGCTTGTCGATCCTCTGTTCTTTGTTCTTTATGTCATTCTCAGCCTTTACCTTATCCTGCAAATAATCGACTATGCTGATCTGCATCTGCTTGATCCCGTTATAGATCTCAGCTATCTCGTCGTTGGTCTGTATATCGAGATCCATTACTCCGGCAGTCTCATAATCCGTGTGTTCAGAAGGATTGAATCTCTTCATCTCCTGTGTCATTGCCTTGATCGGCTTGGCAACTACTTTATTTATGAAGAACATTGCTCCGACCAGCACAACGACGATAAATCCCACAGCACTTGCAAAGATGCTGGCAAAGAACGACGTTCTTTCAGTCATTATTTCCTCCATGCTGTAATCGCATCCGACAACGCAGACACAGTTGCCCTGAGAATCAAAAACCGGCATAAAGGCAGAACAGAGCCACCCCCAGTCACCGTTAGAGATCGTAGGTTCCGTAAACTGCGATAAATCCAAACCACGAAGTTCTTCTTCTCTCTCCTCATAGTAACCGGTCTCATAAAGAGGGAACTCGTCGGAATCAACAAGGTACATATCATAAAGAGCATCGCGGTCACCATGGGCTATAACATACAGGTATTCGATCTCTTCCATATTTGAAAGATAATCGGTGATATTGTTCCTGATCTCACTGTAATCTTCCCAAAGCTCATGCTCCCTGAGATATTCTTCGATAAGTTCTTCGTTATCTTCTTCCTCTGCCCTGTCCCTTAAAGCCTGGAACTCCTCTGAAGCGGCCGCCGCCTTGAGCTTTGCAAGATAATCTCCGTCGACCATGGAAGCAAAATTCCTGGCATTATCAAAAGCACAGTGCTTATAGAATTTGTCTATCTGATTGACGCTCGTGAAAAACGCGATGGCAGCCGTGCCGAATACTACTACCAGAATGGTAACAGCAATGAAGATATACATCTTCCATTTAACGGAGAAACTCTTCTTTCCGGACTCCATACATCGCTCCTTCACAGATATAACATTAGTATATCATGCAGAGAGGTCAGCATTAAAACCGAATGAAATTATTATCCTTCGAGATCGATCGAATCCAGGACCTCGGTAATATTGTCATGGAACACAAGATGGGCATTTCTGTCAGCAAATGTCTTATCCCTGTTTATTATGATCAGGTATTTGCCGCTGAAATCATAGGCAAGGGATGCAGCCGGCTGGACCGCAAGAGATGTTCCGCCGATGATAAGGCAGTCTGCCCTGAATACGAGCCTCTTCGATTCTATCCATGCAGTTTGGGGAAGACCTTCCCCGTAAAGCGTGACATCAGGTCTTACCATTCCTCCGCACTTAGGACACTTCGGGATCGGGCCTTCTGATTTGAATATGAAATCGAACGGATATTTCTCATGGCACTTCATACAGTAATTGCGGTATGTCGTACCGTGAACTTCCTGTACATTCTTACTGCCCGCCCTCTGATGAAGTCCGTCGATATTCTGCGTGATTATTCCGTCAAGTTTACCCGCCTTCTCCATCTCGGCGAGCTTGTAGTGAGCCCTGTTGGGTTCGATACCTGCCGTATTGAGTTTCTGTCTGTAGAATTCAAAAAAGACATCCGGATGATCGACAAGACAGTCAATACTGAGAAGGTATTCCGGACTGTATCTGTCAAACTTAACGTCGTGCTGGTTATAAAGGCCGTCTTTGCTCCTGAAGTCCGGTATACCGCTTTCCGTCGATACGCCGGCTCCTCCAAAGAAGACAATATGGTTGCATTCATTGATTATCCTGTTAAGTTCAGCCACTTTCTGTGCGTCCATAGTGATACCTCCTCTACATGATCTCAATATTATCTTCACCGACAAGTTCAGCCAGTTTATCGATCACCGCCTGGTCAGGTGTTACTCTGCATATGTCATCAAGTCTCGTTATACTCTGGTCAGAATCAAAAATGATCTCTACTGCCATATTACCATGAAAATATGCAAGAAAATTAAGAAGTCTTGTAAAGCCTTTGGAATCAGGCTTGCCCTTATAGCGGATCCTCATTACAGGTTCTTTATTCGCTTCATCTGCACGGACTGGTTCCAGTGAGACTTTTTCCTGACTCACAGGATTTTGCACAGCATCATCCCGACGTACATTATTCTCAACTGCAGCCTGAGGTTTAGCCGCTATATACTCTGTCTGTCTTAATATCTGCGCGCCGCCTCTTTCGCTTAATGCGGTCCTGTATGCTCTGTCATTCCTGATCCCGGTAAGGAGTTCCGGATCATCAGTTAATTCAAAACAGCTGTCAACAAACATCGAAAGCTCTCCGCCTTCTCTCATCTGTCTTCTGCCGATAAACAGATATGGCTTGTTCTTCTCGACCATCCTGTTATAGGTATCAAAATTCTTGCCGAATAGAAGCACTTCAAATGAACCGCTCAAATCTTCGCAGCTGATAGTGCTCATCATTGTCTTTTTCTTCGTATAACCGGTTTTCTTTTCGGTTACCATTCCGCACATCGCGACCTGCTTATTGTCATCTAACGCATCGCTTCCGGAAAGTGCAATGATATCAGCAGCTTCAGACATATCAAATGTCGCGATCTCGGAAATGATCTTCGTATAAGATGCCAACGGATTACCTGAAAGATAGATCCCGACCATTTCCTTCTCATATCCGAGCTTCTGGGATTCGGGATATTCGGCAATATCCGGAATAAAGATCGATGATCCGGCATCAACGGCATCACCGAAATCAAAGAGCGATAACTGCCCTTCTATATTGCGGCTTTCTTCATGAGCTATCCTGTCAAGTTCGGTCTGGACGCACGCAGCCATTTGGCTTCTAGCCAAACCGAATGAATCCATGCATGAAGCAAGGATCAGAGCCTCTGCAACGTTTTTCTTTACACCGATCTTCGCTGCCCTTACGACAAAATCCTCAAACGACTTATAATCACCGTTCTTTTCCCTGTCGCTCAAGATATCAAGTACAGTTCCTTCTCCGACATTCTTGATGACAGACAGTCCTATCCTTATCTTACGGTCGCCTTCTGTCGTAAAGCGTTCACGGCTCCTGTTGATATCAGGCGGAAGCACTTCTATTCCCATCGCGGAACAGCATGAAATGTAATAAGACGCCTTGCCCAGATCATTCCTGAATGAATTAAGAGTAGCCGCCATAAATTCAGTCGGATAATAGAATTTGAAATATGCCGTCCAGTATCCTACTACCGCATAGCACGCGGCATGCGACTTGTTAAAGGCATACCCTGCAAAACCTGACACATCATCGAAGATCTTCGCGGCAATCTTCTCAGGAACTCCGCGCTTGATACAGCCGTCGATCTGACGGCCCTTGTCATCCGTGCCGCCGTACATGAACAGGTTACGGTAATTCTCCATCATCGACTTTTTCTTCTTGCTCATGGCACGTCTGATGTTATCGGACTGACCCATCGAGAAACCTGCAAGATCTCTTACGATCTGCATTACCTGTTCCTGATAAATTGCGCAACCGTAAGTTACGTTAAGAATAGGTTCGAGCAGAGGATGGTCGTATGTAATGTGTGAAGGATTTTTCTTGCAGTCAACATACTTCGGTATCTGGTCCATAGGTCCGGGTCTGTAGAGCGATATTCCGGCGATGATATCTTCGAGGCTGCCCGGTTCGAGCTGCTTCATAAATGATGTCATTCCGCGGCTCTCAAGCTGGAATATACCGACCGTGTCACCGCGCCCTATCATCTTAAAGACTTCCGGATCGTCTAAAGGTATCCTGTCGAGATCTATATCTCTGCCGTAATTATTCCTGACCAGTTCTTTGACGTCCTGCAGGACAGTAAGCGTCCTGAGTCCCAGAAAGTCAAACTTAAGAAGCCCTATACTCTCTACATCAGTCTTTGCGAACTGGACTGCAACGGTATCATCATTAACGGCCAGCGGAGCGATATCCGTTATATCCTTACCTGAAATGATTATTCCCGCGGCATGGGTTCCGGCATTTCTGGGCAGTCCTTCCACACGCATCGCCATATCGATGACTTTATGCGCTTCGGGATCAGTGTCATAAGCTTCTTTGAATTCAGTGCTTATCTCAAGAGCCTGCTTCAATGTCATGCCTACAGAGAACGGGATCATCTTTGTAAGCTTATTGCTCTGCGCTATGGGCATGTTAAGAACTCTCGCGACATCCTTGACGGCCTGTCTTGCGGCGAGAGTACCGAAAGTGATAACGTGAGCGACTCTTGTCTTTCCGTATTTGGCTTCAACATAATCTATCGCGATCTGTCGTCTCTCGTCGTTGAAGTCGACGTCGAAGTCCGGCATCGAAACTCTTTCAGCGTTCAGAAATCTTTCGAAGACAAGTCCGTAACGGATGGGATCGATATCAGTTATCCCGACTGCATAAGCGACCAGCGAACCCGCACCGGAGCCTCTTCCCGGACCAACGGTTACTTCATGCGTCTTGGCATAGTTTATGAAGTCCCAGACTATGAGATAGTAATCCGTATAACCCATGCTGTTGATCACTGAAAGCTCATATTCGGCGCGCTTCATATAGTCATCAACACTTCCGGTGGGAGGCGTTACTTCGAACCTTTTCTTCAGTCCCTTATATGTCAGGTCTGCAAGATAATCCTCGTGACTGTTATATCCTTCAGGCACCTCATATACAGGCAGATGGATAGTCTCGAAATCATATTCGGCATTGCACATATCAGCGATCTTCCCCGTATTGTCGATCGCTTCGCCGAGCTCCGGGAAGAATCTTCTCATCTCCGTCTCAGACTTGACATAGAACTCGTTGCAGGACATGCGCATACGGTTCTCGTCATCTATCCTGGCAGCGGTGGAAATACACAGCAGTATATCCTGTGCCTCGGCATCATCCTTCATCAGATAATGACAGTCATTGGTCGCTACAAGAGGTATGCCGGTCTCATGAGAGAGCTTAACGAGTGCGGCATTTACCCTGGCCTGTTCAGGCGTAGTATTCGCCTGTATCTCGAGATAGTAATTGCCTCTGCCGAAAAGCCTGTCATACCACAAAGCAGTCTGAGCCGCCTTCTCGGTCTCACCCGAGAGGATAAGTGACGGTACTTTACCCGCGACACAAGCGGACAGGCAGATCAGGCCTTCATGCCATTTCTCAAGAAGTTCCTCGTCGATCCTCGGTCTCCTGTAAAATCCCTCTGTAAAACCTGCGGAAACAAGCCTGTTAAGATTCATAAGGCCCTGATTATCCTTAGCCAGAAGGATCAGGTGATTGTAATACTTATCTTCCCCTCCGGGACCGATATTCTTATCAAATCTCGAGCCCGGGGCAACATAGACCTCGCATCCTATTACAGGATGAATGCCGTTCGCCTTCATTTCCCTGTAGAACGAGACCGCTCCGTACATAACACCGTGATCTGTTATCGCGCATGAAGTCATGCCCATGTCCTTAAGCCTTGCGGCGAGGTCCTTGATCTTTATGGCGCCGTCAAGAAGACTGTATTCGGTGTGAAGATGTAAATGACAAAAACCGGTGCTCATTATTTCTTCCCCTTGAGTTCGATTATTATGTCTCTTATCTCGGCCGCCCTCTCAAAGTCAAGATCTTTGGCAGCCTTAGTCATCTCTACAGTGAGCTTTTCTATAAGCTTTCTGTTCTCTTCTTCGGTTCCGCTCGAGACACCCTCGTTAATGAGCCTTGCAGGATCTATGCCGCCTTTCTTCAAAGACTTATCCCTCCCCTTGCCGGAAGAATCCCTGCTGTTCTCCGCGACAATATCAAAGACGTCTCTTACAGCTTTCTTAATAGTCTTAGGCGTAATGCCGTGTGCTTCATTATATTCCTGCTGTATCTTCCTTCTGCGGTTTGTCTCCGACACGGCATTCATCATGGAATCGGTTATCTCATCTGCATAGAGAATAACCCTTCCGTGATCATTTCTCGCGCATCTGCCGATTATCTGAATCAGAGATCTCTCTGACCTTAAGAAACCTTCCTTATCGGCATCGAGGATCATTAGGAGCGATACCTCCGGAAGATCGATACCTTCCCTTAAGAGGTTTATACCGACGATAACGTCTATCTCATCGTTACGAAGCTTATTGAGTATCTGCATACGCTCAACAGCCTTGATATCCGAATGGAGATAAGTGACCCTGATATCCTCTTTCTTAAGGAAATCAGTAAGGTCTTCCGCCATTCTCTTGGTAAGCGTCATTATGAGACTCTTATCACCGCGCTCCTTCTGTTCTTTAAGTTCGGCGAGGATATCTTCAATCTGTCCGTCGACCGGTCTTATAAAGATCTCCGGTTCGAGCAGTCCTGTAGGTCTTATGACCTGCTCGACTATCTGTTCACTGTGCTCTTTCTCATAATCTGCAGGAGTGGCGCTGACGAAAACAGTCTGACCCATGCGCTGCTCAAATTCATTGAACTTCAGAGGCCTGTTATCAAATGCCGAAGGAAGTCTGAATCCGTACTGTACCAGCATCTCTTTACGCGATCTGTCGCCGTTATACATGGCTCCGACCTGCGGTATCGTCTGGTGGGACTCATCTATAAAGAGCAGGAAATCTTCCGGGAAGAAATCCATAAGCGTACAGGGCGGTTCACCCGCTTCCCTGCCGGCGATATGTCTCGAATAGTTCTCTATACCTTTGCAGAAGCCCGTCTCCCTTAACATATCCATATCGTAACGGGTACGCTGCTCAAGCCTGTAAGCGGCGATCATGTCACCTGCTTCCCTTAATTCCTTAAGCCTTACCTCCAGTTCTGCTTCGATCTTCTCGATAGCTGTATTAAGCTTGGCTCTGCCTGTAGCATAGTGGGATGCAGGGAATAATTCGATGTAATCCCTGGTAAATTCGGTCTTTCCTGTTATGGCATCGACATAGCTTATCTTATCTATCTCATCACCGAAGAAGCTGATCCTCGTAAGCGTGTGCTCAGAATCCGGAGTCCAGATATCGATGATATCGCCCTTACGTCTGAAACATCCTCTGGAAAGATCGAAATCATTACGCGTGTACTGCATATTGATAAGCTGGGCCATCACCACATCCATCGGTATCTCAAGCCCCGTCTCGAGCATCAGAGCCAGTGCAAGATAGTCTTCCTTCTCACCAATTCCGTATATACAAGATACTGAAGCAACGATTATAACGTCCTCTCTGGTAAGCAGAGACTTGGTAGCCTCATGGCGCATACGGTCTATCTCGTCATTGATCGAAGAGTCCTTCTCGATATAGGTATCGGTAGCGGCAATATAGGCCTCAGGCTGATAGTAATCGTAGTATGAGATAAAGTACTCGACTGCATTCTCAGGAAATAATTCCTTAAACTCGGCATAAAGCTGGCCTGCCAGAGTCTTGTTATGAGCAAGGACAAGCGTGGGGCGCTGCACCTTCTCGATAATATTGGCCATCGTGAAGGTCTTACCCGAACCGGTGACACCCAGAAGTGTCTGGGCCCTCATTCCCTCCTTAATGCCCTGAACCAGGGAATCTATCGCTTCCGGCTGATCTCCGGACGGCCTGTAATCAGAATGCAGTTTAAAGTTCATAATCGTTCAAAAGCCTCAATGCGTATCAGGTCATACATATCTTATACGCCAATTCTAGAACGTTTGTTCTCTGATTGCAATACACCTGCAGCTTATTGGCCGCAAATCGGGGATCCGTCATAGAGCTCTGATATACGTTCTTTTGAAGGCGGATCGGTCCCTTCCGTTTCAGCTTCGGCTGAAGCCAATGCCATGCAGAGTTTGAACGTATCTTCAGAAGTCATTCTTTCATCGAATGCATATGCAAGACCTGCGGTCATTGCGTCACCGCAGCCCGTCGTGCAGCAGACCTTTACGTCTATTGCCTTCGAATAGAACGATGCCCCGTCGCCGTCAGCAAAAACGGCTCCTTCCCTGCCCATTGATATAAGACAACAAGAAATCCCCTGAGAGATGATGTTTTGAGCTTCATCAAGAGCACTTTCAGGATCGTTATAAAGCCCCAGTTCCTCACAAGTAGGCTTTACCGCATAAGGCTTTGCCTTCAGTCCTTCCTGAAGATACTTGTCAGCGCTGTCAAGGATCACCCTGATGCCTTCAACAGAACCGAAACACCTAATAAGATCTGCGTATATATCGGAAGGCGACCCCAGAGGAGGTCTCCCCGAGATGACTACGATATCACCGCTCTTAAGTCTTCCGGATAAAAGCTCCTTAAAGGTTTCTATGGAATCCCTGTCGTACAAAGGACCGTCACCGTTGATATCGGTCGTTACTCCGTTCTCTCCTGCGATCTTAATATTCGTCCTCGTATTACCAGACGGATATCTGATGTTAAGCACTTCGAAACCGGATTTAAGCATATCAAGGAGCTTATCACCGTCTTCACCGCAAGATCCGACACAGACTACGGATTCTTTTCCGAGCACTCTTAACGTCTTGGAGACATTGATACCCTTGCCGCCGGGATCGGTCCTAATGCCGTACGACTTGTTAATGCTGCCGGGCATCAGTCCGTCTCTGACATGGAGGCTCAGATCTATCGCAGGATTAAGAGTGACCGTGTAGATCATGCCTTCACGCCTTTCTTTTCAACGACTTAAGATATTCCTTCTGTTCGGGAGTAATGCGGTAGCTTTCGACCGCTTTCTGAATGGATTTATTGTGAGTCCATTTATCGAGTTTCTGGTCTTCGATAAAGGGAAGTGCCGCTTCATACTGCTTTGCAAGAGCAGTCGCGAAATACCAGGCGATCATCATGTTCACATAGTATTCTTCGGAACGGATCTTAGAGACCTTCGTAAGATAGGAAGTCTTGAAATCTTCGTCAAGGAAATGTTCCATCAGCATTCCTATGGCAAATCTCTTAACATAAGTATGACCGGATCCTATCCACTTATTAACATATTCAAGCAAAAGCTCCTTATGCTTCTTAAAGACTTTCGGTGACATCTGATCGCAGGTCGCCCAGTTGTCGACATAAGGCAGAAATGAATCCACGAGTTTTATGCAGTTTTCCGCATCCTTCATTCCTGACAGGATAAACGCATGCAGCTGGTTCTCTTCGAAATACTTGTGAGGAAGATCTTCAAGAAAAGCGGAAATATCTTCTCTTTTGGAAAGTTCTTTAGCGAGCTGCCTCAGGGCCGGAGTCCTGACACCTATTATCGAATCTGCACTGACCGTAGGTATAATGGTCACCTGCATCTTCCGGTAACCAATATCCTGAAGTTTCTTTAATTCTTTGCGGATCTCGTCAATAATCATAAAAGATCAGAAAACAAGATACATTATTATCGCAGTTACTACTCCGAGAAGGCAGCCGGCCGCAACCTGAAGAGGTGTGTGGCCAAGGAGCTCCTTGAGCTTCTCCTCATTGGGAAGATCTGCACCGGTGAGCTTCTCAAACATGTCAGCCATGACATTCAGGAGCTCTGCCTGCTTTCCTGCCTGATACCTTACGTTCATTGCGTCGTGCATGACGACAATTGCAACTATCATCGCTACGGCAAAAACGGCACTGTCAAAGCCTTCATAAAGACCGGTCGCAACGGCAACGGATGTTACAGTGGCAGAATGTCCGCTCGGCATTCCTCCGTCTCCGAAAAGTCTCTCAAAACTGAACTTCTTCGTCAGTATGAGATTGCTAATACACTTGAATACCTGGGCCAAAAACCAGGAAACAACTCCGACGACCAATATCCTGTTGGTTATTATCTGCAGGAAAAAGTCCATACTCTCCCTTTCTTATTCCAATAAATCTAATATATTTTACTCTATCAACCGAAAAAATAAAGACTTGCAGATAACGCAAAAAAAGATACCGCAGGTCTCCCCTACGGCATCTCTACAAACAAACTCAAAACTTAACTATATTGCGGTCTCGTTCTTACGTTTTTGATGATACATTACCATTAAGGCACCACAAGGAAACAACTGTTAACAATTCGTGAACAAAACCCGCCAATTTTGAAGTCTTAGTCATAATGCGTCCGGGAAGCCGCGAAAACAGCCGGTCAATCCCTGATACCGCGGTTCATCTTAGCCATTGAAGCCAGAGTGCAAATGTTAACGGGACATACACTCATGCAGGCCAGAGACTTTGAACACCCTTTCGCAAAATGCTTTTTATAGTCTTTTTTTATCTTGGTCTTGTCACCTTTGCTTCGCGATGCAACAAAATAACTGTCGTTAGCAAACAGAGGGCCGAAGAAGTCTTCTCCCTTGACATAATTGGGACACGCCTCAAGGCACAGGCCGCATTTGAGACATCTTCCGATCTGGTATTCCAGCTCATGATCTTTCTCTGCGTCCTGATGATATTCGCCTATGAAAGCATCGATCTTCTTAAGATTTTCCTGGATGATCCCGCGGTCGACCACCAGGTCGCAGATCACAGGGAACTTGTGCAGAGGCTCGATAGTTATGGTATCGCCCTTCAGATCCCTTAAAAACGTATCACAGGCAAGCCTCGGGATCTTATTGATCACCATGGCACAGCCGCCGCACATGCCCTGAAGGCATGAGCATTCCCACGAGATCCTGTCCGTATGGTTGCCGTCAGAATCGACAATGTCATCCATATAATTGATACTGTCCAGGATCGCCGCAACAGTCGCATTTCTGTCACCGTTATACTCAAAACACTGCCAATACGGTTCAGCGTGAGGATGCTTTTGTCTTAATATCTTAACCTTCATATTCATCCTCCTTAACCAGCCTGGTAGAGTATTTTCCGTCATCATAAGAGATTATCGTTGAAGCCTTATATTCATCAGACTTTTCAGGATAATCACTCCTGAGATGGGCTCCCCTGCTCTCACGCCTGCTTAAGGCGGCTGTCAGAGACGCTTTCGCAAGAGAAAGTATACCTTCAATACTGTAAGTAAAATATTCAAGCTCCGTACTGTCGAAATTGATCTTATCAACGATACTGAGATAGTAATCAACATCCTTCAGTCCGTTTTCCAGCGTATCCTTATCCCTGACGATTCCAAGAGACTTACTGATAGTCTCAGCAAGTATTCCTCTGACATAAATAACCGGGAACTTGCTTTCCGATCGGCGTTTCTGTTCAAGGAAATCATTTGCTGCACGGACCTCTTCAGTCCAGTCAAGGGCATCCGACTCCGTTCCGCTGATATTACCTGCAGCAACCCTGCCACTGTAGACTGCTGCAAGAAGAGAATTGCCTCCGAGTCTGTTCGCTCCGTGATATATGGATGCGCATTCGCCGACCGCATAAAGGTTACTTATATTTGTCCTGTGCTTAAGATCGACTGCAATTCCGCCCATAAAGAAATGCACTGAAGGCACGACCGGGACCGGAGTCTTTGAAACATCTATGTTCCTGTATTTCATGCACAGTTCATAGATCTCCGGGATACGGTCCATGATCTTATCTTTTCCAAGGAAAGATACATCAAGATATATCTGTTTTCCTGTCTCGAAAATATGCTTTGAGACTATATCTCTCGGCATGAGATTACCGCCGGGACCATATAGGTCTTCCATGAAATAGACCCTCTTGCCGTCTTCCTCATAGAACAGCCTTCCGCCTTCACCCCTGGCAGCCTCGGATATCAGCATCTTTTTCTGGTCCGTCTCAATAGCCGTAGGGTGATACTGTATGAATTCAAGATTCTTAAGTTCGACTCCCTGTGAAAAGAGTTTTCCCGCAGTATATCCGTCACACATCGTAGATCCGGTCGTCTTACCGAAAAGGGCATTCTGTCCGCCTGTAGCAATAACAACAGCATCAGCTGTAACAGCCTCTACCGTCCTTGTTGCTTCACTGTAAAGCAATGCTCCATAACAGACTTTATCCCTTATCAGTACACCGTAGAAATCATTCCAGAAACGTCTTTCGATCAGATCCAGACCTTCAAGCCTTCTGGCTTCCATGACCAATGCCGTAACGATCTGTTTTCCCGTAGCCGTACCGGCATAATTCGTCCTCGGATAAGTCTGCCCTCCGAAAGACCTTCTGCTGATATTTCCGTTGTTATCCCGGCTGAATACAGTACCCAGGCTCTCAAGCCATCTTACGATATCCGGTGCTGCGCTGCAAAGACCCGTTACAGCCTTCTCTCCTGCAATGAAACACCCGCCCTTCAATGTGTCAGTAATATGCTGTTCGATGCTGTCGCCGTCTTCATCCGTAAGCACGGCATTTATTCCGCCGGCGGCAAGGACTGACTGTGAACGCTCTGACGGAAAAGGAGAAACAAGAATAACGTGCATTCCCCTGGAAGCACAGTTGATGGCACAGGAAAGACCGGATATTCCGCTTCCTATAACAAGCACATTCTTCATGTGATACCGCCTCCCCCGAACAGACCTATCTCAGCTTTAAGAACAGCAACAGACGCAGCTACAAAAACAACTGCGCATATTATCCAGACAGTTATATCAATATTTCTGCGGGCTTTTTCAGTCGAGACCAATCCGAGTGTAATAAGAGCATTTCCGGCCGATACGGCAACATGAAGCAGTACCACGGCATAGAAAAGTATCTGGGTTATCATAACAGCCCAAAACATCCCCCGGTTCGATCCGGCATATGAGGAAAGCAATTCCATTGTACTAGGATGCATTATCAGCAGCACTATCATTAAAATGGCACTTACGCGCTGTATGATCGTCCGGATATTAAGTCCCGGATAAAGCATGCCTTTACCCCTGTCCCTCAGAAAGAATACTGCTATTCCGCTTAGCAACACATGAAGACCGGCTATCGAAAGCGTTGTATGGGCAGTCATCTTGAGCAGGAAGTTATTAACGGATAAAGTCAGAGCAGTATAGACCTCGCATCCGATATGCACGAGAACAGAAACTATTATCGCTAGTCCACATACCGCATTGACTTTCTTAACCATAAAGCCTCCTGGCCTTTTTTCAATTATAACATCAAATAGAGACTGACTCGAAAACAGCTTGCAGCATATATGCATCCGTGTCTTAAAACTATAAAAATCAGAATGAGAGACACAGCTGAATTGTCTTTATTTTTCATTTTTCGGAAAAAGAGACACAAAAACCGGGATTTTTGATAATTTTGTTTAAAAACAGAAAATTTGAGACACCGGTTGACAAAAGCACCGGTGTCTCAATATTTGGTTTTTTATAGTTTTAAGACACAAAAGACCTGAAAGATGATCGGCAATTTCAGATATTCCCTGATCAATCGTAATAATCGAATTCGAGATCACAGACCTTAACCGTGTCTCCTTCTTTGACACCCATCTTCTTCAGTTCTTCAAATACGCCTTCGTTCTCGAGTGTTCTCTGGAAAAAATTCGTGGATTCGGTATCCTCGAAATTGGTTGAATTAAAGATCCTGGTTATCCATTTTCCGGTAACTTCGAAATTACCGTCTTCATTGATAATGATCTCATACTTCTTTCCTTCATCGAACGTATAGACCTTCTCGCCTCCGTCAGCAATGTCATGGAGGATTGTCGGAGGAAGCTTTGACACAGTCTCGGTGATCTTGTCGGCCAACGCCTGAATACCTATCTGACCTGCCGCGGAAATAATGAAAACATCCTCATATCCGAGTTCCGTAACATTGTTAACAAACTCCTGAGCCTCTTCATCAGTGACTCCGTCGCACTTGTTTCCGACAACGATCTGGGGTCTGGATGCGAGATCGAGACTGAATTCCTCGAGTTCTTTATTGATCGTCTTAAAGTCATCCATCGGATCCCTGCCGTCAGTTCCGGACAGGTCGACAACATGGACCAGAAGTCTTGTTCTCTCTATGTGTCTTAAGAAATCGTGGCCTAAACCCGCACCCTCATGGGCATTCTCAATGATGCCCGGAATATCTGCGATAACGTAGGAGAAATCGTCTTTTGAAACTACGCCTAATACGGGTTCCAATGTCGTAAACGGATAATCCGCGATCTTGGGCTTCGCTCTCGTAAGGACAGAAAGCAGCGTCGATTTTCCGGCATTAGGAAAACCGACCAGGCCGACATCGGCGATCAGCTTCAGTTCCACCAGAAGTTCTCTTTCCTCACCTGAAGCACCCGGTGTAGCAAACTGCGGAGCCTGCCTGATGGAATTGGCATAGTGCATATTCCCAAGACCTCCCTTGCCGCCTCTGGCGACTACGATCTGCTGTCCGGCTTCCGTAAGGTCTGCGATGATATCGCCAGACTCGGCGTCTTTTACGACAGTGCCGACGGGAACGCCTATGACAAGGTCTTCGCCGCGCTTGCCGTACATTTTCTTACCCATGCCCTTCGCGCCGTTTTCCGCAATGAATTTATGCTTGAACCTGAAGTTCTGAAGGCTCGTCAGGTTCGGCGCAGCCTGCAGGATGACATTACCGCCGTCTCCGCCGTCTCCGCCGTCAGGTCCGCCATTGGTAATATACTTCTCGGTATGGAAACTGAGAGCGCCGTTACCGCCGTCTCCGGCCTTGACATAAATCTTAGAGTGATCAATAAACATCTCTTTCTCCTGCAAAAAATCAAGAGCAGTCCACGCCTATATAGCGGCAGACTGCTCTGTTGGTTTCTACGTAAATACCTGAATCAGGCTACAGGATAAACGCTAACCTGCTTCTTATCCTTGCCCATACGCTCATACTTGACCTTACCGTCAACAAGAGCGAAAAGTGTATCGTCAGATCCGATTCCTACATTTGTGCCGGGATGGATCTTTGTACCACGCTGTCTGACAAGAATATTGCCGGCCAGAACTGACTGTCCGTCACCTTTCTTCGCTCCTAATCTCTTGGACTGGGACTCACGGCCGTTCTTGGTGGAACCCATTCCCTTCTTATGTGCGAAGAGCTGTAAATTA
>JAZSFQ010000033.1:0-81628 GCA_045532275.1 Saccharofermentans sp. | reverse complement strand
GGATGCACGGAGAAGGATCCTTCCGTCGCTGCCCAACGCCTTTGTTACTTCGTCTACAGCCTTAAGGACTACGGGATTCTTCTGTGCTTCTTCCTTGTCCTTAACGACTACGTTTTTGAGACACTGGGGATACATCTTCATCTCGCCTGCAAGCATTGACAGAGGAAGCTTCTTCTCAAGCATGGTCATGAGGACCATGAGAGATGTAAGGATTCCGTCTCCTGTTGTTGCGTACTTAGCGAAAATGATGTGTCCAGACTGCTCTCCGCCGATAACGAATCCGTTAGCCATCATGTTCTCTGCAACATATTTGTCGCCTACGGCAGTCTTCTCGGTACGGATGCCGATAGCCTCACACGCCTTGTAAAGACCCATGTTGCTCATGATTGTCGTAACGATCGTGTTGCCGTCGAGCTTGCCGCTCTCTTTCAGATACTTACCGCACAGATACATGATCTGGTCGCCGTTTACTTCGTTGCCGAGCTCATCGACTGCAAGACATCTGTCTGCGTCACCGTCGTATGCGAATCCGACATTAAGTCCGTTATCAAGAACATACTTCTTAAGATTCTCGATATGTGTCGAACCGCAGTTTGTGTTGATATTGAGACCGTCAGGCTGATTGTTGATGATGTATACCTTTGCGCCCAAAGCCTCGAAAACGGATCTTGCGATATTCCATGAAGCACCGTTAGCACAGTCCAAGCCGACCTTCATGCCGTTGAATGCTCTTGTAGGAACAGTCATGAGATATCCGATATATCTGTTGCGTCCTGCAGCATAATCAACAACATTACCGATAGCCTCACGCTCTGCAAGAGGGATCTCCTCGATCTCGCCGTCGATGTAAGCTTCGATTTTCTCTTCGATCTCTGCCTCGATCTTCTGGCCGTTGGCACGCATGATCTTGATTCCGTTATCATAGAACGGATTGTGGGATGCGGAGATCATGATTCCGCAGTCGAATCCGTCTGTCCTGCAGCAGTAAGAGACTGAAGGTGTTGTTGTTACGTGAAGGAGATATGCATCGGAACCCGAAGATGTGATTCCGGCAGTAAGTGCTGCCTCGAGCATATAAGAACTTCTTCTCGTATCCTTACCGATGATGATCCTTGCTCTTCCGTCTTCGTGCTTCTGACCGTAATACCAGCCGATATAACGTCCTACCTGGAATGCCTTCTGCGCGGTGAGAGCTTTGTTGGCTTCGCCTCTGAAGCCGTCAGTTCCAAAGTATTTACCCATAGATAATACCGCCTTTTTTCATGATTTAAGATTTTACCACAAAACTCCAGGATTCAATGGTTTTTTCGAGCACGGGTAACCGCCGGTCACAAATCATAATACAAAGGAGGTTTACTTGTACCCGCAAAACCGAATTTGTATAATTAAATAATGAAAGTTAATGTTGTGATCCCGGTATATAATTCCGAGCAATATCTGCCCCAATGCCTTGATTCTGTTGTATCCCAGACTTATGGAGACATCAGTATGATACTGGTCGATGACGGATCAACAGACTCATCGGGCAGGATATGCGACAGCTATGCTGCCTCAGATCAGAGGATCCTGGTAATACACACGGAAAACCTGGGTGTATCCACAGCCAGGAACAGAGGGATTTCCGAATCCGACGGCGATTATGTCTGCTTTATCGACAGCGATGACTATGTTGCTCCGGATTATGTTGAATATCTTCTAAAACTGATCACGGATAATCAGTCGGATATCTCTGTCTGCCAGAGGGCAAACGGCAAAAAAACAGTAAAAGAAAACAAGATAATTACTGATAATCAGAGCTGCATTAGTGCGTTCGTAAGATCCGCAGAGATCGATTCCGTAGTATGGGGAAAGCTCTATAAAAGATCGTTGTTTGACGGTGTTCTCTTCCCTGCCGCGAAAAGATACGAAGACGAGTTCACTATATATAAGCTTATTGCAAAGGCAGAAAGGATCGCAATCGGATGCGGATCAAAGTATTACTACAGAACGAATGAGGAGAGCTTTATGAACCGTTCATTCTCCGACAAGGATTTTGAATGGATCGAAGCAATGTCTGAACAGAAAGCCTTTATTGACCAAAACTATCCTGAGCTTACCTCTTCTGCAAACGCCCGGATAATCTATGCAGTAAACAAATGCGCAGAGAAGATGTCAGCAGCCGGAGTCTACCCGGAAGACCGGATAAAAGAACTGCAAGCCCTTTATAAAGCATACGAGAAGGACTTTCTTAAAGGAAAGAGCGGTTTTTCCGCCAAAATGTTCTCTGTTGCCGCGTTTTTCAGCCTTAAGACAGCCATGAAAATGCTTCACGGGAAAGGTGACGGCAAATGAACACATTATACAGAGCATTCCGTTCATTAGTCCGAGATACCCTTTCACTGTATTTCGATACAGTAAATAGGATCAGATGGAGCATGGCCGGCAAAAACAACTGTCTTAATACTTCCAAGAGAGAAAGACCGGTCATCGTATCACTGACAACTTTTCCAGAAAGGATCGGACTGGTATCAAAAACAGTTATAACCATTCTTAATCAGAAAGCCTGCAGACCGGATGCGGTTGAATTATGGCTTGCCAAGGACCAGTTTCCGGGCGGAACCGCAGACCTTCCGGCAAGTCTGACAAAGCTTATAGACTTCGGACTTGATATCTGCTGGTGCGACGATCTGAAATCTTACAAGAAATTAGTTCCGGCACTTAAGAAACATCCCGATGCGGTAATCGTTACCGCCGACGACGATGCATATTATTCGCGAAGGTGGCTGGAGCTCCTCTATTCCGCATATCTTAAGGATCCTTCAAGCATATCATGCCACAGGGCTACGCCTTTTTATCTTGACGGAGATTCGGCAAGAACGGTAATAGACGGCCGGCATTACCACAACGGTTCGAGCGTTCTCAATATGCAGGTCGGGTGCGCCGGCGTTCTTTATCCGCCGGGTTCTTTCGGGCCTGATGTTTTGGATGATTCTCTGTTCATGAAGCTGGCACCTGCCGCAGATGATATTTGGTTCTGGCTTATGGCGGTCCGGTCCGGGAAAAAGATCAAGGTAGTTGAGAAGAATCAACCGCTGCCTATACCGGTTCTCGGAGCTTCAAGAACAAGCAAACTTACAGATATCAATGACCACGGTGAAAAACTATTTATGCGTCAGTTTGAGGCTGTCACAGGAAAATATCCTGACATCCTTGAAAAGTTGAAGGAAGCTGCAAAGACTAACTGAAGTGCCTGTGTTTCTTTAGCCCGTTAACGGCATAGCATGCCTGATAGAAATACCTCTCGAAAAAGTTTAATCCAAGGTATCTGTATGTATTGAGATTAAGCGATGATGCCTTGAGTTTATTCCCCGTAGCTGACCTTTTAGAGACCCTGTAGGTTATCAGAGGTTCATCTATACCACAAGCAGAAAGACCGTCCTTAAGCATACCAAGCCAGCACGCGAAATCTTCATGCATATCATTTCCCTCAGTAGGAGAATACTTAAGATAATCTTTCTTTCTGAGCAGAACAGATGAATTTGAGATCAGATTCTGTTTTAGCAGTTTTCTGTAACCCACTTTATCCGGAACATGCATGATCCAATCGTACTTTTTCCCGTCCTCATCAAAAAAGGCCGATGCTGTATAGATCAGGTCGCAGCCTGATGAGTCTCTTAGGGCAAGCTGCTTTTCGAGCTTTTCATAATGCCAGAGATCATCGGCATCTATGAATGCGATCCATTCGCCACCTGCACTGTCTACGGCTTTTAATCTGGATCGGAGCCTACCGATATTGGTACTATTTGTTATGATCTTTATCCTGCTGTCCTGCCCGGCGAGTCTGCGAAGTATTTCAGCCGTTTTATCATCTGAAGCATCATCAGTAATGATCAGTTCTATATTCCTATACGTCTGATCAAGGACAGATTTTGCGGAAGCCTCTATAGTCCCATCTCCATTAAAGACCGGAAGAATAACACTTATCAGTTCTGACCGCTCAGAAATCGTCATCCGGATCCTCCAAGTGGAATTCGGGTTCTTTTGCCAGGATCCTTTTTATTGTAACAAACATGATCTTAAGGTCCTGTGCAAAACCGGCTTTTGAAATGTAATAAAGATCCATGCTGAGCTTGTCATACGGATCTGAATCATAACGTCCGTAAACCTGGGCATAACCGGTAAGCCCTGCCCTTACCTGAAGTCTCAGTCTGAATTCCGGAAGGACCTTGCAATACTGCTCGGCTATTTCCGGTCTCTCGGGTCTCGGGCCGACAATGGACATATCTCCCTTAATGATATTTATCAGCTGTGGTAACTCATCTATTCTCACTTTACGGATGAATCTTCCTATCTTTGTAACACGCGGATCATCCTTTCCGCTGGACAATACGGCACCTGTAAACTTCTCGGCATCGATCCTCATGCTTCTGAACTTATATATTTCGAAAATACGGCCATCCTTCGTAAGACGTTTCTGTTTATATATTACCGGTCCTCCATCTGTAATTTTAACTGCCAAAGCAGTAAATAGTAAAACCGGAGAAGTAACGGCAAGCGCCAGACTGGCCAGGAAGATATCACTGAGCCGCTTGATCAGCATATACTCCGGCGCGGGGCTGAATCTTTCGATTAGAACTATAGGAAGATTATACATATTGAACTGTCTCGACGTCATCATAAGGATATCGCCTATCTTCGGCTCGTCATAACAGCTTATACTATTTTCGACGCAGTATTTAATTACTACATTCCTCTCATGACTGTTTATCTCCATAACAAAGACGACTTCTGCATCTTTTATCTTGTCGATAAGCCACCTGTCACGTTCTGATTTCGGAGCTTTTTTTACCTCATCGATATCATATACACCCATCAATTCAAAGCTTTTTTGAAACTGATCGTGCTTTGCGATCTCATTAAGATTATGGATACTGTCATAGATAATAACGGCTTTCCTTTTCTTAAACGCTTTAAAGTACCACCATGAGACTATAAGGCACCAAAAATACGATATTATCAATTGCGAGATAATACAGACAATGAAGATAAAGATATCTGGAAGGGCTCGAATAATAATAGTTAACAAAATATAGAAAACTGCATCCGTCAGCGCCAAAGTAATTATCTGACTGAAAAACAGCTCCAACCTGCTTACCTTACTTATCTGGAATGCATCATAAATCCTTACTAAAATGCTGTATGCGAAAACATACAAAACGATAACAGCGGCATTACCATAAGTTCCCAATTCTCCGCCGTATGCCTGCTTCGAATAATAAGTGACCAATAGGAAAGCAAACGGGAACGTGATAAAAAGTATGTTCAGCAGCTTAACTGAACGAACGGCCACATCATGCCAAAACCTGCTTCTGCCCTTCTTGTCTGCCATATAACTCTAAACTATCCATCCGAAAACAATTTATTCCTCGTAAATTATACAGCATTGACATCCTCAAAAGACATAAATAAAAATTAAAATTTTAAATTATAAAAAAGAGGCTGCCTCAATCGAGACAGCCTCAAATATGGATTTATTTAAGAATCTGCTAAAGATCTTATTCGATCTTTGTGCCGCACTCAGGGCAGAACTTAGGCATATTGCCGTCAGCGGGCTTGAAGCCGCACTTAGGGCAAGCAGCAGGAGCTGCTGCAGGCTGAGGCTGTCCGCAGTTACCGCAGAACTTACCTGTATTTCCTGTCTGGCCGCAAGCGCATGTCCAACCTGCTGCTACAGGAGCAGGCTGAGGCTGTCCGCAATTGCCGCAGAACTTACCTGTGTTGCCGCCCTGGCCGCAAGCGCATGTCCAGCCTGCTGCTGCGGGAGCTGCTGCAGGAGCTGCCTGCTGTACAGCGCCGCCGAAGAAGCCGCCCTGCTGAACGGGAGCCTGCTGAGCTGTATTAAGAGCAGCTGCAGTAGCGTTATTGCCGCCGACTGCGCCCATCATTCCAAGACCCATGAAGCCGTTAACTGCACCGTTAGCGTTAGCACCGGCAGCCTTCATAGCCTCTGTCTGGCCGAGAGCAACTGCTGCACCGAGAGCGCCCGGATCTGAACCATAGAGCTTTGCCTCGTCGACCTTCTCGATTCTTTCACGTGACTTGTCGTCAGGTGTAACGGAAGCGATAGCAACAGTCTCTACAACGATACCTCTCTTCTGGAGCCATTCGTCATCAAGGCAATCTGCCATATATCTTCTGAACTCGCCCTGCTTTGAAGGCAGTGTGGAGAACATGATACCGTTCGGGTAAGGACCGCCGCACTTATTGAGTGTTTCTGTGATGTTGTCGAGGAACTCGAGACGGGGCTGCATCGGCTTAGCCGGTGTACCCATGAACTCTGCTACTGTGTACTCGTCCTTAACGTTGCCAACGATGTTTCTGAAGAAAGTAACAGGATTCTCAACTCTGAAGGAGAATGTACCGTTCAGACGGATATAGATGTTACGGTATTCAGGGTCTGCGTAAGGTACCGGTGAAGGTGTACCGAAGTTCTGGTTCATCATCTCGAGCTTATTTACGAAATAAACTCTCTGCTGCTGCTGGATCTCTCCGCCCATCTTCATACGGTTCCAGATGTCACCGATGGACTGCTTGATATTCTCGCCGAAATTCTTGTTAGCGAGGATCGAAGGTGCTGTGGATGTATCCCACTTATAAGCACCTGCGTCAGAAACTACATCAACGATCTCACCGTTGTTAACGAGGAGACAGAAACAGCCCTCAGGTACGTTGATAACGGAGCCGTTGGAGATAACTTCGGAATTACCCTTGTTTCTGCCCTTCTCCATCTTGTTGGCACCCTTCTTAACAAGGATATCCTGTCCTAAAGAATCCTGAGTAAAGAACTCAAGATACTGATCTTGAATCTGGCTGGAAATTGAATCAAAAGTTGTGCCTGCCACATTCTTGATTAAGCTAATCAATCCCATATTTAATTCCTCCTAGGTACTTGGTCGAAAATAACTCCGCCGTTAAAAATAATATCATTTATTTAACAAAACAACAATAATATTTAACACGCTAAAAAAGGATATCAGTAAGCGTAATGTATCCTTCTGCCCATGCGGAAAATTTCAGGAGCTTTAAGAGAGCCTTCAGGCACCTCCACACCTTCCATTATGCAGTCTGCGATAAGCGGTACACCGGTGATCGCAGAAGCTTCAAGTATCTTCTTCTCTCCCTCAGCAACCATATCTGCAGTTGTCTCTTCAAGAAGATTGGTGTTATTAAGATAACCGTCGATCTTAAAGCCTGCCGCAGCCGAGAGTTCGTTTGTCATAACAGCGATCTGCTCAGGATCAGACGTGAAAGGTCTCAATGTGTTTACAGCCATATAAATAACAGCATCCGTGTTTTCGATCCTCTGCTTCAGGGAACCGAGTACAAGCGCACCCATATCCTCTCCTCCGATATCGAAAACGCCCTGATAGGATTCGTCATCGAAGATAACGTACATATCCGGAGGCAGCACAGGTGCGTCTACATTGGACCCCGCATATAAGGGAGTAACAAGTCTTACGCCTGCTTCTTTAAGCACGGAAGCACAGTCAGAAGAACGGTAAAACGGATTGACGATATCAAGGTCGGCAATAAGCAGATTCCTGTCCGGCAGTGCTTTACGCTGGGCAAGGGCCATATTGACCGAGATCTCGGATTTACCGCTTCCGTAAGCGCCAATGATAATAGTTAAACGGTGATCAAGATAAAACATCAGAACATATTCTTCTTTCTAAAAACTATGTAGCCGTATACGGCAATTACTGCCATCCATGCAACTGATTTACCGACATATACCCAGTTAAGCGTGGAGTATTCAAGATGCAGTTCGTCAGCTCTCTTAAAATCCTTGAGTGTCAGGAAGAGATTGTTAGCATCAAAACTGCCGGTATTGCCGTCAAGACTTAATCCGTTGAAGATCGAGTATGTTGAAGGATCGTCGTAATAGAACTTCTGGGCAAAATCGATCTCATCGGTATATTCGACAGAACCGCCCATCATCATGGTAGTCGTTCCGCCGGCTCCGTAATCGCCCTCAAAGCCTATGGGTGAGATTACATATGCGGGATGGATTATCTTCCAGCCGATACTGAGGAAATAATCCCTGCCGTAGTCTTTCTCTATCTGATCGACTGTATCTTTATCAACAATACCGTTTTCGACAAGATACTCATATTTCTCATTTCTTATGCTGAGATACTTATCAACTGCCTTACCGGGTGTATTGAAGTTGCCGACAACAGCTGCTGCAGCGTTGGATGTCATAGCTATGAGGATGCAGAGGATAACCGGCAGAGCGCGTTTGCGGAAGATAACTGCCAGTACAACAAATGTTACTGTCATTACAAGGAAAACGACGATGGCAACTGCAAACCTGACAAACATCTCGCCACCGTTCAGATCGACTCCGATACCTGATACAGCAAGTCCTAAAAGTGCGGAGAAGATATAGATGACACAAAGAACGACGCTGGCAATGATCTGGGTGACCATATAAGAACCATAGATCGCGCCTCTTGAATGGCCTGCTATGATCTTATTCCTTACTATTCCGTCAGTATAATCCCTTCCGATATGAAGGCATGTGAACAGAGCTATAAACTTTGGCAGTTCCGTCATGAAGGCCACGGCGATAAGCCATGTAAGGAATCTGACTTCGTCAGTGCCAAGATCGATATCCTGGAACCTGATCCCGTCGGAAAGATCCAATGACATCATCAGGCGGTAGAAAAGAGCTGTAAGTATCGGCCAGATAATGCTGAAGCCCGCAATGATCCAGAAGAAAACACTTTTCGAGATACGTCTCAATTCAAACAAGATAAGCTTAAGCATTTGACTCACCTCCTACGAGATTTACGAAGTAAGTCTCAAGGTCAGTCTCCTTAGTGACGACTCTCGCAATATTCGCACCTGCCTCGTGAGCAGCAAGAACGATATTTGTAAGGTTGTAATAACCTTTCGCGTAAACAATGCCGGAACTGCTGTCAAATGTCGTGGTAAGACCGTTGGCATTAAGCACCGGAATAAGCTTTTCGGGTGTTCCGCAGTAGAATTCGGTCACAAGACCGCCTGCGTTTTCAAGGCTCTCCGCCTTGATCTCTTTGACGACCTTTCCTCCCTCTACAAATGCAAAATCCGTTGCAAGCTTTGAAAGCTCAGACAGGATGTGGCTCGAAATGATGATCGTGACACCTTTTTCTTTGTTCAGCTTTATGAGAAGATCCCTTATCTGGATGATACCCTGGGGATCAAGTCCGTTGATAGGTTCATCAAGGATAAGGACTTCCGGTGAGCCGCTCATAGCCATGGCTATTCCCAGACGTTGTCTCATACCAAGTGAAAATTTGCCTGCCTTCTTATTTCCGGTATTACCAAGACCTACAAACTGAAGATTCTTCTCAATAGATTCATCGATCTTAAGCCCGAGGTTCATATACTGATATACCAGATTCTCTCTTGCCGTCTGGTTGGAATAAATAGACGGCAGCTCTACCAGAGCGCCGACATTACCGAGTTTCTTCTGGTCAAACCCGTATTCGACCTTGCCTGACGTCGGTTTCTGAAGCCCCGAAATGATCCTCATTATCGTGGTCTTTCCCGCACCGTTTCTGCCGACAAGTCCGTAAATAGACCCCTTCGGAACAGTAAAGCTCATATTCTCAAGAGCATGGAATTTGCCGTAATCTTTTGAAACGTCAGTTACTTTAACAACAAAATCATTAGACTCTGACACAAGATTTATCTCCTTATTTCTCCATGTGTAAGCCGATTCCTACGGAACCGGACTCTACACATTATACCAAAACAGGAAAAAAGGTCTCAGTTTCCGCAAAACCTTATTCAGATTTGCGAACGCTAATAGTTAGACCAACTCGGTTTTGCACAAGCATAATCTTCATCACTTGATTTAAAATTACTATTGCTTGTTTCGGTTTCATCTTGAGGCTTCGTTTCTCGTGTTATCTCAGTAGTAGCTTCCGCCGTTGTTTCCGTCGTAGTTTCCGTCGTTTTAACAGGTTCATCTGCCGGTTCAGGTTTATTCAGGACCACGGTATTTAAACCCGGCTTCAGATCCAGATGCACAACTATATAGTTTTTCTCAAAGTTATCCAGTTCTTTCGGAGTTCCCATGACACGAAGCTCACTCGGGCAACCGGCTTTCATCCATGCAGCTCCCGTAAACGATACGGTTCCATATGACCGGTCCGTAAAAATACCGGGACGGGTATGCTCATCTGATGCCAGACCGATAGGATACTTGACAAACTCACTTTCTGAAAAATACTCATGTTCAGGATCCACCAGTTTGACCGTATATGTCTGGTTCATAGCTTTCCATAATCTCATAAAGTAAACATATGTAGCATTCAAATTCTTCTGATACTGTTTTTCCATCATCTTTTCAAACAGCGGTTTAAGAACAGCACACAGTTCTTTCTTCATATTGGTTATATATTGATCCCGCTTCTTCGGACTGGGATTTGTGTAACCCGGATAATCTTTCTTGTGATCTTTCAAGAATCTCGTACGCGCTTCCGGATATTGCCAAAATGCGTTGCAGTACTGGTCTATTACATTCATAACATAATCCTCGGCAGAACCTTTACCCTGGTTCTGGCGGATCATGGCATCTTCAAAAACTTTCATCCATTGGCAGGTATCTTTATCCCAATTTGCATCAGCGCTTCCAACAGGTAATTCCATCCAGCCGTCCGGAAAATAATTCTTATCATACCTGGACACAATATCAGGTTCATAGTAAATACCGACCTGACCGGTTTTAGGATTGTAGATTAAATACTTTCGGGTAAACTCCCAATAAGCTTTTTCCGTCTGGGTATCGAGAAAACCGTTTTTGATGTCCTTTTTTACGGCATCCGTAGTACTGTAGAGATAATAACCTGCGCAAACAGCCAGACATGCAATTCCCGCCGGACTCGCCGTAGAACTGAAAGTGCCAACAACCAACATACCGAGTTCGGTCCAGTTATCTTTCCAAGCCTGACTCCAGCCGTATTTGTGACCCTGATACAGGAACTTACCTATAGTAAGGCTCATCCCGAGAGGTCCCAGAATATTTTCGGAAACACCCGGCATTTCTGCGATCTTAGCCATATAATCTATACCGCTGGTCGTATTACTGAGAATAGTAAGAGTCCGGTCTGCAAAATAAGGATTGCCACTTTTACCTAAAGACGATATTCTCTCTTCGCCAGCCAGCTTGTTCTCGCGAACCTTTGCTGCAAGAGTGCTCCAGCTTATATGGACCTGTGTATCGTACTCGTTAATTCCCGGAACTTCCATGAAAATAGGTTTTGAAGAATCCCCGTCATAACTTTCCACTTTCTGTTTGAACACGGCAAAAGTGCAAAAATGGTCTGTAAAAACTGTCATATGCCCGCTTCCGTCAGGCTCAGCATAGAGAATCTCCCAGCTTCCGGTATTCTCATTGTAGTATTGGACAAAAACATCTTCGCCCCATGCCGGATCATAAGGAAGAGACAGCTGGACCAAACCGAAGAAATCCGCTTCCTGTCCGTCTATGGTAAAGTCATAACCCACAGCTTCAAAATCTTCATCGGATTGTATACCTAAGGAACGCATTTCCAGTTGCTGCGGTTCCTCCCCTACACAGAATTCATCAAAGTTAACGAATACACCGCTGTCGAATAACACCTCCTGATTCCCGCAACTGACATCGACAGTCTCAGGTTCTACTCCGGAAGGATCAAAAAGAATAGATGAAGCACCGTTTCCAAAAGAACTCCACTCCTCGAATGCATCGTAATCCTCATCGGTGAGCACCGGAAAATCCGTGTCCTGATTCGATAATGAATCAGAGACCTTTTTTCTGAAAATACCCGGCTTCCAGAAACAGATCGACAGGCATTCCACAACCATTACCACGGAAAGCAGAATGTTGATCGCAAATGTGAACCCGCGCTTTTTCTGTCGCTTTTCTGTTTTTACGGAAGGGCTTACAGTCTGCTGTCTGTAGCCGCGGGATCTCCTTCCGGGATTCTGCTTTCTGCCATAATATCTGTGATTATTTGACATAACACTCCTCCTTATGGTCTTACAAGGTAGATTTCGCCTGTCATTCCGTCTGGCCAGTAGATTTTACCGAATGCGTACTGATGGTCCTCTATCCTGTAAACGCCGGTTATAAGCACTCTGCCGGGGCCGGTGGCTTCGATCTCTCCGGCTTCATTAACACTTCCGGTAAAAACAGAATCCGGCGTATTATCTTCGCTGACTTCTCCTTCTTTGCCTCCAATCCTGACGTAATACCAGTCAAAGGTGAAAGTCAGATCTTCCCATGTTCCGCTTATATTAATATTGGCAAGCCGTTCCATACCGGTCTCATCGTCGATTATGTAGCACTTCCAGCCGCCTAATATTTCCTTAAAATATAGACTTTCAGATTCATCGGGACATACTCCGTTCTGTATCTCCGGTGTTATCCATTTAAAATCTTTTATCGTCGGAAGCTCATCGGTATCGTAAACATTAATATCTTTTGCAGTCTCCTCAACGGTCTGCTCAGAAGATGTGTTTTCTGTAGCGATAGTCCCAGACGATGTTTCCTCTATAACTTCCGTCTCCGTTTCACGGAAAGATTCCAGTGTCTCCGAGGTCTCATAAACCCAATCGGATACTTCACTTGTTTCGTTTAGTTCATTTGTTGTCTTATCGCGGACACGGGAGGACAGATCTTTATCATCTGACTTGGAAAAGCCTGAAAACACGGCTGAAACTATGATCACAGCAAGTAACAGGAAATCTATAATTGCTAAAACGAGTGTTACTATCGATTTCTTCATCTCGGAATACCTCGATCAGATCGAACCGGAAAGATTTTTACGCGCTCATTTGTTACATACATATTATTGTAACATTCGACTATTTCGATTGACAGAATTAAAACGTTCCAAAATGAATAAGATAATTATTTTAGCGGACGGTTACGAGTTTTCCCGCCCTTTCGCCGATGACAACGGCAAAAACCAACTTTATAACGTCAGGAACTATAAACGGAAAAACGCACCAGCCCATCACAGTCATAAGTCCGACCGGGCCTGTCTGCGCAGCATAGACCGTCATGAACCAGATAACGCCTATCGTATACATAATGATCTCGAACAGTACCGAATTTACTGCGCCGAATATCCACGTCTTTACGGTGGTCGTCATGAATCTTCTGAATATAAGCTTTTCCAGAAGCCAATATAATAGAGCTGCAAAAACGAATCCTATCAGGAACCCGCCGGTCGGTCCCGCGAAAGCGGCCACTCCGCCTTTAAATCCCGCAAAAACCGGAATCCCGCAGGCGCCCATCGCCAAATAGACCAATATCGCTATGGTACCTCTCCTGCCGCCTGCTGCCAGCATAACCGCAAGGATCGCCATTGTCTGAAGCGTAAACGGTATGGCGCCTAAAGGAATGCTGATCCATGAACAGACCGTGATAAGTGCCGCAGACACTGCTATCAGCACCATGTCATATATGAACGCCTTGTTCCTGGCGGCCTGGGACTTGGAATGCTTGGTTTTCGGGCTTGGCTCCGACATTGTAAACCTCGATTCGAATTTAGTTGACAATCGAAATTGTACTCTTCTTACTATCGGATTACAACGCAGAAATTGTAGTCTCAAATGCATATTTTTCGCAAAAAGAGACTATGTTTTCGTGAAAAACTAGTCTTAACTACCGATTATTTGAGATTTAAGACTATTCACATTGAAAGCAGACTAGTCGTATTTTCACGTTTTCCCGGATTTAAGACTATAATCCGCAAATTCAGAACTGATACTTCGGCCAGATGCCCTTCTTATCGTGGGTATGCTCAGGGAGCTGGTATAGATCGTGACCAGGGTAGTCATTGCCCTCGACTATGACTGGGCCGTCGGGCGTGAAGCAGACATCCCAGCCGATAAATCCTACCTGAGGGACTACCATGGCTGCCTTTGTACACATTTCTATTACCTGATCCCACATCGGGAAAACAAAGCCCTTGAATACCGCCCCTGTCATAGGGTGCTTCTCATAGAGCACTTTGGATTTGTCAATCGGGAAATCCGTGATCTCGCCGGTCTTCTCATCTACGGGCGCTGTCATGCCGCCGCTGTTGAAGTTATCAACGCTGTGGGCATAGTTGCCGAATCTGCAGCATGCGCTCGCGACATGGACTTTGCCGTCCCTCTGGATAGTAACAAGTCTTACGGTATTTATTGCATACGGGTAGATAGCACTTACGGCCGGATGCTGGACGATCACCTCTTCAAAGAAATGCGGACGTTCCTGATTGACGAGTCTCTCATAGATCTGCTCGGCCGGCTCTGCCCTGCAGTCGACCTTCTCAACGGTCTTGCCGCAGGAACCGAGATCTGCCTTAGCCATCAGGAAATCGTGACTGTTGATGAAGTCTAATACTTCCTGTTTATTGTCTTTTCTGATCTCAATCCACTTTCGGCCGAGGTATTCGCCGAAGAGCTTATTGAACTCTATCTTATTATCAATGAGATCGGTGTAGTTCGGGTCGTTATACCGCTTGACCAGATCGTAGTTACGGCCCCTGGTAATGTACGTATCGCGCTCGGCATCCGTGAGGTTATACATCTCATAGAGCCAGTAATCCATATAACCGGCGCCGAACTTCCTTCCGCAATGGATCATGTCGAAAAATATCCACACGCGGGACTTACCGCTCTTCTCGTGGATATCCTTGATCTTGGCGTTCATCGCCTTATAATCCATGCGCGTTACGCGCCTTATCAGATACTTTAGATTCGGCATAGGAGAATTATAATACACCAAAATATTTTTTGTTATAATGTCCTTCGAACAGAAATACAGAAGTAACATCGCTGTTACCTGACTATAAGGAGGAATAACAAATGTCAATCAGAATCGGTATTTTAGGTTACGGTAATCTCGCAAAAGGCGTTGAACTCGCCATCCGTCAGAATCCTGACATGGAGCTTGCGGCTGTTTTCACGAGAAGAGACCCTTCTTCGGTCAAGACACTTACAGATGGAGTAACGGTCGTCCCTTCTTTCGAAGCTTCTGAATGGAAAGATAAGATCGACGTTCTCGTCATCTGCGGCGGTTCAGCTACGGATCTTCCTACACAGACACCTGAATATGCTGCTATGTTCAACGTAATAGACAGCTTTGACACTCACGCTAAGATCCCCGAGCATTTCGAGAAAGTCGACAAGGCAGCCGTTTCTTCTAACCACACTGCTCTCATCTCAGGCGGTTGGGATCCCGGCATGTTCTCGATCAACCGTCTCTACGGCAGCTGCATCCTTCCTGACGGCAAGGATTACACATTCTGGGGCAAGGGTGTATCTCAGGGGCACTCCGATGCCATCAGAAGAGTTCCCGGAGTAAAGAACGGCAAACAGTACACGATTCCTGTCGAGAGTGCTCTTGAAGCAGTAAGATCCGGTTCAGAACCCGAGCTCACCACACGTCAGAAGCATACCAGAGAGTGCTTCGTAGTTGCTGAAGAAGGAGCAGATCTCGCCCTCATCGAGAAGACGATCAAGGAAATGCCCAATTATTTCGCTGATTATGACACTACGGTTCATTTCATCTCTGAAGAGGAGTTCATCAGAGACCACTCACGCATCAACCACGGCGGTTTCGTATTCCGCACCGGCAAGACAGGCGTTAACGGCGAGAACAAGCATGTTATCGAGTATTCTTTAAAGCTTGATTCCAACCCTGAGTTCACAGGTTCCGTCCTCACGGCATATGCCAGAGCTATCTACCGCCTCTCACAGAAAGGCGACTACGGCTGTAAGACCGTCTTTGACATCGCACCTGCACTTCTCTCACCTCTTTCAGGCGAAGAACTGAGGGCTCATTTGCTGTAATAATCCAAAACTCAGAAAACAAATAAGGCGGCCTCAATCGAGACCGCCTTATATTTTGCGCTGATTAAAAGATCAGAGCTTGATCTCCATGATCCAGCCCTCAGGTGCTTCAACAGTACCCATCTGGATACCTGTGAGAGTCTCTCTGAGCTTGGTCATTACAGGGCCCATCTCATCCATGCCGGAAGCAAACTTGAACTCCTTGCCGTGATCGTTGATGGAACCGAGAGGCGAGATAACAGCTGCTGTACCGCAGAGACCACCCTCTGTGAACTTGCCGCTCATGATCTCATCGAGGTAAACTTCTCTCTCCTCGATCTTCATACCGCAATAATGCTCTGCAACATAAACGAGTGATCTTCTGGTGATAGAAGGCAGGATGGAATCGGACTTAGGAACAACGAGTGTGCCCTGACCGTCTGTGAGGATAATGTTGGCTCCGCCTGTCTCCTCGATCTTTGTGCGTGTAGCCGGATCAAGATAGATGTTCTCTGCGAATCCTTCCTTGTGTGCGGTAACGATCGCATGGAGAGACATAGCATAGTTGAGGCCTGCCTTGATGTTGCCTGTTCCTCTCGGAGCAGCACGGTCAAAGTCTGAGATCTTAACTGCAATAGGCTTTGCGCCGCCCTTGAAATAAGGGCCTACAGGTGTAGCGAAGATCCTGTACTGATAGTCATCAGCGGGCTTAACGCCGATAACGGGGTTAATACCGAAGATATAAGGTCTTAAGTAAAGCGATGCGCCTGAACCGTACGGAGGAACCCATGCTGCGTTGCCTGCAACAGTCTCCTGAACTGATCTGATGAACATTTCCTTGGAAATCGGAGGAATCTCAAGACGGACTGCAGAATCATGAAGTCTTTCAGCGTTGAGGTCAGGGCGGAAAGTAACGATCCTGCCGTCAACTGTCTCATAAGCCTTAAGACCTTCGAATACTGTCTGTGCATACTGGAGAACGCCTGCATCCTCGCTCATGACGATCATATCGTCATCGATAAGCGCGCCTTCGTCCCATGCGCCGTTCGTGTAGTTTGCTACGAACCTTTTGTCTGTCTTCTGATAAGAGAATGTCAGGTTCGACCAATCGAGATTCTTCTTTTCCATAAAACATTCCTTCTTTCTTGAAATCTCTAAATATGAAACAGATTTTATCGCAATCAAGTCAATAAAATCAATACCTTTTAACCCACGCCCGATTTATTGAGAAAAGGTGTTTACGACTGTTTTCAAACTGATATCATAAGTACATGGACAACCAAATCAAAACCGTTAATGAATTAACAATAAAAAAGAAGATTCTGTATGTGGAGATGCTTCGCATTTTTTGCATAGTGCTTGTAATCTTTAATCATACCAGTTATCTGGGATATGTTTATTTTTTGAATTTTGAACCCGGAACTCTGCCTTACTGGTTCTATATGTTCTTTACTGCTATTACCGGGATATCTGTTCCAATTTTCTTTATGATCTCCGGAATGTTACTGCTGGGAAAATCCGAATCTATCGGTTATGTCTGGAAGAAACGCATCCCTAAATACATTATTGTTCTTGTTGTTTTTTCTTTGATTGTTTTCATTTTGGATACAAAGATTTACCATCGCGAGTTATCCTTCGGACAATTCCTCATAAATATTTATTCTGAAGGCGCCATAATTCCTTACTGGTTTTTATATGCATATCTCTCTTTCCTGATCCTGCTTCCATTCATCCGCAAGTTAGCACGGGACATTACAGAAAAGGAATTCATATATTTATTGGCAATATATTTTGTCTTTGTGACTTTAGTCAGAATCTTACAATATAGGATATTTAACGGAACAGTTACGCTTACCCCATATCTTAATCCGGAAATCCTTTGTAATGTAGTTATTTTCTATCCGTTGATCGGTTATTATCTTGGCAACAGGCTTACCAAGGTCACAAACAGGATGCTCCTTGTTTCGTTTGGTCTGTTTGTTTTAGCTGTAATTACTACCATGCTGATTACTAATTACAACCTGAAACTGACTGGTGATTATTCAGAAGAAACAGTAAATGAACTAATCAGTTGTGCAAGACCTTTCATGACCATATTTGTTTTCCTGTTAGCCAGAAAACTGTTTGAAAACAGAGATTTTCCTGTCGCGACGGAAAAAGCAATCACTTATATCGGTGGCTGCGTGTTCGGAATCTATCTTATAGAATCTGCCTTCAGAGAGAATCTTTACTTCATTTACTACTCCCTTTGCACAAAGACCGGCAGTTTTATGGCTATCTGGATATATGTTATTCTGATTTTCCTGATCTGCCTTTTGCAGGTTGCGGCATTCAGATATGTTGTCGGCGTTTTCCGCAAAAAAACATCAAAACGTATGTGACAGATCATGTCACACTTTATTTGTCGTTTTGATGCCGAAATGAAGATTATTTGAAAAATCGCAGTTCTAACCTATACCCGAAAACAAAGGCAGCTTAATGCGCGCCGGCATAAAGACAGCATATCAATGGGGAGAAAATAGGTATGAATTCTAAGAATGTGACCGGGAACAGGATTTCCGGCAGGATCAATGCGGGCAGGCCCAGTAAGAAAAGAAAGCTGAACGCCAAGGGAAAGCTGGTACTTTTCTCTTTCGGAACTTTTATAACACTTGCGGCAGTTGCTGCAGGAGGATGCTTCTATATGGGCGGCAGAAAGGATCATGTTGAGCTTAAAAATGAAGTCATTCTCGAAGCAGGTTCCAGGATAAGGATCGAGGATTTCTTCTCAACCTGTCCGGATGATGCGAAATTTATTACCGACGTATCCGATATCGATACTGATGTTCCTGCAGTCTACCTGCTCAAAGTCTTTTACGAGAAAAAATACACCGATGACGTTACTCTCAAGATCGAAGACCATACCGGTCCTAAAGGAAATGCTGTCGCACAGGAAGTCTATACGACCTGGAAAATGCCCGAAGCAGCAGAATGCGTTGATGATCTCTATGATCTTTCCGGTATAGCAAAGGTCGAATATCAGGACGGAACTCCCAAGTTCACTGAAGGCGGCCTGTTCAAGATTCCTGTAGTCGTTACCGATATGTACGGCAATGACACGAAGATCAAAGTTCCGTTCACAGTCATAGATGACCGCACCGCGCCGGTTATCGAAGGCGTTCACGATATTTATATCGAGGACAATGCAGGCAGACTGAATCTTCTCGAAGACGTTTTCGCATATGATGATACTGACCCCGAGCCCATAGTAAGTGTTAACGATTCAGCTGTCAGATACAATAAATCAGGCGAATACAATATAACTTATTCCGCAATAGACAAAGCAGGAAACTTGAGCAGCGTTAATGCCAGGCTCACGATAAAGCTCCCGGCTTCAGACAAAAAATCCGGTTCAGACAGCAACAGTCAGGATAATTCCCTAGGCGGATCAGGTTATTCAGACGCATCGGATTCCGACAGTTATGAAGATCCCGTATATGATATAGCAGCAGATATTATGTCCACCCTCTGGCGCAGCAACGATGTGGAAACAGCGAGAGCTATCTTTTCCTGGGTTCATTCACACATCACTTATCTGACTGTATCCGATTATATGTCTTATGAGGATGCAGCATTCAGAGGCTTTACCAGACGAAGCGGTGACTGCTATGTATATTTTTCGTGTGCGAAAATGCTTCTCGACTGTGCAGGCATCCCTAATCTGATGGTCGAAAGATACCCTGTATATACGAACGGCCACTACTGGAATCTCGTCCAGCTCAACGGCGAGTGGTATCACTGCGATGCGACCGTTTTCAGGGATCATCCCGACATGTACTTCATGTGCACGGATGAAGAAATAGCTGACAGCCATCATTCATTTGACGGTTCACTCTATCCCGAACGTTCCGGCGGTTCAACGGATTATAAGGCAACACCCACTCCCGAGCCGGCAGAAACACCGGCCTCGACACCTGTCCCGACAGAAACACCCGAGCCGACACCGGTTCCGACCCAGCCCGAGACACCGGCGCCGACACCCAACATCGAGCCTGTTGAGCCGGAAGATCCTATAGAAATAACAATCCCTTCAGAAGCACCTGAAGGGACTGATGAACCTGTTGTTATAACTGAACCTGAGGATCCTTTAACCGCGATAACAGTTCCTGATTAAACGAATCTGTATCCGCAGGCGTGATAGACTTTCTTTCCTGCCTTGATGACCGGAGAATCGAATCCTGAAAGGTTAACAGCATTAGGGATCAGCTGGGCCTCGAGGCAGATAGCATCATATTGTCCGTAAGCCTTTGTGGTCTTGATATCAAGAGAGCTTCCCAGATTATTTCCGGCATATATCTGAATTCCCGGAAGATCCGTTAAGCACTCCATCGTGATCCCTGATTCAGGAGAAGTAACTGCAGCTGCAAAAGAGAATGTTCCCCGGGTCGTATTAAGGCAGAAGTTCTGGTCGATACCCTTGGAAATGACCATCTGGTGATCATCGCTGTCATTGAGCTCACCGATGAAGCGGTATTCCCTGCAGTCGAATACAGTTCCCTCAACATCCATAAGCTCTCCGGTAGGAACGTTCATGTCGTCCTTGATCGTGATCTTATCGGAATTGATCATGATGAGATCGTTATTTACCGTGCCCTCGGCATTCTCGCCGCGCAGGTTGAAGTAAGCGTGGTTCGTGGGAGCGAAAACAGTGTCCTTATCAGTCTTTCCACAGTAAAGGATAAGGAAAGTCTTATCTTCGAGCCAGCAATAGAGGACCTTGGTATCAAGATTGCCCGGGAAACCGGTAGCTCCGTCAGGACTTGTATAGCTGAGCAGTACAGCGCCGCCGTCGCAGCCGGGAATGCCCGCAATTTTTGAGTCAAGGATCATCCCGTCTGCCTCTTCCTCGGTAAGGATCTTGCCGTCCCAGAAAACATTCTGGTAACCCGGATTTCCCGAATGGAGATTGTTCTCGCCTTCGTTCTTGGGGATCTGATACTTTACGCCATTGATGACAAATGACGCATCCTTGATCCTGTTAGCAGAACGCCCAATTACAGCGCCGTGATTCGCTCCGTTGCCCATATATTCATCAAGGCCCTTGCATCCGAGCATGATATCCGTGGGCTTGCCATCCTTATCGGGAACGATAAGATCAGTAATGACTGCGCCATATGTAATGACCGAAGCCTCGTATCCGCCGTCAACAGTAATAGTAAACTGCTTAGCCTTAAGCTCCGGGTTGCTTGCTGATAAATAATCGCGGGTTGTAATAGACATATCCTTAGATCCTCCCAAAGAATTACTTCAAAGAGTATATCACTCATTTGCACCGCTTGCCTTAAAGTGCTTCACCAAATGAAATAATCACGACAAAATAAAAACGGATTGCAGTAATTCAGCAACCCGTTTCTGGTGGAGCATACGGGACTTGAACCCGTGACCCCCACACTGCCAGTGTGATGCGCTCCCACTGCGCTAATGCCCCATGCACCAGAAGATTATACGTGGCTTTTTTCGATTAAGCAATAAAAGTATGATTATATTTGCCAACACTTTACTGCCGGCATCTTGCTATCTCTATCAGCAGCTCCGTGATCTTCTCTATGGATTCCTTGCAGACATATTCATAAACGCCGTGATAGTTGTGACCGCCTGAGCAGATATTGGGACACGGAACACCCATGAATGAAAGCGTTGCGCCGTCGGTCCCGCCTCTTATAGGTTCCGGGAAAGGCGTTATCTCGATCCGTTTCATTGCGGACTCACAGCGTTCGATTATAAAAGCATTATCGGGCATTATCTTAGATATCATGTTGTAATATGTGTCGGATATTTCTGCTGTTATGACAGTTCCGGGATTATCCGCCATTACCTTTGCGCAGATGTCTTTAATACGGCTCTTCTTCTCTTCAAAAAGCTTCATGTCATGATCACGGATAAGGTATCTCATCACGGTCTTTTCGCATGTACCTGACATCTCGAAAAGATGGAAAAAGCCCTCGTGGTCACGCGTTGTCTCGGGACGCTCCGAATCAGGTATCAAAGCATCGATCTTTTCCGCTATGCGGAGTGAATTGATCATCTTGCCGTAAGCGTCACCGGGATGGACATTGCGGCCGTTAACCGTGATTACCGCGCTTGCGGCATTAAAGTTCTCGTAGGATATCTCACCTATCCTTCCGCCATCCACAGTATACGCGTAATCAGCGCCGAACTTTGATACGTCAAAATGCTTCGTTCCCTCGCCGATCTCCTCATCAGGAGTAAACGCAATACGGATTTCTCCGTGAGGTTCTTCAGGATGCGTTGTGAAATACGCTGCCATGCTCATTATCTCGGCAACACCTGCCTTGTCATCAGCACCGAGAAGCGTAGATCCGTCCGTAGTGATCAGTGTCTGACCGGTGTAAAGCTTCAGATCAGGAAAAAACTCCGGAGACAGGACCTTTCCGTTACCGAGATCAATATCACGGCTGTCATAGTTTTCGATGATCTTAGGAGAAACACATGCGCCGGGCGCTTCAGGTGATGTATCCATATGAGCGATAAAACCGATCTTCGGCAGCGACTCTTCAGCACCTTCTGAAGCTTTCAATCTGCAGTAGACATAGCAGTATTCAGAATCAAAGATTATATCTTCTTCAGGAACCCCCATTACCTTCAGTTCGTCTATGAGCATCTCCGCAAGAACATACTGGCTTTTGGTGCTGGGTGAAGTCCCGGTGTTCTCGTCTGAAGCCGTATCCACGGCGATGTATCTTAAGAATCTTTCTGTTGCATTTTCAGTTGACATGTACAGGCAACCTCATTACTATATTTGTCCGAACTATTATAGAATAAAAAACCGGGCATTACACGGCATAAGCATCCCGTTTTAAGGAGTAATCTATGGACATCAGAGCAATTATCGAGACAGACAGACTATTCCTGCGAGAAATGACGTTGGACGATTTTGATGCTTTATATAAAGTCCTTGCTGACCGTGAGATCATGCAGCACTACCCTTATATTTTCGATGAAAAAAGAACAACCGAATGGATCGAAAGGAATATGAAAAGATATTCAGACAACGGTTTTGGTCTTTGGGCTGTATGCCTCAAAAACACAGGCGAGATGATCGGTGACTGCGGACTGACTCTTCAGGACATTGAAGGTCAGATGCTGCCTGAGATCGGATACCATATCCGGCGCGACTGCCAGCGCAAGGGCTATGCCAGAGAAGCTGCCATGGCAGTAAGGGACTGGGCATTTGATAACACGGATTATCCTGCGCTTTACTCGTACTGCAAATACACCAACACCGGTTCAATAAAAACAGCGGAATCCATCGGCATGCATTTCGAGAAGGAATATCCTGATCCGGCAAACGGTATCACACACGTATCCGTGATATACCGCGAAGAAACTTAATGCTGACAGGCCACCGGCGTTGAGGTTTATTCATCGTCCCTGTAAAAATCCTCATAACCGTCATCTACTGATATCACATCACCCAACAGGTCATAGAACATATCTGTCATTTCATCTATCCGTTTCAGATCCGGCCTGGTATAGATCCTGTATTGTTCCAAACGTACAGTTATCCTCCTGTTCCCGCCTGATCCCGGACAGTCAAATACCATCTCAGCACTCCACGGGCTGTAATCCGTAAGGAAAACCGGACTCTTTAATCTTCTGGAAAGGCTGAGGATCCTTCTTTTCTTTATAAACTGTTCGAAACGCAAAGCATCCGCATCAGACACAGAACAGGTGGTAACACATAGCGGTTCTTCGATACTGTCTTGGTCCCTTAAGACCACCACCCAATTACCTTCCCCGTTCTTCTCAAGCGTGTCGAAATGATACGCTCCCTCCATGTCGGAATATCCGGGGCTGTAGCTGAAACTCACAAGTTTTCCGGATTTTATCTTTCTGTGACTTTTAACAAACATAACTCAATAATATATGTGTCTTTATGTTTTGTAAAATCAAATACACTATATAAATTCTTCCTTATTTAACAGTTTCTTCAAACACCTTTTGTATAATCCGAATTATCAGGAAAAAACACAGGGTTATCATGCTCTTTAACGGGAGATCAACATGTTGAAGAAATGCATTTCGATATTGCTTACTTCAGTGCTTTTGCTTGGCTTGTGCGGATGCGGCAGACAGAAGGGCGCATATGTCTATTACCTGAACTTCAAGCCCGAGGCAGATGCGGCGTGGCAGGAACTAGCGAAGGAATATACGGAAAAGACAGGTGTTCCCGTAAAAGTCGTTACTGCCGCTTCCAATACCTACGATGACACCTTAAGCGCGCAGCTCAACAAATCATTCTGTCCTACACTTTTTATCTGCAACAATGCCCAGGGTCTGGAAGATCTCGGCAGCTATCCTTACGATCTCAGCAATACCGCTTTGGCGGATCAGCTCGAGAACTACGAATACTGCCTCTGGGGCAAAGACGGAGAGCTTTACGGAATGGGCTTCTGCTATGAAGCTTTCGGTATCATCACAAATAAAGCCCTGCTTGCCCGGGCAGGCTACAGCGCTGAAGACATCTATAATTTCGACGACCTGAAAAGAATCGCCGAAGATATTCACGCAAGATCAGACGAACTCGGCTTCGATGCGTTTACATCATCAGGACTCGATCCTTCATCCTCATGGAGATTCAGCGGACACCTCTCAAACATGCCACTGTACTACGAACTTTTCGAGACCGATCTTACCGTTCAGCCTGCCGAGATCACGGGAAGCAAGCTTAACCTCTATAAAAACATCTGGGATCTTTATATCAACAATTCCGGCACAAGCAAGACCTCACTTACAACCGCTACCGGCAATCAGGCCGAGGAGGAATTCGGGACCGGCAAAGCAGTCTTTTTCCAGAACGGAACCTGGGAATACTCTTCCCTCACCGATCCTGACAAATACGGTATCGCTCCTGAAGATCTTACAATGATCCCCATATACTGCGGCGGTGATTACGAAGAGAACTGCGCACTCTGTTGCGGAACTGAAAACTACTGGGTGGTCAATTCCAAAGCCTCTCAGGAAAGCATTGATGCCACACTCGATTTTCTCTATTGGGTAGTGACCTCCGATGAAGGCAAAACTATGCTTTCAAAGGAATTCGGCGTGACACCTTTCAAAGACAGTATTCCCACAGACAATGTGTTCTTCAATGCCGAGAAGGCTTATGAGGAACAGGGCAGGCATCCTGTCCAGTGGGCTTTCTGCATGACACCGAATACTGATGTGTGGCGTGAAGGCGTGACAAGCGCCCTCGCGGAATACTCAGCAGGGATCGGAACCTGGGATGCCGTAGAGAATGCCTTCGTAAGCGGATGGCGTTTCCAGTACCGGCTGGAACACGGAACAATGTAAGGGGGTGAAGACATGAAAGATCCGATCAAGAAATACTTTCCATTGTTTGTCCTTCCTGTTTTCATATGCTTCTGCCTTTGCTTTGTATGGCCGTTCATTCAGGGTGTCTATCTGTCTTTCTGCAATTTCTTTATCCCGAAAGATGCTACGTTTACAGGTATATCGAATTATGTGACAGTTTTCAGGGATACGAGCTTCTGGCACGCATTCCTTATCACCTGTCTCTATGCAATTGCCTCTATAATCTGCGTCAACGTGCCGGCATTCTTTATCGCTTATCTTCTTAAAGAGAAATTCAAAGGCGTTACCTTATTCCGCGCTTCGTTCTTCCTTCCGAACCTCATCGGCGGCGTTGTTCTCGGATACATCTGGAGCATGCTTTTTGACGGTATCTTAAGCCGTTTCGGAACTTACCTTACCGCAAGTCCTGTATTCGGCTTCTGGGGATTAGTCATCCTCGTAGCGTGGCAGCAGATCGGATACATGATGATCATATACATAGCAGGCTTTACCGCCCTGCCCGAAGAGATGCTCGAAGCATCGCAGATGGACGGCGCCAACAGGTTCCAGCGTATGACTAAGATCATCATCCCCAACATGAAGGCCTCGATTGCTATATGCACTTTCCTGACACTCACCAACAGTTTCAAGATGTTCGATCAGAACCTTGCACTCACGGGCGGCCAGCCTATCCATACTCTCGAAAACGGAATGCAGCTCAAGACCACTGAACTCCTTGCCATGAATATCTATTCAACCTATCAGATCAATAACCACTGGCACGGAACGGCACAGGCGAAAGCTGTGATCTTCTTCCTTCTCGTTGCCGCTTTCGGCGCTCTCCAATTATATGCGACACGCGAGAAGAAGGAGAAAGTGAAAAAGAACAGTTCAAGGGGGAAAAAGGTATGAATACTCAAAAATACACAGCAAGAAAGATAGTCTTTATACTGATCTCTCTCATATGGGTAATGCCCATCGTTTTCTCCGTACTCAATTCATTCAAGCGAAGCGGCGAGATAAATATTGACATGTTCTCCGTTCCCACGGGAGAATCCTTCGTCGGTTTTGAAAACTACAATACCGCGCTTACGTTCGGCAACTACCCGTTCGGCCAGGCATTTCTGTACAGCGTACTGATAAGCGTTGTATCCACTCTTCTCATCATCATATGCTGCTCAATGGCCGCATGGTATATCGTAAGGGTAAACAACTGGTTTACAAAGATCTTTTACGGCGCATGTCTGTTCTCACTTGCAGTGCCGTTTCAGATGGTCATGTTCCCGTTATCGGCAGATGCCAGTATGTTCGGCATGGACACGCCTTTTACTATTCCTTTCGTATATCTGGGTTACGGTGCGGGAATGGCTATATTCCTTTTCACAGGCTTCATCAGATCTTTGCCTTATGAAGTCGAGGAAGCAGCTGTCATCGACGGCTGCAATACAATACAGCGGTATTTCAGAGTCGTATTCCCCATGCTCCTTCCCGTAACGATATCTGTCGGCATCCTCGAATTCATGTGGATCTGGAATGATTATCTTCTCCCTTACCTTGTACTCGATATGACAAAGTACAGAACAATCCCTATCCAGGTACAATATCTCAAAGGCAGTTACGGCAGCGTCGATCTCGGAGCTTCCCTGGCAGTTATCGTAATGTCTCTTGTTCCGATACTCATTATCTATATGCTCTGCCAGAAATATATCGTAAAAGGCATAGCCGCTGGTGCAGTCAAAGGATAAGACTACTGTTACAATAAGCGTGAATAAAGCTGATCACAGATCAGCGCATATATTCCGGATGATCCAGATAGTACTTGGCCTTGTCTTCGTACATCCTCTGGTCAGCAAGCTTCAGTGCGCCCGTGATATCACTCGAGTCGTTCTGATATGAGTAACCAAGGGCAAATGAGACATTGCCGTATTTCTTGGAAAGCTTCTTGGCCTTCTCGCATTTTTCTTTTATTACATCCTCAGTCGTGAACGTCATGAGCACCATGAATTCGTCGCCGCCGGCTCTGAAGATCTGGTCACCGATAAATACGTTCTGGAGCACCATTGCAGCATTCTTCAAGAGAAGGTCGCCCGCATCATGTCCCTCGTTATCATTGACTCTCTTAAGGCCGTTCAGATCTGCAAATACAATGCCCAAGCCCTTGATTGAATCAGTGTCGCTGTTTCTCAGCTTGTCGACCTTGTTATTCATCTCATTTCTGTTCATGACTCCGGTAAGCAGATCGATCGTGCTCAATACCCTGAGCCTGTCCATGAGCTTGTGGTTTGCGATCTCCGAAGCGATGAAATATATCGTCAGTTCGATCGTTTCCTTGATCTTTACCGAATTCTCGGTATCGAAATTACATGCCCAGATATAACCCAATGTCTCTTCATTAAAGTTAAGCGGGAAAAGAACGATGCTCTCTACATTTGCTTTCATCAGCGACTTATACCATTCTGGATTCTTCTCTTCGAGATATTCCCAGTCTTTTCTGTTCTTTATGAGAAGACCGTTGCTTCCGCCTATAGTATCTTTCCAGGTCTCTGTCAGACTGTAGAAGTCCTCGCTGAGCACGCCCTTCATGCTAGGAAGCATTGAATATTCGTTCCTGGATTCGCAAAGAGCAGTACAGGTTCTTGTCTCCTGATCTGTAAGGAGGATAACGCAGGACTGAGCGTCACAGAGTTTTCTAATATCTGAAATTACCTCATCCATAGTATGCTTGAAGTTCGTCGAACCCCTGAGCTTGATACATGTATTAAGGACTGCCGTCGCAGTCGAAGCGGAAGTGTTGCTCATCTGTTCGCTGTCAACATATTTAGATACGACCTGGGAATAGGTGCAGTAATGGAGATTTCCTTCGCTTCCCAGAGGCATCATATAAAGATTGAACCAGAAATCGAACCTGTCAGGATGAATGTATGTGTGCATGGGCTGCTTAAGGACCGCGCACCTGAAACAGAAATCCTCAAAGTTGGGGTCAGTCGGGAAATAATTCTGATAGAGGCTGTTGGGAACGAATTTGCTCGTAAGAAGCTGGGGAGTCTCCGGATTGGCATGTTCAATTGAATTTATATATGCTGGGTTGCCGGTAACAAGTCTTATATCGCCATACGAACCGTCTTCTTTGGTCTCGACCGAAACGATGCAGGTCATGACATCGAGCATGTCTACAAAACTCTGCAAGTCCATATTCCGCCTCCTGTAAAAATATTTTTACTTATTAGCATTTTATCACAGGCTTAATATGAATGTTGTAAAACTTCTATTAAGCAAGTATGTTTTAAGCTTTAGCTTTCCATGTCTTTGGAGCGTATTTATAGACCAGTTTCCGCATAAAAAATACGAAAAGCACCGTAAACACAAGCAACAGCCCGGCAAGTATCAGAGAGTGAATTGGGATCCAGATGATAATGGAGATCGTCACGACAATTATCGTACTGACGACTGAATATAACCCGCTCTTAACTTTTACAGTTGTCGTAAACGGCTGAAAAAGATAATAAAGCGAGAGCCAGATCACCGCATAGCCGGTACTCATCAGGATGCAGACAAGGATCGTAACGAGGTACTGGAACGGATAATCCTGCCCGCCCGTGCAGAAAAGGATAAGGTTTGCGCCTGAGCCGCAAGCGACCGCGGGGGCGATATTTACCTTTATAAGCTGTCTAAGCCTTATATCATAGAGCCTGATAATCTTTTCGCGCTGCTTAAAGAAACTGAAAGTCATGAGGCTGTTGTCACAGTTGATATACATCGCCTGCGTACTCTTGAATGAATTATCTGCAACGGTCAGGAGTATAAGCATCGCCGGCAAGTGATACTGAACTATCCATCTGAAGAACAAATATGCCGAATCTTCGTCGAAAGGCATCAGAGGATCTTCATAATGCCTGAAAAGCACCAAATTCAACATATTCCTGCCCACCATATTAAGGCAGTCACCGGCACCGAACCTTCGGTAATACGAGTAAACGAAGACAAAGATAATAAAACCGATAATGCCGAGAATTACCGCCGTAAACACGACAGGCTTGGTATAGAGCATCTTGCCGTGTCTTTTGACGAACAGAGCATTAAGGTACTCGAACCCCTTCTTATCCCCTTTTACGGTTCCCTTGGCCTTGATCTTTTTGAAGTTCTTCGTGGTATCAGGAGATTTGTACATTGATACTTCTTCCCTGACAATGTTATCTCGCAGGGCTCTTCTGTGAAGATTTGAATCAAATCTGTTAAGCTCGATAAATCCGAGGATTCCGAATATGACCAGGAGCGCAGCAACAGTCAAAAGAACCGTCAAAGGAACATAATAACCGTTGATCACGATTACAAACACAAACGGCATGAACAGCATAACTGCTGTCAGACTTAAAAGTCCGCCGATAACACTGCTCTTCATCGGCTTATGTCTCTTATTCTTCATCCTCAGGCTGAACGCCTGAAGACCTGTTCCGAAAAGTTTTATAAATATGGCAAGCACAGGTATTCCAAGCCATACCCAGAATGGCGCGCCACATATTATTGCAACGATCCCTGCTATCAGGTAGCCGATAAACAGTTTTGCAAGATCGTAGATAAACAGAGTGTTATTAAGTTTCCTCGCATTCATCCTGAGCATGAATACCAGATACTCCTTCTCGGGAGTACACTTGAACATCCGTTTATTGAGCATTATTCCGCAGAGCGCATAGATCAGGAAGAAAAACAGCGCAAAGTTCGCATATATGACAGGACCGGATACACCCGGAACCATATCGAAATCCATATACTCTTTCTTCATTAACAGAGCAAAGAGATATATCATTCCCAGTCCGAAGATCTTGCCGATAAAGAGCTTAAAGACTTCAATAATGATATGGAAAACCCAATAGATCACCTTCAGGAACGTGGTCCTGTAAAGACGGTCAGGAATTATCTTTCCTATCAGAGGAGTCTTTTTCAGGGCAAAGACCAATCCGTTATAACCGATGATGCTCCTCAGATGAATGACCTTGAACAAAGTCTTTCTGAATTCGTTAATCATCGTCCTGATCCCTTAAAGCAGCAATGATCTTCGCCTTGAAATCATCGTCACCGAGATTGTTCTTATCGATAGGCTCGAGCCTTCCGTTATGAAGAAGCACGATCTCATCGCACAGATCGACCGCAACATCCAGCAGATGCGTCGAAAATATGGTGATCCTGCCCTGCTTCTGACCTCTTATGACATTCTTCATCTCTTCGGCAATAATGACATCGAGCGATGTCAAAGGCTCATCGAGCAGCATGAGCTTAGGTGAAGCAATGATGTTCAATAACATCTGCATCTTATTCTTCGTGCCGTGCGAATAATCCTTAAGAAGCCTGTCACGGTCATCTTCAGGCACCATCATGTAATCGAAATATTCATCGATCGTCTTATCCGGTGTAATTTCCTCATGTACCTCAAGGAAAAACTTGAGGAACTCCCTGCCCGTCATGAACTCGGGCACGGTCGGCGTCGAAACAAGATAGCCGATATCTTCAGGCATAAGCGGTATCTTATCAGTGTTCCCGCTGTTTCCGCGCAGATAGAACTCACCGGAATTAATATCTATGTCGTTGTTTATGCAGTTGAAAAAGGTTGTCTTACCGGATCCGTTGCGTCCCAGAAGCCCGTAGATCTTCCCTTCCTCAAAGACAAAATCCACGTCTTTCAGAACCTGCTTTGACCCGTAACTCTTTACCAGATGGCTTATAACAAATTCCATATCGTTACCCCCGGACGATATTCTATCATTGATCGGGCCCAATAGCCTTAACGGGACCTTAATTCGAAGAAGTTCATGCATTTCAAAAACCTATCCTAATTGCCCCGATATGCGGCCATCCCGATGAATTTTCCGGAAAATCTCATCGAAATGGACGCAGAACGGGCGGTTTTGGAGAGGTTATGCCCGCTATACATGAAAAAGCTGCCCGAAGGCAGCTTTTTGTATAAAATTATCAGAATCCGTTATGCCCCTGGCTATTACCTTCAAGGGTGTTTTTCGTTTTACTCCAATGAGAAGCTAGCCAAATGTTATCATCACCACGTCTGTTACAGATAATATAGAATCTCAAAGGCACATCGCCTTCAGATGTTACCATAGTATTCCTTCCATATCCAGTTTCGGTACGCTTAACCAAGTCGCCAGTATCTCTCGGCCACTGTCTTATCCATTTTCCGTCAACATAAAACATTGCCGGTTCTCCCAAATCCTCTATATAACCAACATAATATACAGTATTCTTTTGAGTTTCAGTAAGTCCGGGAGCTTCATCATGTCCAACACCAATTACCAAGATATAAGGCTCACCATTAATTTTGTCTCTGCTATAACCGGTTAGGTCCAGAACTTCATCTCCATAATCTAATAATCTACCTTTCCACCAATTTACATTCTGGGTAGTTTTATTGGAACCATCCAAGCAATCACTTATATTACCACCGTTATAAGCATAAAACTCAGCCAATACAGCCTGAGAGGCAATACGAAATTCATCCGCTTTCTCAATGTACTTAGCTTCTCTGGCATTCTTTATATAACCTGTCAACGCAGGAACCGCAGCAGCCGCAATAACAGCCAGGATAACAAGCACGACTATCAGCTCAACCAGCGTAAACGCCTGTCTGCTCTTATGCTTTGATTTCACAACACGCTTTAACATTTAATAAATCTCCTCGAACCCCTTTTACTACTGAGGGAGATAATACTATAAATCATAATATAACTCAAATATCAGTCTCTCGGGCTCTCCTCAGGGATGAACTCATGCTTATCGATGCTCTTGTGGCGTTCGGCGATAGCCGCATCAGCAAGGTCGATGAGCTTCTGCTGGGAATCGAGCTTCTCTTTGCCGCGAAGGTCCAGCTTATGGTAAGTGCCGTCAGGCGAAAGGAAATGCGCCCTAACGGTATCTGCCAGTTCTACTTCAAGGACCTCCATCACTCGTGCCCTGCAGTCCGGGTCCTCGACCGGGAACAGGAGCTCAACACGGCGGTTCAGGTTACGCGGCATCCAGTCGGCTGAAGCGAGATAGACGTCTTCATGGCCTTCGTTATAGAAATAAAAGATCCTTGAGTGTTCGAGGAAACGACCGGTGATCGAACGGACTGTGATGTTTTCGCTCATGCCCGGAATCCCTGCTCTGAGACAGCAAATGCCTCTGACGATGAGATCGATCTTAACTCCGGAATTCGAAGCCGTATAGAGGGCTTTGATGACTGTCTCATCGACCAGCGAATTTACCTTTGCAATGATGCGTGCGGGCTTTCCGGCCTTGGCATTTTCGGTTTCCCTTCTGATCCTGGCTATGAAATAATCCTTCATCCAGAGCGGTGCCGGGATTAATCTTCTCCAGGACTGCGGGATCGAGAAGCCCGAGAGCATATTGAAGAACTCTGAAGCATCTTCGCCGAAGGACTCTTTGGCTGTAAATATTCCAAGATCCGTGTATATCTTGGCGGTTACATCATTATAGTTACCGGTTGCGAGATGGAGATATCTCCTGATGCCGTCCTCTTCTTTACGGACGACAAGGGTTATCTTACTGTGAGTTTTAAGACCTACGAGGCCGTAGATTACATGGCATCCGGCATTCTCGAGTTTTTTTGCCCAGTTGATGTTGTTCTCTTCATCGAACCTCGCCTTAAGCTCAACCAAAACCATTACCTGCTTGCCGTTCTGGGCAGCTTCGAGGAGTGAAGCAATGATCGGCGATCTGTCGGATACGCGGTAAAGTGTCTGCTTAATCGCGAGTACGTTCGGGTCTCTTGCGGCCTGTTTTACGAATTCCAGTACGGGTTCGAACGTCTCGTAAGGGTGATGAACGATCCTGTCTTTTGCCCTGATCTGCTCGAAAATATCGAGCTCGCTGACAGGGCCGTCAAAAGAAGCTGCTTCAGCCGGCTCATGCGCCTTGTAGCACAGTTCGGGATGTTTTGCCTTACAAGCCGAAGTAAGCTTGGAAAGGAACGTCAGGTCTATAGGACCGTTAACACTGAAGATATCTGCTTCGTCGACTTCGAGCTCATCTACAATATAATGCAGGAGGTCTGAATCGATATCGTCCTGGACCTCGAGCCTTATTATCTCGCCGAATCTTCTGCGTCTGACCTGTGCTTCGATCTCCTTGAGGAGGTCTTCTGCTTCGTCCTCGTCAATATCAAGGTCAGCATTTCGCATTACGCGGTAAAACGCCGTGGCTACGACGGTCTGGCCGTCAAACAGCATGTCGGTATTAGCCCTGATGATCTGCTCGACAGGTACGAAAACATCGCCTTCATCTGTCGGTATCTGATAAAGCCTTTTAACGACCGTAGGGATCTGAACGGTCGCATACATATACTTTTCTTCGTTGACAACATGCTTTGCATGGCTGATACCGTCAGTTGCTTTATCCTGGAGCTTTGCCTTCTTCGGATCATGCTCGAGCATAACGCACATGTTGAGCATTCGGTTATAGATCAGCGGGAACGGTCTTGAAGAGTCGACCGCCATAGGCGTAAGGATCGGGTAAAGAACCGTCTTGAAATACGAATCGGCAATCGCCTTGAGCTGGTCACTCAGTTCATCGTAATTCCTTAAGAAAATCTTCTCCTGCGCAAGTGAAGGCACAAGAGATCTTCCATATGTCGAATACATCAAAGCCATCGTTCTTCTTGTCTTCTGGTCGATCCGCTCGAGCTGTTCGTCTATTGAAAAACCGGCGATGTCGCGCTCGGCAAAATCAATGCTCTGCATGTCACGGAGCGAAGCTACTCTGACGATGTAGAACTCGTCCAGGTTAGAAGCCGTGATGGACAGAAAATTAAGCCTTTCGAGAAGAGGATTTTTAGTATCTCTTGCCTCGTGAAGGATACGGTCATCAAACTCAAGCCACGAAAGCTCACGGTTATAAAAACAGTCATTGCCGCTCAGAAAAGAAGCGCTGGCCTCCGAATAACCGGGATCGGTTATCTCCGGAGAAGCAACAAATGCAGAAGATTTCTTTTTTTCTGTCTTAACAGTCTTAGTTGTCTTAGCTGCCTTTGTTGACTTAGCTGCCGTTCCTGTTTTTGCTGATGTATTTCCTTTGCGCTGAGATGCGCTCTTCTTGACTGCCATTAGCCTTCCCTCCTGGTCTTGAGAACCGGCTTGATTCCCATTACGTCTTCGAACATGACGCTTCTGTTCTCGAAAGCCCACTTTTCGAAAGACATGTCTTCAGAAGCGTCACAAGTAATTATGAATTCATAATCCTTGATCTTACATTGGATCTTCTTACCTTTTTGCTTATGTGAAGCATCGATCGCATCTGCAATCTTGAGAATAGAAGCGAGCTTTGATACGATAACCTTCTGGTCAGTAGGAAGGATCGAATAGTAGTAACTGTCGTAAGGCTTGTTTCGCGGATAGAGTCTTACGATCATGGCAACCATATTGATCTCATCGTGATCCAGGCCCATGAGATTCGTGTTCTTGATTATCGAATAAGCGGCATCGCTGTGATTTCTCGAATGAACGAATTTACCTATCTCATGAAGGATTACGGCTACCTGCAGTAGAAGTCTGTCACGGTTTCCGAGACCGCTTATCTTTCTCGTCTCATCGAAAAACTGCAGAGCTGTTTTCTCTACATATTCAATGTGCTTTTTGCTCGAACGGTAACGCTTCGCTATATGTCTCGAAGCGGAGATCAGATAACTGTCAGGGGATATTTCAGTCTTAAGCCCCTGGTTATTTACACAGTAATAGTAGATTATTCCGTCAGACAAAGAAGCATGCGGCATGTAGATCTTATCAACACCGGTATAATCGAGCATATTCTTTACGATAAGCGCTGTCGGAAGAAGGAGCGGTGCGATCATTGACGGGATATTTCTGTCGAGCGTCAGATCGGCAGGTCTTACATTAAGAAGATAGCTGTAGACCTTAAGGAATTCATCCTTGGTAAGAATAACCGATGACATGGCCTCATATCCGGCAAGCTGCTTAATATATCCCATCTCGCCGGAGAAAGCTATGAGATTGTTATATACGATGCCTTTAGGTTCCATTGCATGATAATCTTCAAGATCCTGACTGATGAATTCCTGAAGCACCTGATCGTAATGAGTCGTTTTGCTCTGAAGATCGTCCAGCATTCCTGCGATCCTTAATGATCCCAGCAAAAGGTTCTGGCTGAACAGGAATTCAGACTTATCGTAAACCGAGGCCTGGATAGAGCCCGAGCCGATATCGAGGATCATGGTACCGCTCGATATTATCTTCGCGAAATCAGGATAGATAGCCTGAACGGCCAGAGTCTGATAATAGCGTTCCATCGAATTATCAAGGACTTTGATCTTAAATCCGGTCCTCGTCCTGACCTTCTCGATAACGACCTCGGCATTCGAAGCATCTCTGAACGCTGATGTGGCAACGCAGAAGACACGGGCAACCCCGTATTCCCTGCACTTCTCGTCAAACATCTTAAGACATTTGCAGAGTTCTTCCACCTGTGCCGACTGTATGATGCCTGAACTGTATGACTTCGTTCCGAGGCCCGTGAACTTGCGTACAGCCTCGATCTCCTTTGGTTTGCCCTTAGATCCTATCTCGAAGATCTTAAGTCTCGCAGTGAGCGATCCTACGTCGATCACCGCGACAAGCTTTTTTGCCATCTGTTATATCCTCTTTCCTGCCGTCAGAGATTGTCGATAACCGCTTTCGTTATCTCCTTAGTTCCGACGAGCTTAACGTTATTACTGTCGCCGACGAAGGTTATGTCGCCTGTGCGGAGTCCTGATGCCAGCGTCTTTCTGACTGCATTCTCAATGCTGTAAGCAACCTCTTCTTCCCCGAACATGATCCTCATCATCATTGCTGCGGAAAGGATAGTGCCTAAAGGATTGGCCCTGTCCTGGCCAGCGATATCAGGAGCGGAACCGTGGATAGGTTCGAACAGACCGGGCTTTCCTTCTTCACCGACCGATGCGGACGGAAGCATACCGATAGAACCTGCTATCTGTCCTGCTTCATCGGATAATATATCGCCGAAAAGATTGCTGGTCACGATAACGTCGAAGCTGGAAGGCCTGCTGATCAACTGCATTGCCGCATTATCAACATAAAGACATTCAAGTTCGACATCGGGATAATCAAATACCATCTGCCTTGCGAGATTTCTCCACATTCTGCTGCTCAAAAGGACATTCGCTTTATCAACGAGAGTGAGCTTTTTCCTTCTCTTCATCGCAAGCTCGAAAGCGATCTTCAATATCCTGTTGATCTCGCCTTCCGAATAGGATTCGGTATCATAAGCGATCTTGCCCTTAACGGTTCCGTCAGGAAGACGGTCTCCGCTCTGGTAAACGCCGCTCTTACCGAAATAAATACCGCCCGTAAGCTCTCTTACGATAATAAAATCGATCTTTCCGGGATTCTTAAGAGGCGATGCTGCTTCAAGCCCTTCATGAATAACCACGGGCCTGATATTCGCATATAATCCGAGTCCGGATCTTAAACCGAGTATTGCTCTCTCCGGTCTCAGATCAGGTTCGACATTATCCCACTTAGGTCCGCCGACGGCACCGAGCAAAACAGCATCGCTGTCTTTCGCACCGGAAATGGTTTCCTGAGGAAGCGGAAGACCGAAACTGTCGATCGCGTCTCCGCCGGCTTTGAGTTCTTTTGTAAAGATCTCGATATTATTGCGGGCAGAAGCCGCCTCCAAAACTTCGATAGCTGCAGATGTGATCTCAGGACCTATACCGTCACCCGGAATGACCGCTATGTTATACTTTTTTGCCATATATTTTCCCCTTAACCCTTTAACTCAGACTCCGTATAACCTACGAGTCCGCCGTTTGCCATGATGTTCTTTATAAACTCAGGAAAAGGCTTCGCCTCAAAACTCTCTCCTGTCGTTTTATCAGTAATGATACCGGTATCAAAATCAGCTTCAACCTCATCTCCGTCAGATATCTTTTCAGCCGCCTCGGGACACTCCAGGATCGGAAGTCCGACATTGATCGAATTGCGGTAGAAGATCCTGGCGAAATCATTTGCGATAACGAGTGATATCCCGCTTGCCTTAATCGCAACCGGAGCGTGTTCCCTGGATGATCCGCAGCCGAAATTCTTTCCGGCAACCATAATATCCCCAGGCTGTACACGGTCCCTGAAAGAAATATCGATATCTTCCATACAATGCTGTTTGAGATGTTCAGGATCCGCAGAAGTAAGATGTCTTGCAGGAATGATCACATCAGTATCGATATTGTCTCCGTACTTAAATACTTTTCCGCTGACCTTCATATGTGATCCTCCTTCCTCAAAGCTCGTCAGGCGTTCCGACTCGTCCCAGAACAGCTGAACTGGCCGCAACGGGAACACCGCTTAAGATAACTTCGGATTCGGGATCACCCATACGTCCGACGAAATTCCTGTTGGTAGTCGAAACGCATCTCTCACCCTTTGCGAGAACGCCCATATGTCCGCCGAGACAAGGTCCGCATGTAGGCGTTGAAATTACACATCCCGCATCATCAAGATCCTGCAGCCAGCCGTTCTCCAGCGCCTGTCTGTAGACTCTCTGGGAACCCGGAATTACAATGCATCTTACATCCTTATGGACCTTAAGTCCCTTAAGAATAGTGGCAGCAGCGCCTATATCTTCGAGCCTTCCGTTTGTGCATGAACCGATCACAACCTGATCTATCTTCATATCATTGCAGTCGGAAGCTTTTCTGGTATTCGAAGGAAGATGCGGTAGCGCAACAGTAAGATCGATACTGTCGAGATCGACATCTAGGACCTGACAGTATTCTGCGCCTTCATCAGCCGTATAGACTTTATAATCACTCTTGATGAATCTCTCGGGATTTGTTCTCGAAATGTATTTAAGCGTATAGTTATCTACCGGGAAAATACCGTTCTTAGCACCGCATTCGATCGCCATGTTGCAGACGGTAAGTCTTCCGTCCATCGAAAGCGCTTTTATTCCGTCACCATCAAATTCCAGAGATTTATATAATGCGCCGTCGACACCGATCATGCCGATAATGGAGAGGATCAGGTCCTTACCGGTTACGAACTTTTTGAATCTGCCTGTAAGGTTTACCTTAATAGCTTCAGGGACCTTAAACCATGTAACGCCTCTTGCCATCGCACATGCGAGGTCAGTCGAACCGACACCGGTCGCAAAACATCCGAGCGCACCATATGTGCACGTATGAGAATCTGCGCCTATAACAAGATCACCCGGCAGTACAATACCGTTGTCAGGAAGGATAACATGCTCGATGCCCATCTCTCTTCTGCCGAGTTCATAATAATGCTTTATCTCGTGCTCACGCGCAAAGCATCGCATTGTCTTATTCAGTTCAGCTGATTTGATATCTTTATTCGGTGTGAAATGATCCTGTATCATCAGGACCCTGTCCTTATCGAAAACGTCTTTTACGCCAAGCTTTTCAAATACTTTTATAGCAGGCGGAGTGGTAACGTCATTACCGAGAACATAATCAAGTTTTGCTTCGATAAGGTCCCCCGGGGCAACGCTCTCCAACCCGGCATGATCAGCAAGGATCTTCTGTGTCATGGTCATTGGCATACAAGGCGCACCTCCGAAACAATAATAAATATTTTACTATATAATCGGTTTAGGAGAAAGTACACTAAGCTTTAAGACTAGTCATTCAATTCAAAGTACTCGTCGTACAGTTTGGAAAGCAGTTCGGATATCTCCGCATATCTCTTAACGTCTTCTTCACTGCAGGAACCGCCAAACTTAGCTTCCAGTTCTTTCTGTTCTGCTTCGAGCTTTGACGTCTCTTTCTCAATATCAGCGATACGCTGTCGGCGCTTTGCTGACTCTTTGCGTTCCTGAGCGCGGTTCGAATTTCGCACGGTGTTCTCGTTCTCAGTCTTAATCTCTTCAGTAACGACAGGAGCAGAAGCATCGGCCAGAACAGCCTTGCGGTAGAAATAATATGAATCGTAGAGCGAAGCTTTCTTATCCTTAAAACCGAGAACTTTATCGGCGCATTTATCAATGAAGAAACGGTCATGGCTTACACATACGACTGCGCCGCTGTATTCTTTGATCGCGTCCTCGAGTATTTCTCTGGAGTTGATGTCCAGATGGTTCGTAGGCTCGTCCAGGAAAAGGATATCCGGATTCTCACGGAGCAGACAGCACAGATAAAGTCTTGATCTCTCACCGCCAGAGAGCATCGATATCTTCTTAAATGCATCATCGCCTTTAAATCCGAAACGCGCCAGAAGAGTTCTCGCTTCAGTAGTACCGATATCGCTTCTCGAGATAAGCTCATCAAAGCAGCTGATATCTTCATCATCAAAAGGAACGAACTGTTCCATATATCCCATCGACTGCGCCGAACCGAAAAGAACAGTACCGGAAGAACCCTTCAGCTTCTCTCCCGCATGACCAGATAAAAGCTTCAGCAGAGTTGTTTTTCCGCAACCGTTCGGACCTGCAAGAAAAAGTTTCTCATCGGCAGTTATTTCAAAAGACAACGGGTCAAAAAGATTTGTATCGCTGTCTTCAAATCGCATCTCTAATTCTTTGGCCTGAATGATTATCCTGTCGGATCTTCCCGTTCTTTCAAGAGGCTGAGCGGTGAAACTCATCTTCGCATAGCCGGACGGGAGTTTGGAACGCGCTTCTTCCAGCTTATCTTCAAGCTTTGCGACCATCTTTTCTCTTTGGTGATAGCCACTGATATTGCGGTGTGAGAGCATGGTCTGCTTTACGTCCAGCTGATGTGCGAGTTCTTCTTCCAACGCTTTTGTCACAAGGCTCTGCGACTTTATGAAATGCTCTTTCTGCTCTTTATAATCAGTATATCCGCCTTTATATTCGGTGATATGACCGCCGTCCAGCTCTATTACCTTTGTTGCGACCTGGTCAATAAAATGTCTGTCATGCGTGATAACAAAAACAGCGCCGCCGTATGATGCGAGGAACTTCTCGAGCCATTCGACTGCTTCCATATCAAGATGGTTAGTAGGCTCATCAAGAAGGAGGATATCAGGTCTGTCCACGATAAGTCTTGCCAGACATACTCTCATCTTCTCTCCGCCGGAAAGTCCTGAAAAATCATCCCTGTCATGAATATCGCAAAGACCCAATCCTGCCAGCGCATCTTTAAGTCTGTATTCATAATCATAACCGCCGGCTGATTCATAGAGCGACTGGATCTTTGATAATTCTTCCACAAGAAATGAAGTGTCCTCAGAACTCTCGGATGCACGTGAGATCTTACCTGTAACTTCATCTATCCTCATTTCAAGATCGATAAGATTTGAAGGCTTTAATGTCGAACCTGAAAGATCCTGTTCATCCATATTCTGCGACAGATAACCTGCAATGGTATTACCATGCAGGATAACTTCACCGTCATCAGGTGTAAGAACACCTTTTATGATCTTGAACAGTGTTGACTTTCCCGCTCCGTTATCACCTATAAATGCGATCCTGTCACCCTTATTCACGCGGAAAGAAACACCGTCAAGTATACGGCGCTGTCCGAAATTCATCGTGATGTTGTTAAGTGTAAGAAGCGGCATGTTTATTCCTTCTGTCCGATAGTCACGGCAATCATTTTATCACAGACAAAAAAAAAGAGTTGCCTTAAAAAGACAACTCTTGATCATTCTAATTGTTTGATAAATTAGAAAAGATCTACGCCGTTACCGTCAACGTCGTAAGCCTTCTTCTCAGAAGCTACAACATAGATCTTGCCAGCCTTGGGAAGCTTCTTTGCGATAGCTGTAGCAGAGATTTCCTGACCGTCGATCTGGAAGATGATCTCAGCCTTCTTTGCAGGAGCAGCCTTCTTAGCAGCCTTCTTTGCAGCGGGCTTCTTAGCAGCAGCTTTCTTTGCAGGAGCAGCCTTCTTTGCAGCGGGCTTCTTAGCAGCAGCCTTCTTTGCAGGAGCAGCTTTCTTTGCAGCGGGCTTCTTAGCAGCAGCCTTCTTTGCAGGAGCAGCCTTCTTTGCAGCGGGCTTCTTAGCAGCAGCCTTAGGAGCAGCCTTAACTTCTGCCTTAGGAGCAGCAGGTGCAGCTACAGGTGCAGCAACTTTAACTTCTTTCTTTTCTGTATCCATACTAAAAGAACCTCCGTATTTTTCCTTGTTTGGATACAACAAATTTACATTTCTTTATTATTTGTGTCAACAAACATTTTTTATAATTTTTTCAGTATTATTTGCGTTTGCAAGATTCTATTTGTTCAGTTTACACACAATAAATTATTGCGTTTGCGGATTAACGACTGTGATTGTTTTCAGAAAATTTATCGTATGAGAACATAATTCACACATATCCGATAGAATTAAAAAGACATATAATTTAAAATATCGGCATGAGAAAGATACTGACATTCTTTAATTGGGAGATAAGCAAGCTTTTTTCCAGTTGGCGAAGGACTTTTACATTGTTTCTTTTGCCGGCTGTTTTTTTGGTCGCAATGCTTAATCTCTTTCCGCTTCTCATCAATTACATGTCGACGGGAACATTAACAAAAAAGCCTGTAACCGTAGTAGATGCTCCGGATTCATTCATTGACTACATTAATGAGACAACTGATGCGAAAGCTTTCAAATATGAATTTTTGACCTATAACGAATTTGAGAAATTTATAGAGGACAAGGCGGAATACAGAAAACAACTCCGCAAAGGAATGATCATATGTGTATTCTTTTCCGGTGATTTCGAGAGATCATTTGATGATGAAGTCAGTTCATATTATGACGAGATCTTAAAGGAGAATACCGAAGCATACAGTAATGCCTCTATCTATGTCGGATACGACGGTAATTCTCTGACGGCATATACGCGAGCAGTACAGTTCGAAGAAGGCATTCTCGCGAAATACCAGAGTACTCTTATCGACAGACTGGGCGGTGAATATGCAGTGATCGGAAGTTCCCTTTTCGAGACCGATGCATTTAATCCTGTCACAAAATTCGAAGACTACAGAACAGTCGCGAACAACCAGGCTTCACGGGTTGTTTCGGGCGTGTTACTGATCATGATGTACTACAGCACGTATTCTCTGGTTATCGATATGTTCGCATCCGAGCGTGACAGAGGATTTATGGATAAGCTCATACTCACTCCTGTATCAAGAAGAAAAATCTATGCCGGAAAGATACTGGCGATAAATGTCATCGTCACATTCTCTACATGTGTTACCATGCTGATGCTGTTCTTATCATCGTGGCTGAACAGAAATAACGATGCCATGTCACTTCTTCCCTTCGGTATGCTTCTTACTCCGGGTGAACTTGCGATAGTTGTTATCTCGATACCTGTCACGGTATTGCTTTTAACCGCCGCCTGCGTATCAACGGTTTTTTCTATCAAAAATATTCAGGAGATCACGATCAATCTTCAGCTCCCGCTCATATATTTCCTCGGAGATTTTTTCCTGCAGATGTTCAGAGGAACGAGACCCACGACCCTCGAATACTTTATTCCTGTACATAATACTTTGGAATTAATATCAGAATCTTTTATGGCCCAGGAGAAAGCATGGCACGTCATCCTGGTCTGCGTGCTTAACTTAGGGCTAGCGATCGCGGTCTTCGCAACCACATTCAGAAAAGAGGAATCCAAATGATCCAGTTAATCGACGTTCACAAAAGCTATACAAAGGATCACGAGACTATCAAAGGTGTCAGTTTTGAAGTTCATGAGGGACAGATCTTCGGTCTCCTGGGTCCGAACGGCGCGGGAAAGACTACTCTAATGCAAATGATCGCAACTTTAATGAAGCCGACTTCAGGCTCGATCCTTATCGACGGATTATCCGCAGATAAGAATCTTCTCGAAATTCACAGAAAGATCGGTTTCCTTACTAATGAGATAAAACTTGATCCGATATCTACGCCTAATGCACTGTTTGATTTTTTCGCCAAGCTCTACGACATTCCGAAGGAAGAACTCAGAGACAGACGTGACGAGAGTTTCGCAAGATTTGGAATATCGCCTTTTGCAGAAAAGCGCATCAATGAGCTTTCGACGGGAATGAAACAGAAGATATCTATTGCCATAAGCCTTATTCACAAACCGCCGGTAATTATTTTCGACGAACCTACAAACGGACTGGATATACTTACTTCAAAGCAGGTCACGGATTATCTTAAAGAATTAAGGACAAAAGGACACGCTATCATTCTTTCGACGCATATCTTCTCGGTTGCAGAGGATCTCTGCGACGATATCGCTGTACTTGTAGACGGATCTATTGTCGCACAGGGAAGCGTTGAACAGCTGATAGCTCAGGCGCAGGTAAACACATTCGAAGAAGCATTCTTCAAGATCTATGTTGAGAATCATAAAGAATAAACGGTAAATGTAAGATGTCTGCTAAAAGAGGAATAAAAACGATAATCGGCAACTTCTTCCGTAAAAGAGGTAATTCAGGTGCAGAGGCCTCATCTGCATCTTTCATAATCTCTTTACTTTTCGTTGCTGTCTTCTTTGCAGTCTGCATTTCCTGGATGATATACAAGTTCCCATATCACCTGTTCAGTGATGAGGTATACAACATCGTTGTCGTAAATGCTCCTGAATCATTTATCAGATTTAATGAAGCCACACAGGATTTCCGCGATCAGGAAGCTGCTGAATACGGCGACCGCTACGATATATTAGGGAACTTCAACAATATCATTAATTTCACGTACCGTTACGACGGAAACGGTCTGACAAAGTTCATATACAAAGATAATGACGCTTTATATGATTTCGTTACCTTCGGCAAATGGATGCGCGAAAACGATGCATACCTCACAGTCGTCTTCCCCGATGATTTTGATCAGATGATCGAAGACCGCCAGAACGGTCTTACCGCGGAAAAGCCTCAGATCCTTACCTACTACCGAACAAATTCACTCGAATATGCTGCCATGAAAGATGACTTCATAAATGAATATCTCTACTTCTATCAGGCAAATATCCGATCTGATTATGGTATGGTAATCACCATGGTCTCAGATTCAGAGATCATCGACAAGCCGATCCAGACCGCCGAAAACGCCAACGGTATCAAGGCAGTTGTTGAGTCTCTTAGCAGGACTTTTATTCCGATACTTCTTTTCGTTATACTTCTCTATTCATCGATGAGCATCGGAACCAATGTCATTGCCGGTCAAAAAGAACGAGGCACATTTACGGGAATCCTACTGACACCACAGCCCCGTTACGCGATCGTTACGGGTTACTTAGGAGGAGTAGTCATCAAAACGCTGATCCCGGCCTTCTTTGTCGCAACGATCTCTGCACTGCTTGTCGGAAGATATACGATCGGCAGTTATATCGCTCTGTATCTTTATGTGATCACTCTTGAGATATTTATTGCATCTCTGACGATTCTCATCTCCGTTATAAATGATTCCGTCATTTCTGCACAGACAGCTTTCCTTCCTATCTTTCTTACATTGGTTGCTGTCTGTGTTACATGTATACAGTCAGTATCGGAACGAGAGGAGTTTTATATGTTCCTTCCGGTCCATGGCCAGTTCTACGGTATCGGTGATGTACTTGTCGGCAAGACTAATATTGCAGGACTGATCGTAAGTTCACTGGCTACTTTAATTCTCTCTGCTGTTATTGTATTCATTACCGAGAGACTGCTTCACAGCGAGCGTTACACAGTCTCCATCGACACTATAGATGCTAAGGAAGTTAAGAGAATTCGCGAAGGCGGCAGGCCGACCTTCACCGAAAAGCTCAATAAAGGTTACGACAATTTCAATTTCATTTTCAACGAAGCTTTTTACCCTCTTGTAGTCCTCTCCGTATATCAGCTTCTTGCAATGATACCGGTTGTTGTTTCTTACATGAGGAAAGCCGAATATTCGTCATTTATCAGGGATCTCGCGAACGTCAGCACAATGAAGGATATCTTCGACAAGACGTTCGAAGTCTTCAGCATCTTCTTCAAAGATCCGCTCTTCCTCTCTCTCATGACCATAGGATATGTACTGATCATTTTTACATATTTCATCCATGCAGGCAGAGTCTGGAAGATCAAAGGCTTCAGGAACAAGATCTCAGCATGCGGCTATCCTCTGTCAAACTCCGGACACATAATACTTCATTACGGTCTGGGATTGGTCTTAGGCTTCATCATGATGACCGGCACCATTGCCGTCATGCGCTTTACCGGTCAGATAACATTCTCGGGATTCAGCCTTAAGCTGTCCTCTCTCGGAGTGTTTATTTTCAACCTCCTCATGTGGTTCCCTCAGGGTGCTTCTGAAGAGCTCATGTTCAGAGGCTTTATGATCAATTCATTCTCCAAGAGATTCAAGCCTGCCGTAGGCATAATCGTTTCATCCCTGATGTTCTCCGCATTCCACTCACTGAACAAAGGCTACACGCCGCTGGCATCTGTCAACCTGGCGCTCATAGCGTTGCTTTTCGCGCTGATATTCTTGCTTACAGGAGATATCTGGATGACATCCGCAATGCACACCGCATGGAATCTGACACAGGGTAACATTTACGGTCTGCAGGTATCAGGTAACGAAGCAGCGAACTCCATTGTCACCGCTATCTATGACAAGAATGCCTCTGCCCTCATTACCGGCGGCGCATTCGGTCCTGAAGGCGGACTTGCTACGACTGCTGTAACAGTAGTCGGATTGATAATCGTAACTGTTCTGCTTGTTATTAAGGTCAGAAAGAATAAGATTTCAAGTACATAAAGATTTCCGGGTTATCAGTTCGAAAAAGTCGGACAAAAAGTCGGATTTTCCAGAATCCGACTTTTCTTCCACTTTTTCTGGCATGATTTGTCGGACAAATACAAACAGCGAGAAAGGAATTCTCTTATTATTCCGCAGCAATCTCTCTCGCAACGAAAACACCTGATGCGGAAGCGTGCGACAGTGAATGCGTAACTCCGCTGCCGTCGCCGATCACGAAGAGACCGGGATAACGTGTTTCGAGCCTGTCATTGATAGCGACTTCCATGTTGTAGAACTTTACTTCTACACCATACAAAAGAGTGTCGTCATTTGCGGTGCCGGGAGCGATCTTGTCGAGCGCATAGATCATCTCTATGATTCCGTCCAATATTCTTTTCGGCAAAACAAGCGAGAGGTCGCCCGGGGTTGCCTTCAGCGTAGGTCTTACAGTAGATTCCTCGATCCTTGAAGCATTGGAACGTCTGCCTCTCGTGAGGTCGCCGAAACGCTGGACTATTACGCCGCCTCCGAGCATGTTAGATAATCTTGCGATCGACTCGCCGTATCCGTTAGAATCCTTGAACGGCTCAGAGAAATGCTTTGATACGAGGAGCGCAAAGTTTGTATTCTCCGACTGCAGTTCCGGTGAATCAAAGCTGTGGCCGTTGACCGTCACGATGCCGTTCGTGTTCTCAGCCACAACATAACCGTATGGGTTCATGCAGAAAGTCCTGACCTTATCCTCGAATTTCTCAGTTCGGTATACGATCTTGCTCTCATAAAGCTCTGATGTCAGATCCGAGAAAACAACTGCGGGGAGTTCGACTCTGACACCGATATCCACTCTGTTTGAATATGTCGTGATATCGAGCTCGCTGCAGACTTTTTCTATCCACTTGCTTCCCGAGCGTCCGACGGAAACGATGCATTTTCTGCATGTGTAGGTCTGTCCGGAACACTCGACTTCGTAAGTGCCGTCTTCCAGCACCTTAAGATCGCCTACAGGAGAATTGAAATAGAAATCAACCTTATCTTTTAGATAATCAAATATGTTACCCAGAACCTTATAATTCTTGTCAGTTCCGAGATGTCTTACAGATGCATCGAGCAGGTGGAGTTTATTCTCGAGGCATATTTTCTTAAAGGAAGAACCTGCTGTGGTATAAAGCTTCGTACCCTCTCCACCGTTAGCGAGATTGATCCCGTCGACATACTTCATGAGTTCCAGTGCTTTTTCTTTGCCGATATGCTCATACAAAGTTCCGCCGAAATCATTTGTTATGTTATATTTTCCGTCGGAAAAAGCTCCTGCGCCGCCAAAGCCTCTCATGATCGCACAGGAACTGCAGTTGATGCAGTTCTTTACTTTATCACCGTCTATGGGGCATTTGCGCTCTTCAAGAGGTTTACCCGCCTCGAAAACTGCAACCTTCAGTTCAGGTTTCAGATTCACTAGTTCATATGCAGAGAATATTCCGCCGGGACCGGCGCCGATAATGATGACATCATAATTATTCATAAAGACGATCTCCTTCGTTCAAAGGATTACGTCTAGATTATAATCTACCGACGTCCTAAAACAAAACCGAAAAAGATTATCTTTGTTTTCTTATCCTTATCGCATACGTCAGAGGGACCGCCAATACTATTGCCACTCCGCTCTGAATAAGATTAAATACCAGGGAACCGCTTGCAGCTTCCACGCCATACATAACAGTCTCAAAAGCAAAGTATCCGCCCACCATGATAAGTTCAGCTATTACTCCGGCAACAACTCTTATCAAAACACCGGCAAAATTCTTCTCTTCTGCCTTTCTCATTACCAGCGCAGCTGCAAGGCCCATCAGTCCCTTGATAACAAATGTAGGCGCTATATAAACCGGATAACCCGCAATAAGGTCTCCCAAAGCAGAGCCTATAGCTGCAGGGAAAAACGCAGCGGGTCCGAGAAAATATGATGCTAACAATATCACGCCGTCGCCTAAGTTCATGAATCCCAATGCCGTCGGGATCCTTAATTCCGTACCGATAAAGACCAGCGCGGCCAGGATACCGCATTCTGCTATCAGACGGAGATTAATTTTCTTTTGGGAACTTTTCCTGTTATCGGACATAAGGCTTATCTCATTATATTCCTCAGGTCGATCGGTTCGGTGCAGATGAACAAAGCACCATTCTCGACAAGGAATCTACGCGGCCTGTAACCCCAGGTACAACTGATGCTGTCCATATCGCTGTTCAAAGCGGTAATGATATCAATCTCGGAATCGCCGACGTAGACAGCTTCACTGTTCTGTACTCCGAAATGGTTAAGACATCTTTCTATAGGTTCCGGAGAAGGTTTTCTCTCGACACCCTCAACCGAGCCTTTTACATAATCAAAAACATTCGGGAAAAAGCGGTCTATAAGCCTTTTTGCCGGTTCATCGTCCTTATTCGTAATACAGGCAAGCAGCATACCGTCAGCCTTAAGCCTGATCAGGACCTCGGAAATGCCGTTATAAGGACGCGTATCTTCAAGATAATGTGAGTTGTAATATGCAACATAGTCCTTCAGGAGCTGCTTCTTAAGAGCTTCGTTATAGGCTTTGTTATCAGCCGCAAGGCTTCTCTCCATCATCTTCACCACGCCGTTATTGATAAAGGTCTTCACCTGCTCCTCAGTCTGTGGCGGGAGATTATTCATCCGGCGCGCAGCATTAAGGCTCCGGGTCAGTCCGCCCAAAGTATCCAGCAGCGTTCCGTCGAGGTCAAAGCACGCCAGTTTATATCTCATTCAGTTCAACTCTTTCCATAACAATTCAGCACACACAATACCCTAAAACATTTTTTAGGACAACTCGCGCCCATTTTAGCACGAATCTCGGGCCATTCAATAACCAAGTTATAGAATTGGACAGTCTGTAATGCTACCATAAGACAAAAATATATATATTCAGGAGCTAAAAATGGCAATCGTAAAGTTTAACACTATGAATCTGGGCACATATGAGACCGATCTCGTTGTCTCCGGCATCACACAGGCTTCCACTTCCAACAACAAGCCGATGATAAAGGTAACGATAAGCGACGGTGAAGAAAGCTTAACGGCGCTTATGTTCGATACAACCAGAAAAGCCCTCTCAGACATCGGGATCGAAGAAGGCTCGACCGCGCTGGTCACGCTCGAAGTAACCGAATATAAGGGAAACAAAAGCTATAAGATAAACAACATCAACCCTGTAAAGCTTCCGGAAGATGAGCTCAAGCAGCTTGTCAAGCTCCCGCCTGAAGACCCGGATAAACTCGTTGCTGATATCATCGCTCTTATAAAGAAGTCTTCCGGCAGAGAATATGACACTTCCACCGCCGACGTCCCTGTCGACGATTACTCGCTCACGGCACTTGCTGTCAGGATCATCTCGTCTAACATAAAGAACTTCACCAAGTCTTCCGCCGCAAAGACCATGCACCACAATCTATATGGCGGGCTGGCTTACCACACATACAGAATGATAAAGACCGCTTATTCCATATGCGACGTCTACCCTCTTCTTAACCGCGAACTCCTGGTCTGCGGCACAGCACTTCACGATATTGGCAAACTCGTTGAGATAAAAACTACTGATACCGGTATCGCCACATATACAGACATGGGCAATCTTTTCGGTCATTCCCTTCTGGGTATCGAAATGATCGACCATGAAGTCTGGAGACAGAATCAGGCTGCCGGCGGCAGATCATATAACGCAGAACAGGTCGCTATGCTCAAGCACATGCTGGCTTCCCATCACGGCCAGCCCGAATGGGGCGCCATCAGGCTTCCGAGCACGCCTGAAGCCATGATCCTTCACGAGCTCGACATGATCGATTCGCGTATGTATATGTATGAAGATAATTTCGCCCAGATGGAGCCGGGCAGTTCAAGCGATCCTGTATTCGGCATCGCCGGAGACGGCAGATCAGTAATCTATAAGAATTCGTTCAGCAAGTATGAATAAAGGATGACGGTGTCTTTTATTTTGCAGTTTGGGATTAAAACTTATAATCAATCCCACTCTGTTTCATAATCGCATTTGCTGTAAATCTCGACTTAATCTTGCTATCAACAGTAAAGTTTTTGCCGCTGATCGGGCTATACCAAATATCGTGATCACCCTTTCCATGTCGAACGAATTCACAGCCATTCAGTTTTAAGATATCTCTGACTTTTTCTCGTATTCAGCCATTAGACACCTTGCATAGTCTTTCAGAGACAAAACAAAGATCCGTTATCTTAGCTTTCGGTTTATTCAGAGCCAATAGTTCAGGAACTGCAAACTTAACTTTTTCTATAAGAGCGTCAAAAGAACCAGATTCGAGCACTAAACCCGGAACATCTTCGCTGGTAGCAACATAGACACTTGCTTCGTCGTCCCAAATCACTCGGATAATGCACTTCATCTACAATTCTCCCTTTTCTTTTTGTTTATTTTATCATCTTCAAGCAATTACTTAAATCAAGCAATCTATGACGTATATTTTATACCCGATCATTCTGTTTATCCGAATAAATAGAAAGAAAACCACTTAGCCTTGCGAGTTCCGCAGGTGCTTTAGCACTCAGCCTCGGTTTGCTTCTAGAAAAATAGAAAAACCACCTGTGATACGAGTTCCGCAGGCGCTCTAGCGCCGAGGACCTGTCTGAAGTAGCACAGGTGGTTTTCTATGACCTTGGTGATCGTGAGCGGATTCGAACCGCTGGCCTACCACTTAAGGTTAAACTTTAAGAACAGCTTATACCTCTTCTTTGCGCTTCCTGACAACTGCAACAGTAACGCCTGCGAATACTGCGATGACCAGGCCGATGCCGATGAACGATGTGATATCGGTCTGCTCTCCGGTGCTCGGGATGCTCTCGCCGGATTCTGCGGCCTTGAGCGTGAAGTTCGCAGCTACGGAACCGTCGACGAAGTTCACGATTATCTTGTGTTCACCCGGTTTGAGGTTCTTGAGGTAATCGCTGTAGATCGTGATCACGGTGCTGCCCGTTGTGATGAGGCAGTCTTTTCCGGGTTCAAGCTTGATGCCGTCGATCGCTACCCAGTCGAAGTAGTCGATGCAGTGCTCGTCGTCTGCACTTCTGCTTACTTCGAATACGGCATTCTCTGTTACGACGAATGTTCCGTCAGCGCCCTTCTTGAAGAAGTAATAGATCTGTACCGGGGCATCTTTGTATGTTGCAGTTACATCGACAGCGCTTGCCGACATTACGAATGTAGTTGTGGCAGATGTGGGATCAGCAAGTGTTATGGAACCTGAGTTGACTACCCACTTGTCGAACATCTTACCATCAGCAGGTGCGTCTGCCGTGAGCGTTACGGTTTCACCCATTGCGGCTTCTGTCTTATCTGCCTTACCTGAAGTTACAGTGACAGGATAGAGCGCCAGTTCAAATACAGCCTTTATCTCAACATCTTCTGTTCCGATCTTGAATGTAGTCTCAGCACTGTTCTTATCTGTGAGATCTACACCGCCGGATACTACTTCCCACTCCTTGAACTTATAACCGGTGGAAGGTTCTGCGGTAATAGTTACAGTTGTTCCTTCGACAGCCTCGTCAACGGATGCTTCCGCAGTACCGTTTCCGTCAGTTGTTACTTCTACGGTGTATTTGGGAATGTCTTTGTAGACGGCAGTGATCTCGACATCCTCAGCAGGCATCGTGAATGTCGTTGTGCTGTCAGTCTCGTCATCAAGCTCGACATCGCCGGATACTACTTCCCACATGTAGAAGTACTTGCCGTCAGCAGGAGCTTCAGCCGTGATCTCGACTTCATCGCCCATTGTCGCAGTGCTCATGTCTGCTTCACCGTTGTTGACTGTGACTTTATACGTTATCTTCTCGAAAACTGCCTGTATGGTGACATTCTCTGTGCCGATGGTAAACGTTGTCTCAGCCTTTGTCTTATCAGCAAGAGTAATATCGCCTGATACGACTTTCCACTCCTTGAACTGATAGCCTGTATTGGCTTCAGCAGTTATCGTTACCGTTGTTCCCGTGAAGCCTGAAGCAATATCGGATACAGCTTTTCCGTTACCGTCATCAGTTACCGTGATCGAGCATGAACCGAGATCCTTATAAGTTGCTGTTACCTTTACATCCTTTGCAGGCATTGTAAATGTAGTCTCAGGGTTCATTGCATCAGTGAACGTTACGTCCTCAGATACCCACTTATCGAACTCCTTGCCAGTCTCAGGAGCATCGGCTGTAACGGTTACAATATCTCCTATAACTGCTGTTGCTTTATCAGAGGCGCCTGATATTACGGTTATCTCGTAAGGAACCTTCTCGAAAACAGCCCGGATCTCGACATCGGTTGTGCCGATAGTGAATTCGTTATCCTTGATCGTTACATCACCGGAAATAACTTTCCATTCCTTGAGAGCATAACCCTCAGCTGGTTCTGCCGAAAGCGTTACTTTGGTTCCGGGGATACCGGAATCAGGATCAGCTGTTGCAGATCCGTTGCCGTCGTCTGTTACCGTTACGGTCAAGGAATTGATATCCTTGTATGTAGCAGTGATCTCAACTGCCTCTGCAGGCATCTTGAATGTTGTTGTGGCCTTTGTCTCATCATCAAGAGTAATATTGCCTGAAACTACAGTCCACTTAACGAATTCTTTTCCTTCAGCAGGTTCATCAGCAATAACAGTAACCGTTTCGCCAATTGTTGCTTTTTCCTTATCAGCTGTACCGCTGTTTACGGTAACGGAATAAGCGACCTTCTCAAAGACTGCCTTTATCTCGACATCCTCTGTTCCGATAGTGAACTTATCTGATGATATTGTTACTCCGCCTGATACTACGATCCATTCCTTGAATGCATAACCCGTATCAGGTGTTGCTTTAAGGGTAACTGTTGTTCCGGGGATTCCTGATGCGGGATCAGCCGTTGCGGAACCTTCGCCCTCGACAGTTACCTTAACGGAATAAGAATCGATATCCTTATAGGTCGCCTTTACTTCAACGCCTTCAGAAGGCATCGTGAAAGTCGTTACTGTCTTAGTCTCATCAGCAAGCGTTATCTTGCCGGATACAACTACCCACTTAACGAATTCCTGACCTTCGGCAGGAGCATCCGCAGTAATTGTTACTGTCTCACCTGCAGCTGCTGTATCCTTATCTGCCGAACCGGAAGTAACAGTTACTGGATATGTGATCTCCTCAAAGACTGCCTTTATCTCGACATTCTCTGTTCCGATCGTAAACTTATCTGATGTAATCGTTACATCACCTGATACTACAACCCATTCCTTGAACTTATAGCCTGTATCAGGCACAGCCTTGAGCGTTACTTCAGTACCGCTTACGCCCTTCTCAATTGAAGCGCTCGCAGTACCGTTGCCGTCAGTTGTGACCTTAACCGTATAAGTCGGAATATCCTTATATGTTGCAGTAACTTCTACTGCGCCGGCAGGCATCGTGAATGTCGTCGTGGCCTTTGTCTCATCATCAAGTGTTATCTTGCCTGAAACAACAACCCACTTATCGAACTCCTTGCCTGCCTCAGGAGCGGCTGCAGTGATCTCAACTGTATCACCCATATTTGCAGTAGTCTTATCTGCCTTACCTGAGTTGACTGTAACAGCATAGGATTCAAGCTCGAATACAGCCTTTATCTCTACGGCTTCAGTACCGATAGTAAACTTATCATCTGTTATCGTTACTCCGCCGGATATTACCTGCCATTCCTTGAACTTATAACCGGTATTCGGTGTAGCGGTAAGTGTTACTTCCGTACCCATCGTACCTGATGCGGCTTTTGCACTTGCAGTACCGTTACCGTCTGTAGTTACAGTAACACCATAAACAATATCCTTGTATGTTGCAGTAACTTCAACAGCACCTGCAGGCATCGTGAATGTTGTGGTTGCTGAACCCGCATTATCGAAAACGACGTCAGCAGAATCTGCTGTCCACTTATCGAACTCCTTTCCTGCTGAAGGAGCAGATGCGGTGATCTCTACCAGATCGCCCATTGCAGCGGTAGCTGTTGCGGTCGTTCCTGATACAACAGTTACAGGATAGAACTGTTTCTCAAAGACAGCATTTATCTCAACATCTGCAGTACCGATAGTGAACTTGTCGTCCTTAACAGTTACTCCGCCTTCTGTTACCTGCCATTCTTTAAACTTATAGCCTGTATCAGGTGTAGCTGTAAGTGTTACTTCTGTTCCCGGTTTGCCGGAAGCAGGCGTGGCGCTTGCCGTACCGTTGCCGTCGGTCATAAGATTGACGTTATATGTCTTGAGGCTGAACGTTACCGAGACACCGTCTGTCGAAGGTTTAACGGATACTTCATAGCCTGCGGGAACAGATGAAGGCTTAACGGTATATTCGATATCATTTGTTCCGTCAGATACAGGGAGATCAGCGAAGGTGCCCTTCCACTTGTTATCAGCATTAAGCGTAAGGGACTTGCCGTCCACCTTATTCTCGCCTGCATAAAGTTCGAGCGTTACGCTGTCAGATCTTAATTTCTGAGCATCATCGTCGTCATTCCAGGTTATGCTGACATCCAGGTCTTTTACGGCTACAGGTTTACTGAGCTTCAGCAGATCACTTGCATAGTCAGTCTCATAACGTCCGTTTACATCTTCAGCAAAGACATAAACATGATACTTCAGACCCCAGTCGTCGATATTTAATGTCGAAGGCAGAGTGAACGAACCTTCTGCAGTTGTTCCGAACGTTCCGTCCAGCTTACCGTAGTAAAGAACAGAAGCATTGCCTTTCTCATATTCATCATTGAGGATAAGGACTGAGACCTGTGTGGCATTCTTACTGTCATCTCCGGTTATCGCATAAGGGACAGTTATTGTCGTTCCCTTGGAAGTAACATCCTTGTCTTTCTGAACACCGAAAACAAGGTCACTGTCGAAAACAGTAAGCTTATACTCTGCTCCGTACTTACCTGCTGTGCCTGAGATTACAGATGAGAACAGGATGGCTTCATGATCGACGTTTAAAGCGGGGGCGACATAATAATCTGCATCAGCCCTGCGAAAATCCAGTCGACCAAACAGATCTACGTAGCCCATATCAAATTCGAAGTTGGAATTGCCTGAACGCAGAAACCAGAAATGGGGTATTACGCCTTTTTCACGGTTAGCGACTTCGTGTATAGTCCAATCACTATTTAAATATGCCGTCCATGTCCAGTCGCTTGTTGTCTCCAATCCGCAATCTGCTGAATAACCATAAGCCGGATTCATCACTTCTGTCGCATCCAATAGGAATACTTTGTCATTTACGTTTACAGGTGCACCATAAGCTGTTGCTCCAAAAGAAGGATCTGCATAACTGAGGCCGCCATCTCCTTTACTAACTGCTATTGCTGATACTTCTGATTCCGTAAAAAACTCATTCGTCGGATCAATAAAATCTCCGTTGAGGTATGTTCTCAACTGACTGCCCGCCCATACGTTGGTGTTGTTACCAAAATCATTTTTTATCACAGTATTATCGCTATCCAGGAACAATGTCGGCTTTTCGCCATATGCTGTTGTGTTCGGCGCCAATACACGGAACCTGATCGGTGCTTTTGCACTGTCTCCTTCACCATATGCACCAAAGTAGACATAACTTCCTGTCCAGGGAAGATCCTGACCGTCTTTTGGCTGATACGGAGCTGATATCTGCGTTGTTCCGAGATCCGTATTACTCTGTGACTTAGTCCATTCTGACAGATCCTGATATGTTGCAGTTACTTTTACGGATGCTGCAGGCATTGTGAATATGGTTAATGTTGATTGAGGATCGACGAGCGCAACATCACTTGAGTCTGTTGTCCACTTAACAAATTCCGATCCCTCTTCAGCTGAATTTGCAACGACAGTAATCGTCTCGCCGGGAACCGCTGTTGCCTTATCTGCCACACCGTTTTCTACCGTAACAGAGAACTTGATCTCGGCAGGTTCACTGGCATAATCTGTCTCTTGCGCACCGTGTATATCTTCTGCCAGGAAATAGACAAAATAATCAGATCCCCAGCCGCTCAGATCATAACCTGAAGGCAGTTCAAACGTCCCCGTACCGCTTGGTGCATCACCGAGCTTTCCGTAGTACAGGATATTTGTATCATCGTTATTACCAGCTTTGTATTTGGCATCAAGGATAAGCACAGATGCCCGGGTCGCATTAGAACCGCCATCTATCGAAATCGTATAAGGTACGGTTACGGTCGTTCCGTCTATCGAAATGCTCTTTCCATCAGTAACATCAATTCCCATGTTACTGTCTTTTACAGTGAGTTTGTATTCGCCGTTATAACCGTCGTCATCAGGCTTTGTAATCTCAGAGGAGAAGATTATAGAGTCCTGATTAATGTTTAAAGCGGGCGCCACGCCATTAATATTAGAAACGCTTGTAATTTCCAAACGTTTTGAATCCCAAATACCAACATAAGATGATGCTTCAAATAGTGTACAAGCGGAACAAGCGGAACGTAGCAACCAATAGTCGGCGGTTGCCCCATATTTCATATGAGTGTAGGAAACTTGCATTTCATTTCTATACGTAAGCGCATGCCAGGCAGTCTCTGAATTATAAGTAGTATATCCACTATATGCATAATACCCATATACCGGATTCAGCGTTTCCGTTGCATCCAAAAGGAACACTTTATCATTTATACTTACTGGCGATTTAAATATAGCTGCTTCATATGATCCGTCAGAATAGCTGAGTCCACCATTTCCTATACTTGTCGCTATGCTTCTCTGTTCAATAGTCGTAAAAGATTTTTTCAGAAATGCACCGTTAAGCACGCCTCTAATATCACTGTCATCCCATGAATTTGAATATTGATCATTGCTATCGGTGGTATTATCAAAGGAATCTTTAAACAGCGTTTTATCACTATCCAGGAACAATGTTGAACCGCCATAAACCGTTGTGTTCGGTGCAAGTACTCGGAACCTGATTGGATTATTATCAAATGTTCCGAAGAAAACATAATTTCCTGTCCAAGGTTTATTATAATCACCATTTAAAATAAAATTAATGGAAGCATCAGGTTGGAATGGCGCCTTAATCTGCGATGTGCCAAGGCGCGTGTTTCCGGCCGTCTTTGACAGATAAAAGCCGGGCTTGTTGAGCTTGACGGGCTCGCCGGCATAGTCGGTTCCCTTTGCTTCATCGTTCCTGTTCTCAGCGATGATGTAAACAAAGTAATTGGTTCCCCATTTATCCAAGTCAAATCCATCAGTCAATGTAAATGAGCCGTCATTATCCAGGGGCGCATAGTATAAGATCTTTGCTCCGTCGTAGTCTCCCCTCACATACTCCCGGTTGAGGATAAGGACCGATGCAGTTGTTGATGCATCCGCATGATCGCCGGATAATGTGAAAGGTACAGTTATCTTTTTCCCGCTAACTGAAAGGTTCTCTTCCGTTGGAACAATAACATTCAGTTCGTTGTCGATCAAAGTAAGCTTGTACTCAGTACCTGCTTCTTTGAAATTGCCGTCATTAACTATTGTTGAGAAAAGTATTGAATCCTGTTTGACGTTTAAAGCGGGCGCCACGCCATCAAGTTCATTGACGATGATGCTGTTCAGGTTGCCATCATACCCCACTATGCCCGCGTTGCCCGCGCTAATATTGATGGAAAGAGCAGAGCGCAGCCACCACCAGGCGTACGATCCGTCTTTTACTCTGTCTGAACAGTCAGTATCTTTATTACTATAACCATAGGCGACGTTGGAAGTTTCTTCCGCATCAAGAACAAAGATCTTTTCGCCGGTAAGCGGAACATATTTTTTAAATACATTTGCTGTCCAATTAGTAACCTGACCAGCTTCGGTTCCCATAACAAGATCATGTTCACCTACTGTACTTTCAGCGATCGCGCCCTTTTCCAGAGGAGAAAATGAACTGTTCAAAAATGAATCTTCATCAGATTCATTGTTGAGGGCAGCTCTCAATTCACTGTTCGCCCATACGTTGGAATCGTCATCGAACCTTTTGTTAAATAATGTCGCATCACTGTCAAGAAACAGTGTCGAACTGCCATATGCCGTTGTGCTGGGAGCCAGCACACGGAACCTGATCGGAACTTTTGCACTTTCTCCTTCACCATATGCACCGAAGTACACATAGCTTCCAGACCAGGCGGAATTCTGATTTGCAGGTGCATCAGGTGCTGCTATCCCTGTCGTTCCGAGGCACGTGTTGTCCTTATCCTTTGCTATTGGTGCGGCATGAACATTATCCTTGCCGGTGATCCGCGGCAGGAGTGAAAATGTCATTGCTGCTGCAAGGAATGAAGCCATGATCTTCTTAGCGACTGATTTGTTTGCTGCCATATGCTGTGCCTCCGTCTGTGTGTTTTCGAACACTTATACAAAAACACGCTGCACGCATCTTACTGCGCACAACGTGTCATTAATTCACGATATTAGGACCGGAAATTCCGGCTTGATCTTTTCCTGCAGGATTATACGGCTGATACCCATATCCTGAGAGCTCCCCTAAGCATCACAATTATCCCCGATGTTACTCACATAGATTACTATATTTTCTTAATTTAGACAAATAATAATGATTTTGCTAAATAATTCTGCTAAGCGTCACTCCAAAATATGAGACCAGTCTCAATTTTGCTTAAAAAGTCTCAAATATGGGCCCGTTTTTTCATTTTCAGGCAATTCGCCCCCACAACCGTTTATTCCGCTCCTATAATGATGCGCATCATCCTCGACAGGGACGATCTTACCGTCACAGAGGTCAAGACACAAAAGGAACTCAAGAACCTTCAAGGCCATGATATCCGGCTCGATATCTATGCCACTGACAGAAGTGGCATCAAATACGACATTGAAGTACAACGTGTAAATAAAGGAGCCCATCGCAAGCGCGCAAAGTATCACTCGAGTATGGTTGATGCCAATATGCTGAAGTCCGGCGAAGACTTCACGGAACTGAAAGAAAGCTATGTGATATTCATAACCGAGAATGATGTTCTGGGTTTAAATCAACCGATCTACCATATAGATCGGACTATCAGAGAAGGAAATGTGCAAGTTAACGACGGCGGACATGTGTTATAAGGAGTTGGCGGATAGAGTCAGACAGTACAAAGAAGTTAAGGAAGGAGTAGAAACAATGAGCGAGATATGGGAAGAAGTCAGAAATGAAGGAATAATCAAAGGGAGAAATGAAGCTGGCATTGAACATGCTCAGAGAATGATAATTGATGGCACTCTGCCTTTAGAGAAAATCGCAGAGTATTCAGGATTGTCGATCGAGAAAGTCAGAGAACTTGCAGATAAGAAATCGGCGTGATTTGCAAGTAATACTCAAGTAAAAGAAGGCTGTTTCAGGATCCTGAGACAGCCTTCTTTTTTGATATAGAACTATCTGTATAACCGCCTCACTCGTAATGCATCTCGTGCATTTCGCCGTACATGTCCTTGTAGTAAAGGATCTTGTTCTCTTCATCCAGAGAAACGAATGTCGAGAAATCAGGGAACGAATAAGTCTCATCGGTTGCACTGAGTTTTATCGAGGACTGGCTCAGGAAGAACTGCGGGAGTGCCTGCATCGTGAGATCGCGGACAAGGCAGCCGTCCTGATTGCGGTCTTCATCGCTCATCAGGAAGTAATCGAGATAAACATCATCCACGCCTTCATAACAAGAAGTCAGTGCCCATGTAGTGTCAACGTGATAACCCTTACCGTTGAGAACGACATATGTCCAGGCGTGGCACATGTCAGGCTCAAAACAGCCGATGTCGAGGCCGTCAATACCGACCTGAAGGAGCAGATATCCATACACTGCACCGTAATCGACACACATGCCTTTCCGGGTCATGAATGTTCCGTAGAATGCGGCATCTCCGTTGTAATCCATATTGTCATCGTAATCGTAGTTCTCGGCGACATAAAGATAGAGCTTAAGGCACTTCTCAAAGTCCGTATCATCAGTCTCAAGAGCAGTGTTAAGAATATCAGTGATCAGCGCTTCGAACTCAGCCTGTCTCACGACAAATTCTTCAACAGGCATCTCATAGTAGATCCTGCCGGTGCCATTCTCATAAGGGGCTGTTCCGTCATTGCTCACATTCGTTATCTTGAGGCACGCAGCCGGAAAAAGACTTGCGAGAGTGCTTACATTAGTGGTAAAGTCGTACGCTTCCTGACTCGAACACTCGAATGTCGTCTCTCCTGCCCTCAGCGCGTCGCAAAGATTATAGAACGCGTCCCATTTTTCCTGTGATATCTCCTGTGCAAGCGTCGGAGAATACACATGCGGATTGAATTCGTATAATTCTGGTCCGGTTGTTTCAGTTGTTGTTTCTTCATGTAAGATCTCGATCTTATCGGCATTCCCCAATGCCTTTGAGTTTTCGATCTCAGTTGTCTCATCTCTTTTAACACCGGCGCTGCATCCCGAGATGAAGATCGACGCAGCCATCAAGATTCCTATTATCCTTTGGTTATTCATTATAAAACCTCCTTCCGTGCGATTATACAGAAGGAGGCTTTATTCTTAAAAGAGCAATTTCGGCAATTATCAGGTATTTTGTTAACGTTTCATTGACTGGATCTTATCGTTCATCTTCTTGGCTTCTTTCCTGTAATAGCGCATGAAGCAGAACCAGATTACGAATGCTACCAGGAGCTGAATGCCGGCGATGATCAGTCCCTGTGTAATTGTTGCCGCTCCTCCGAACCAGCCGACCGCGTAAGCTGTCACAGTATAGATCACACAGCCAATGCCCATGTGGATGATGACTTTAACAGGTGTCGGAAGGCTCTCGATGTTATATACGACAGTCGGAACTCCGAATCCTATGCCTGTAAGAAGGCTTCCTACGACCATCTTTGTGAGCTGATAATTCTCAAGGCTGAAATTGCCTTTGTACATGATGTCAAAAACGACGCACACCAGACTGAATATCGAAAGTGCCATTCCGATGCTTATAACCGTACTCTTTAACAGATCTTTTACTATGTTTCTCATCTCTTATTCCTCCTAAATTCCAAGATATTTTTTGAACTCCGGCAGATATTTTCTCGACACGTAATCCTTATTCCCGTTCTTTAATTTCAATAAAAGCGTGCCTGAGAAACCGGGCTCGATGCTGTCCATATATGACAGATTTATAAGTGTTGTTTTCGATATCTGCATAAACTGTGAACCAAACTGCTGCGCGAGCTCGTATAGCCTTTTGCGCGAACGGTATCTCTGCTTCGCACCGTAAATGATCGTATCGCCTTCTTCCACCCTAACCATGTAGATTTCCTTTGGTTGCAGAACAACGATATCTTCCTCATTCTGCAGGGCAGTTATGGGCGTCTCGTTCGTGCCTAAGACATCGACTATACGCTGTATCTCATCTGTCACCTTGTCGGTGTGGATGACGGCAAAAGGCTCTTTGTATTCTGCCGATATATCTATGCTAACTTTCACTTTACGAAAGCCTCCTCGAAAATATACATCTATGTTACATCAAGCTGTCTTCTGATGCTTAACAAACTTAACGGTCTCGTAAACAGACATGAACACGGATGCTATCAGGAACCATACCATGATCACATGATGCGCGTATGCCATGTATGCAACATAACTTACCGTTGCTATCGAGCATACCGCAGCCGTCAGATGCCACCATTTGCTGTTCAGATATTTCTTGATCATTGTTATCACCTCCTCTGTTGCTTTGTGGTCTCATGGTAGCAAAGGTTTTTCCGCCTGTGGGCGAAAATGAGGTAAGTGGCAGATTTTCGAAGGTGAAATGCAAAAAGCAGGCCCGGAAGACCTGCTGTGCCAAAGTCGTCGACGAAACGTCGACAGATATGGTTCTTTTCGTCGACCAAATCGTCGAATCAACTCGAATTCGACGGAATCGTCGACGCTTTTCCCTAATTTCGTCGACAAATCGTCGACCAGCTTTCGGGCGATCGAAAACAGGGAATCTTGGCAGACCCTGAAACTGTTTTCTGTTTCATGCTGCCACCCCTCACTTCCAGTGCTCAAGCTGCGAGAGATATCCGCCGTACTGTACGCGGCGCTCTTCTTCAGGGAGGTTCTCGGGATTCGGCATATGACCGACAAGAAAATCAATGAGTTTATCAATAGACTGATAAACGAAATCCCCATCGCTGTAGCACCATGTGCAGTAAGATTCATTAAAGCTCCCGTCGGGTTCCCTGCTGATCATGGAATCTTCCGAAAGGGGCATTCCGCAGCACTGGCAGATGAGCTGTCTTGGGCTTCCGAGAAGAGTATTTATCGAGATGTTGAATTCTTTCGAAAGGATCTTGAGCGTATCGGTGTTAGGCTGTGTCTCGCCTAATTCCCAGCGGCTTACCGCCTGTCTTGTTACCATAAGTTTATCTGCCATCTGTTCCTGTGTAAGGCCGTTATCTTCGCGGAGTTTTTTGAGTATATCTTTTGTTTCCATAATGATTTCTCCTTTATGTTTCATATCATGATTATGTGCTTTTCATACATACAAAACAAGCAACCTGCTGTTGCTTTGGATATGGCATTAATTAAAGGGATCAGTTTGTCCTTGAATCAACGGCGGAGATCTGTGTCTTACTGGAAGCTGCGAGACTGCTCAGCTTATCTGAGTAGAAGCAGCAGCCCTTTCTGCCGTTCTCCTTTACATGATAAAGCGCTGCATCCGCACGGCGGAACAGCTCGTCAGGAGCAATACCCTGGAAATCAAAAGATATGCCGGCACTTAAAGAGATATTCGGAACTCCGTCGCTCGCATCGTTAAGCTCTTCATTTATCATCCTGATCTTGTTCTCGATAAGATCATGAGGATCGAAATTAAGATGGACCATCAGGACCAGGAATTCATCTCCGCCTATCCTGCAGACATAATCTTCAGACCTGTAATGTTTCTTAAGTGTGGCGGCAACCTTCTTCAATACACTGTCGTCGACTTCATGTCCGTAATTGTCATTGATCTGCTTGAACTTATCGCAGTCTATGAGCATCATTGCAGTCGTCTTCATATCAACGCTGTTCTTGATGATCTCAAAACCGGTCCTGTTATATACGCCTGTAAGTTCATCGTGGGAAGCTTTGTAGTTCAGTCTTGAGATACTGTTCCTGTAAGCGTTGTACATGACATTGTATGCACCGGCAAGATAACGGAACTCCGAGGCTCCGATAAGAGGGATGCTCTCGTCCTTCTTGATGTGATCGACCGCTTTAAGGACCGGGGATATGCCGAGATGGGTGTAGAGCCAGATCATCATAATGATCAGTGCCGTCTGGATAACGATCAGGATCATTACGCTGACAAGCGCTCTTCTTGCCACGCTCTCAAGACCGTTCTGCGAATTAAATGTAGTGTTCTTCAGGGCTTTGAGACAGTCATTAAGATTTCTTCTGACTTCACTCTTCTGGAAATAGTACTCGTTGTCATGGACCATGCTTTTCGCAAGTTCCATCTTCTCCGCGGGACTCAGGAGAGCATCTTCCTCAGTGAGCTCAACGCTCTTCAATACATCAGGAATATCAGTGTCTCCCTGAGCCTCAAGAACGAGCTTCATTGAATAATACTCACGCTGCATCAAAGCTTCAGAATGACGCATACTGTCTTTAAGTTCATATAACGCCAGCGAATCGGGCAGCACCGCTTCCATGTCGTTGATGGCTTTTTCCCTGCGGCGTGTCTCAAAAGCCTCCGTGAAATAATTATCCATATAAACGCGCTCTCCGATAACCGCGTAACACTGCACCTGTTCGGTGAGATAGTCTGAAGCGTCCATAAGAGTCGATGCGCGTTCCTCAAGCTTGATATATGTGCCGGTCGAATCTTCAAGCGCCTTGAAACTTATGAAAGCCCGCACGGAAAAGACAACAAGGATCAACGTGATGCCGATCGATACAAACAGCATCAGCGATGATGTTACCTTCAGGGATAAGCCCTGCTCCTTGACCTTTTTGACTACAGATCTCAAAGATCCTGCCCCCGCGCAATATAATAGATACAGGTTAAACCTGCAGTTTAATTATAAAACAAATCTTGTTAACTGGCGTAAAACTAATTATTAACCATCGGATAATAGAAGATTATTTAAATCTGAACCCTGAAATGCACTATTACGGAGAATATCCCGTCTTTAAACTCCGAATCTATCGTGCCTCCGTTCCTGGTAATAAGCTCCTTTGCTATCGAAAACCCGAGGCCTGTCGATTCACTGCCCTCATTGACCGTATAATACCTGTCGAAAAGCTTTGCGGCCGATACCGGCGTAAGATCCGGCGCCGGATTGCTGAAGACCGCGCATCCGGAACTGTCAAGTCTTATATCCAGGGAGCCTCCGGCATATTTAAGCGCATTGCTTATAATGTTCTCGAAGATCCTGTTAGCGTTCTTCCTGTCACATATGACATTGACCGGTCCTTCCGGAATTTCTATCTGAGGCTCCAGGCCTTTTTTCTTAAACGCGGCATAGAAAGACAGTATGCACTCTTCAAGTATGCGGCATATGTCCAAAGGTTCAGCCGGGGAAGTCTCATCCTTCGACATATAATTTGCCGGATCGGCTGAAGTACTGTATTTAAAGAGTTCATCAGCAAGTTCGCTGAGCGAGAGAGTCCTGCTCTTTATACGTTCAAGATACTGCTCTTTGATTTCTTCATCGGTCTCGTCCTTCATTAGATCGAGATAAGAATTGATCGCAGTAAGAGGCGTTCTGATATCGTGGGAGATCGCAGTGACGGCTTCGGACACTTTGCGGTTGCCGTCGAGATATTCGTTTCTTTCCTTCTGAAGATTACTGAGTTCACGGTTAAGCGTCTCGGCCGTTTTTCTGGCATGAGGATCAGTAGTCGTAAGAGTAACGGGGATCTGCGTCTCTCCTTTTACCTGATCTTCTATGTTATCGGTCAGCTCATCAAATCCGCGTCTTAACAGCACTATCTTGATGACAGCAATGATGAGTGCTATTGCCAGAACAACGCAAAGAACTATCAGTATCTTCAACAGCGGATCTCCTTCCTTCTGAAAACGATAATACCACAGAAGGAAGACAGAGTTATCCATAAGATATTGCCGGCGGTGTTGATCGCTATTAAGCCGTCACGGTACATAATATACGGCGTGATCGTAAATCCGCTGTCAAAGTGAAGTATCATTGCAGGATCCAGATATATCGCTGCGAGAAGAGCATTCTTTACAGGACGGGGGAGAGTGCTGTCTTCAAAAAATACGATCTCCTGACCGTGATAAGAGTAAACAAAATTGTACTCTGACAGCTTAAAATGTTCTTCAAGATTATAAGGTTCTTCAGCTTTTATCTTTCTCAACAGCTTGATGTCTTCGCTGTGGGGATCTATGTGCTGAGTTACCATAATGACCGCCGAAGGAGCTGAAATAGGAAAGACGAACAGAATTAAAACAAATAAGAAGCCGACGATAAAAGCCGCTGTCCGCTTTTTGCTTATAAACAGAACCGCGATGCATACAGATGTGACAGTAAGAGACATCAGCAATGATAGCAGGAGCATAACGATGACTATAGGAAGATAGACCGGCGGATGCCATTTCAGGACAAGGCACATAACGGCGAATATGCATGTGCTTATAATCATCATCGCTATATCCAGGACCGCGCTGAAGATCAATGAAGAAAGATATATCTTTCCTTTACTGTGCCCTCCTGCAATAAGGTTCTTTACCGTTCCGTCGCTGAACATCCTTCCCAGGAAAACAGGAAGATAGATAACGATAAGCGCGACCTGTAACGTCAAAATGGTGTCAGGGATACCAAACAGCAGATCGATCTCATGCCCGACTTCATTATCTTCAGCATCGAGCTTGTAGAATACATCTTCAGGAAGTGCTTCACCATTGAGCTTATAAGCATCTTCAGCGCTCACAGAAAAGCTCTCGAAACGCTTATTTACATCATGAGAGATACCGTTATTGGGATTTTCGATCTGGATATAACTGATATATGCGCAGGCAAAAAGGAAAAAGCCGATCAGGATCCAGCTCTCAATGCTTCTTAAGGATCTGAATATCATTCCCGAGAGGATCTTCTTCATATTACGGGAACTCCTTTCTGATTATCGAGATAAATCCTGCAGCAGTTGACAGCACAATGACAGTTCCTGCTGCAACTGCAGTCTCAAGACCTGCAGGTTCACCAGCCAGCACCTCATAGTAGGGATTGATCTCCAGCGAATCGAGCAGTGTTGTCCGCGCTTTGCCGCCTACATATTGAGGATTAAGCTCCCAGACGGTCTCTCCCGTATCTGCATCTTCATATGAATACCTGTAAGGCTGCTCCAGCACCTGTGCAACAATAGACGGATAGGACATCACAGCCGGAAGAAGGAACATCGATATAACTATTCCGAACATCTTGTTACTAAAGAAGAATTGAAGCAGCGTGAAAAACACTGTAAACGCAATGCATATAAGTACGGAATGCAGAGTAGTCAGAACCACCTTACTGCTGAACGAAACAGATTCTTTTACCGGCACGAATTTAACAAGAATAAAGATCTCAGCCACACTTATGAGTACTGAAAAGAACGTCGCAAGGGCTGCCGTCACGGCATCTGCAAGGAAGATCATTATCCTCGGTGTTCCGGTAACTATCTTGTTGTTGATGGAACGTGATGAGATATCAGACCCGGTAAAAATCATGCTGAAAACTGCAGCACCGAAAGGAACGATGAAGATGATCTTTCTCATGCACAGTATCAGGAAATCAGTATCAAAAAACCTGGGCCTGCCCAGTGAATACGGCATCATATCGTTGTTGCATGCATTATTAAATGCAGCTATTCCGGTCAGAAGAGCAAAGACAATGACCCAAATAAAGAGTTTTGTCCTGAACAACCTGAATAAAGATGACTTAAGAGTGCATCTCATGAGAGGCCTTCCCTCTTTGCGACAAGATTCATGAAGTATCCTTCAAGGCTCTCGTTGTTCTCTGCGACGGAGATAACTTCAACGCCTGCTTCATTTGCGAGCTCAACGATCTTGGTAACTGATATCTCTGTAAAGATATCGACTGTATCTTCACCATTAACTTTATAATCGATCTTATTCCTGTCGAAAACAGGACACAGCTCTTCCACGCCGGACACCTTAAGCCTTGACGACTTTCGGACCTTGTTCATGAGTTCGTCACTGCTCAGCATCTGAAGTATCTGACCGTTATCGATGAATGCATAATGCGTTGCGAGCTTGGAAAGCTCTTCGAGGATGTGACTGGAGATAAGGATTGTCGTATGTTTTTCCCTGTTTATCCTAAGCAGGATCTCGCGCATCTGGATGATGCCCTGAGGATCAAGTCCGTTGATAGGCTCGTCAAGGATGAGAATATCAGGCTTGCCGCACAGAGCAACGGCTATTCCGAGCCTCTGCTTCATACCGAGCGAGAACTTGCCTGCTGTTTTCTTCCCTGTATTATTGAGTTCGACGAGTTCCAGGAGTTCGTGGATATCATCGAACGAAGTCATTCCGAGATTGATATATTGGAGTTTTAGATTGTCATATGCAGACAGATTGCGGAATATCGCGGGGCTCTCTATTATCGAGCCCATCCTTCTTCTGACCTTTAATATCTCTTTATCCTTGCTGGATACACCGCTGATCGAATAAGATCCTGATGTCGGTTCTGCAAGGCCCGTAATTATCCTCATGAGTGTCGTCTTACCGGCGCCGTTCCTTCCGACAAGACCGAAGATCGAACCGTTCGGAATATCAAGAGAAACGTTCTTAAGGACCTGTGATTTACCGTAAACCTTGGTTATGTCCTTGATCGAGACTACATTATCCATTACAGATCTCCTTTTAACTTAAATCCTATTCCCCAAACTGCCTCTATATATTCGGTATCGGTATGTTCCTTTATCTTCTTACGAAGATTGCTTATGTGGACCTTAACGGAACTCTCCGTGCAGTCAGGCGTCTCGGTCTTGATAAGATCCAAAAGTTCCGACTTAGAGATCACTCGCCCGCCGCCTGTCGCAAGCATCTTCAATATCGCATATTCGGTCCTCGTAAGTTTTACTTCTTTATCATCTACATATACTTCGTGCTTGTCGGTATCGATCGTCATGTCACCGCAGATGATACGGGCTGATGAAGTTTTCCCGGATCTCGTGCGAAGCGCTGCATTAACTCTTGCCTTCAGCTCCCTGATATCAAAAGGTTTGGTTATGTAATCAACACAGCCCTCCGATAAAAGCGCGATCTTATCATCGGTCGAAGACCTTGCGCTCACAGCTATCACCGGTGTCTCTTTCGGGATATGCGTAAGCAGTTCCTCGCCTGACATCCCGGGCAGCATCAGGTCCATCAGGATCAGGTCGGGATTAGTCCCGAGCATCATGCGGCCTTCGGTTCCGGTCGCGGCCCGCAAGACCTCATAGCCGTCCTTCTTAAGTTCTTTCTGAAGGACTGCTCCGATATCTTCATCATCTTCAACGATCAGTATCTTGCTCATGTAAAAATAGTATTTCTATTCCCTTTTCAAATCAAGTTGACGGCACAAATGTTACCTATATCTTAACCCTTTTGCCGTCAACATTGATTTATAATGAAGCCATGAAAAACATTACTTCTGAAAAACTTATATCATTACTTTTAACAGCAGCTTTACTGGCTTCGGCTTCTTCATGTTCATCGAAAAAGAAGGAATACGAAACGGTCAAGGAAGACGACACATGGTATGAATGTGATTCTTTCGAGATCTCCTATCTCTATTCTGATGATGATTATGATTATGTAAGTTACTCTACTGTCGGAGCAATGAAGGGCATTGTCTATGTCAGCGCAAATGCTGAACGTAAAACAGCCGGCAACATAAGGGACCTTACAGATGCTGAGATCATGGCAAACTACGAACAGTCCGTCCTGAAGTTTTCCTTTGACGGTGAGTATCTCGGCAAGACAGACTATTCTTCTATCAATGATGATGGAACATACACATTCCTCCAGAATGCCTGGGTCACTGACGATCAGCTGAATACACTTGAGGCTACGATCGATCTTGATAATGCGGCAGTATTAAACTATCTGTACAACGGTAAAGAGATTACACTCCCTGAAGTAAATAACTACTACAACAATCCCGTCTATATCACTGACATGTACACATCAGAAGGATACACGGTCTATACCCTCCATATTAATTCATGGAATGAGACTATAGCCGTGGTAAGGCCCGACGGTTCGTTCTACGAGTTGTACTCAGCAGAGCTCGCGGTTAATGGCGGCAGCGTGGAAGGCGTTATGAATATGATTCCGGGAACACAAGGCACTGTCATCATCCCCGTTTATCTTTCGAACTACGACATCGTATACGTTTCTCTCGACATCGCCTCCGGTGAGGTAAAAGAACTGACAGGTCTTTACGGCAATACGTCAATGTGGATCGAACGTGCTTCCGGCAAGTATGTCGGCAGGGATTACAATGGTTTCAGCTTCGTCGATGACATGACAGGAGACCTCACACCCATCTGCAGTTACAGTGATATTAACGCTCCTCTGACCGAAGTTGCAGATTCCGCGTTGCTTTATATCTCAGACAACGGCGACGATATCCTGCTCGGCAGCGAAACATACGATTCCGTAGGATATACCACCAGCAGGTTCGGCTACCGTATAATGCATCTTTCCCACGCCGGTAAGAATCCAAATGCCGGAAAAACTATCCTGACGCTGTCATCAGAACAGGAATTCTATCCGTCGGAATCGGATTTAAAAGCCGTACATCTCTTCAATGAACAAAACGGTTCATTCTTCATTAAATACGTCTTCCCTTTTGACGAGAAAGGAAAAGGCATTGACGTAGACTGCGATATCCTTCTTGTTGAAGACCCTGCATCTGACGTTTCTGATGCCAACCGTTATATCGACCTGGCACCACTGCTTGGGCTTGATGACACTGCATGGAAAGATCAGTTTTTTTCAAATGCGATAGACGCTGCCAGGACCGGAAATTCGCTGTACCGCGTGCCTCTGAATATATCCGCATCGGGAATAATCACATCTTCCGAAAACATGCCTGACGGACAAAAAGGATTCACATTCGACCAGTACGTGAAGTTTGTTGATGAAGTATGCAACGGCGTTGATCCCATGAGCTCCACAGCCGGATTCAGCATGGGAAAAACCGAATGTTTTACAAAGTTATTCCTGAACATGGGTGACATGTTTATCTCAGACGGGCATGTCGATCTGAAAGGAGACGAGATCAGGGAGCTCATGCTTTTCGTAGATGAATACGGAAATGACGGAGTTTCTGATGATAGCATCACCGGGCATTCCGGCACCGCAGCTGAGGTCGTATCTGCCATTGAGGGTCATAACGCAAGGCTTGAAGGATCGTATGGCGCAATATATGGGTATCTTTACAGCTTCGATGAATACATCGACTGCTATGAAGAGATAGGAGAAGGAATCGGAATCTACGGCCTTCCGTCCTTCGATGGCAGAGGACCGCAGACTGTTTCACATGAATTCGCATGCGTGCCTTCAGATACGGATTATCCGGAAGCGTGCGCGGAATTCGTTAAGCTCCTGTTGTCATTTGACGTTCAGATAACGATGACTGACAGCAATCCAGTTAACCGCGATGCCATGAGATATATCGCAGATAAAAAACTCAAAACCTATAACGATTCGGTAACAGGTTCCGCCGGTTTTACTTCTCGTTCAGTTATGTCTGAAGACACCGTCGAAAAATATATTGATATTCTTTCTTCTTCATACGGCGGAGCAAATGTCGGCAGCGCTGTAGAAGAAATTCTCCGCGAAGAATCGTCAGCCTATTTCTCCGGCGGGAGGGCACTTGATGATGTTATCCCCGTCATGGAAAAACGGATACAGACGGTATTGGATGAGAACAAGTAATCAGGACCGTTTGGCGGCGTATTTTTTTCAAACCTATCGTAAACACCCCGTTTTGCGGCCACTTCGATGAATTTTTCGAAAAAACTCATCGAACTGGCCACATATCAGGTCATTTTGGATAGATATAAACCAATAAAGGCCGCCTCACCAGGAGACGGCCCTTAAGAAAAACCTGACTAAAAATTTATGCAGGAAGATTGTAAACTACGTCGACGAAGATGTCCTGAGTCATGAAATCTCTGAATACGATCTCGATCGGGCTGTCGGAACGGAGCTTGTAATAAGCTGTGTATGTGATCGTGTCACCGTCAGCGATCTTCTCGTACTGGGGAAGTTCATTCTGAGTCTTTCCTGCATCCTCGGAATCCTTAGGAGAACCAGTTGTGTTCAGAGAGATGCCGTCCTGGAATACGTAGCAGCTGCCGGAAGCAACCATGAATGCATTGTCTTCTTTACCGCTTGTATTTGTCCATGTGTAGGAAATACCGATTACCTTGTGATCAACGATGTTGCTGTCACGGTCAAGATCTGTACCAGTGAATACACCTGTAACATCATTTACCTTAATGGAGAACTTGCCGCTGGGTGAATCACCCTCTGTGAGTCCGCCGGGACCGAATGCAGGGTTTGCGACCTTTGCAATCTGGAAATCCTCATGACGGATATCAGGCATCTCCCATGTAGGGTCTACATCAAAGTACTGCTGATCGCTGCTCGATGAGCCTACGCCAACTGTAATAACGTCCTTGCTGCCCTTAACTGCGCTGAAGGAAGCCATTCCGCGGAGTGTTGTGCCGTTCTGAAGGAAGAGCCAGATGTTGTCATTGAAATCCATGTTGCCAATCTTTGAATTGGTAGAAGGATCGAACTTCTGCTCTTCACCGTTCTGTGTTGCAGACCAGCTGATAGCGTTGATCTTGGTGAATCTGTCGCTCAGAGATGTGAAATCGTAGTAAACATTGAGAACGTCATAATCGTACTTGTCTTCTGTTTCGAAGAACTCATAGCCTACTACCTGAAGTTCAAACTTACCGTCGAAAACGAACTTTTCAGGCAATGTGAACTGTGAACCTGCCTCGGCGGAAGTCTCAGCTGTTGTCTCTTCAGCTTCAGTAGCCTTTGTCTCAGTAGCCTCTGTTGTCTCTTCAGCCTTGGTTTCCTCTGCTTCTGTTGTGGTCTCCTCTGTCTTGCTGCATGCCGTGAAAGATGTAACCATCATAGCAGCTGTCATGCCTGCACAGAGAAGCTTTGTAATCTTACTAGTCTTCATAAAAATCCTCCCTTGATTTTTTATAAACCGTCAACAATTATAGCCATTAATCGGATTTGCGGAGCAAATCGACTAATAGCCAATTTTCAACAAAATGCACAAGAAAACAGCATAAGCATTATTCAAACTGCCGATTGCGAACCGGCTGTCTGAACGAGAAAAATGTCATCGGATATCAGGCTTTCTTTGCTTTTACCATCGTAAAATAGATAACCCCTGCTACTGCATATAAAGCCATCGCTGTGACTATGATTACAGTATAATTGTTGCCGGTATTGGACAGGATTATCTCAGAGAGATTGTTGCCCGTAATGCCTGCCACAGCCCACGCTGAGAGCGACAGACCGTGGATCTTCGAAATATTCTTCATTCCGAAACGGGACTCCAGCAAGGCCGGCAGAGTCGAGAATCCGCCTCCATAACCCAGGTTGATAACCATGAGCAAAGCGATGATGACAAAACCGCTGCTGATAACTGCGGAAAGACCGCAGAGCACTACGCACGACAGAAAGATTATTCCATAAACCGTCGCGCGGTCCTTCATCTTATCCGAGACAGTCGAATAACCGATACGGCCCAAAGCGTTACAGACGGCAGTTATCGAAGGCACGACGCTTACTATCGTCGCAAGGATAGCGAGGCCCGCGAACTTCTCGTTGAGAAGCTGCTTTTCGTAGGTAATCAGCATAAGTCCGCAGTGAATATTGATATAGAAGATAAGCCAGATGCCTATAAAGGTCTTATCCCTGAACATCGAAGTAACCTTGAAGCTGTTGTTGACGGTCTTGTCCTCGACCCAGCCCTCAGGCTTCCTGAGCAGGAGATGGCCAGCAAACATCATGACAAAATAGATTCCGCCGAGTATCCAGAACATCGGCGCGATACCGAGCCTGTTCTGAAGCATCTCCATAATTGGCGTGGCAATCGCTTTCGCGAGACCGAAGCCCATGATCGATATGCCGGTGGCAAGACCTTTATTGTCCTTAAACCAGAGCATCAGGGTCTTTACGGGAGTCAGGTAGCCTATGCCCAGACCGATTCCCATAATGCAGCCGTAGAAGATATAGATCAGTATCAGTGCCAGAGGGCCTTTGAGAAAATGAATCGTCGCGCCCGTGCCGAGCATTCCTGCTGTAAAGCATATCGCGGAAATCAGCGATGACCTGTGAATGTTCATTTCTACGATCTTGCCCGCGAAAGCGGCGGACATGCCGAGGAAGAAGATCGCGAAGCTGAAGGCCCAGCCGACCGAGAACGTGCTCATCCCGATGGCATTAGCGACAGATTCTTTGAAAGTACTCCAACAATAGACCGTACCGATCGAACAGTGAATCAACAGTGCCGGTATAGCCGCCCTCGTCCATTTATTCATAGTTAACACCTCTCGGGAATCGTATGAATAAAGTTTACCATTTAATCGGCTAAAGCAATTTGGACAAATTACTGATTATTCTTTTACGCTCTTATAAAAACTCACCTGTTCTGTGGCAGATAAGACCCGTCCAATAATATATATTCTTCCATGGACAGCCTCTGTTACTTGTAATCGTCGACGTCGAACTTTCTGTCGCGGAAATAGTAATCACGGTCTGCCTCGGTGATCTCCCTTACCGCACGGCAGGGATTACCGTATGCGAGCATGTTGTCGGGAATATCCTTCGTTACTACGCTTCCGCCGCCGATTACGACGTTGTTGCCGATCGTAACGCCGGGACATACGATTACATTACCGCCGATCCAGACGTTCTCACCGATCGTGATATCGATTCCGTACTCATAACCGGAGTTACGTGACTCGGGATGGATAGGATGACCTGCAGTGCAGATCTGGACATTCGGACCGCACATGAAATGGTCGCCGATCTTCACTTTACCAACATCGAGAACGATGAAATTATAGTTGGCAAAGAAATCCGTCCCGACTTCGATGTTATAACCGTAATCGCAGTGGAAAGGCGATTCGATGCAGAGATAGCCTTCCTTAGTCTTTCCTAAGAGTTCGCGGAGGATCTTCTCTCTTTCTGCGGTCTCTTCAGGCGGAAGGTTATTGTATCTGTAGATCTTTTTCTTGCATTCCATACGTTCCTCGTTAAGGCCGTCCATCCAGGACTTGTACGGAAGGTTCGCAAGCATTCTCTCTTTGTTATCCATTATCATGTCTCCCCGATGATTCCCTGTCTCGGAACAAGACGGAGTTCAAAGGTCTCTCTGTACCTGACATCCTTCTTGACCGGCTGGGTCGTAATGTTATCTTTCGTTCTTTCGATCTCTTTCGAAGCGAAATCACAGAAGAATTCGCAGAAATCGTTATTCATGAGCTGCTCTTCGTGCAGGAATTCATTCATCTGCTCAGGGGTATAAGGAAGCACCGTAAAATCGAACTTCGGATTATAACCGATCCTTCTGATCTCAATTGCATCTCCATCACCGTTGATTATCTTTACGATCTGTGTATCGGTGTGTGATGAGTTCTCGGCAGGCCTTGCATACGGGTGATAGATCTTCCCTACGCCTGCTGAATATACACCGAGCCTGGCGGCATTCTTACGGTCTACATAAGACTCGCCGGGACCTCTTCCGTACCATGAACAGATACATTCGTCACTGACGATAGGGAATCTGATGCCGTATCTGACCATGTCATACTTAGGCTTGAAATCAAGAGTTACCCTGATCGTATCCGACTTGGGAACTTCATAGAACAGCAGGACTTCTCCGTGCATCGCAAAGGACTTATATCTGGAGATCATGGTGAACTCGCCGTCCCTGCTGCTGTATTCGGAACCGATATATTTTATGGATTCCTGGATATGCTCGTAATCGCTCTCTTTGGAAAAAACTGTCTTCGCGAGGATAAAGCTCCTGTCCGTTCTGTCGATATTAGACGGACAACGGTAAAAACTCGGAGCAAGAGGTCCTTTAAGGAAATTGAATCCGTCGATCTCGAGGCTCTCGAGGCTGCCCGGATCTCTTGAGAAACCGATCCTGAGATTGCCTTTTCCTACGAATAATCCGTGAGCGACAGTCGAGACTGTATTCTTCGTGATTACATCAACGATCTTCTCTTCTACAGGTGCCGAACCGTCATTGTATACAGACGTAAGACCTGCCAGTCCGGAATCGGAGCTGATACGCTCGATCCTGCCGCTGTCTTCTTCCGTAAGAAGAGACTGGTCCTCAATGATCTCAGCAAGACCTGTATCGCCGTCCGTTCCTGAATCAAGTCCGGGGATGCCTGATGCCGGTGATCTGCCGGAACCGAGCTGCATAGCTTCGTTCTGCGGCTTTTTAGTTCCGTCACCGAGGCCTGATGAAGATGCCGTAACCTTTCCTACCGGGCTCGCAATATTATCCGTAAGAACATCCTGATAGAAAGCTACCTCATAGCCTGCTTTCGCATAGTAAGTATCTTTATGAAGCCTCAGCGTGATATCGAATACGAGCTCCTTGGAAAGAGCATTCATATACATCTCGATGAATTCGGCTTTGCCCTGAGCCCAGCCGGCAGTAGTAAAGAATTCCGTTGAGAACGGGAATCTCAATGTTCTGGAACCGAAAGGCTCTATCTCAGGGATAACGCCTCTTCCCGACATGATAGCTCTTCCGCCGAGAAGTATCTTCCACTCAAGATCCAGTTCCTCTGTATATCCGAACTGGTTGGAATTACGCATCGTAAGATTAGCGGGATCTCCGGCCGTAGCGAAGATAGCGATAGTCTGGCACTGCTTCTTGATATCGAGATAGATCGGGTGCGGATTACGCTCGGCATCTACAATGCCCTGTCCGATGCATGAGTTAGCCTTCTGCTTTCCGCCGACGAGATCCGCATGGTGGATCCACTTATATGGCGTATCGTCATCCGTAAATCTCGTTCTTCCGGGGATGGTCTCGAAAAGATTCCTTCCCGTTCTGTTGAGCGCAAATATCTTCTTTCTGTCAAGGCAGATATCCTCCCAGGGTCCGAAAACTGCACCAGCATCACTCGGCATCGGCCTCATATCAGAGATCTTACCCTGTGGTCTTGCTTTCTTACCGTTAGCCTGAACAGTCCTTAAGACTTCGCAGTACCACGGTCTCGTATCGTCAATAAGAAGACATTCATGCTTTACTCTCTGAGCCGTCTCAGGATCGAAATTATATTTCTGGAATCCCCACATAACTACTGAAGGATGGTTCATGCAGGCTTCAACATAATCTCTCATGTAGAAATCCGCAGCGGTAGCGATTACATACATTCCGTACTGGTCGCAGAGGTTCAGGAATTCATCTGATAAGGGCATGCCGTCAGCGATAACGCCGTTGATACCCGCGCGCTTCATGAGGATGATGTCCTGGCGCATACGGTCCTGTGGAACGGCTATACCGCCCTGTGGATCGAACTCATAATACTTTACGAGCATCAGATTAACGCGGCGGTCATTGACATTGAGCTTATCCTGTACGATCTCAGTCGTTCTGAATCCGAATCTCTTCTTCTTTGTGCAGATGACCTTGCCTTCAGAGTCCATTACCTCGAAAAAGATATCATACTGGACAGGCGTGCAGTCAGACCACTGAGCAACGTCAAGAGCGACGAAATCGGTGCTTGCACGTGTCTCTTTCATAGCATCGACTACGCCTACTACAGGCTCGCTCTGTCCCTTGATGTTAACGAATGGAAGCTTGTACGGATCGTATGTTGCCCTGGCCTCAAGGAGCGAGATCCTGACAGAATACGGGATCATGTAGTTCGTATGATTTCTCATCGAGAAATCGACCTTGATCATGAAGTCGCCGTGCGGAACGCGGGATACTGTTTCACGGACAGCGAGAGCATCCATTTTAGCGATCTCGGAAATATAGGCCGAAGGAACATATTCGAGTTTGATATGCAGATTCGAAAGCTCGAGCAGTGAATCCATAACGATCATTATCGGTCTGAAGATACCGGCAAAACCGAAGTTCATCGCGTCCAGGATGATATGCCCAGAATCGTCCCTGTCATAACGGTTAACGATTATCGTGATATGGTTAACGCCGGCTTTTACAAGACCTGAGATGAGAAGGCGCTTTCTCGTATAGAGCGCATGGGAATTGCAGAGGAGCTTGTCGTTAATGAAAACCTTGAAGCTGCCGCAGATACCTGAAGTCTCAAGATAGAGTGCTCTCTCTATATCCGAAGGAGTGAAAACTACCGTAGTCCTGTAAATACCGACTTCATCGTCATCGTCGCCGGTGGACTTAAGGATATACTTGTCGTTGATGGTCTCTTCTTTTCTGGCAGCACTCTCCTCAAGTCTGACGGGGTAATCGTAAATGAGGTTCTGGGGTAAACCGAAGCCTTCCGTCTGCCATGTCGAAGGGCAGTTTACGAGGGGCCAGTCGGAATCGTCAAAAGATGCGTTCATAACGCCGAACGGGACCTCGGTCTGTCCGTTTGCCAGATAGAATTTCCAGGTAGTAAGCGGTTTTACATATGGCGTAGCGACATTGCCGAATTCCGGCATTTCGCGGTCGTTAAAGATAAAGTCAAAAGAATCGTAAGGCAAAAAGCCGTCATTCGAATAAGTAAATTCCAAGACCCGTACCCCCTTCAGAATCCATTGTCCGAAAATAGTCTAGCCTGATTGTATCATTTTAAAATAAAGACAAAGTTTCAGGAGCGTTACAAAAACGAAGTAATTCTGTGGTAAAACTACGGCATTAATACTGGATTCCGCCGACGACCCACCTGTCATTGATCCTTACAAAATAAACATGGGCATCAGTCGGGACGACTTCAGGTTCATCAGAACCCCAGTACATCTGCATCCACTGCTCGACATAGACTTCCATGTAGACTACATCATCAGAGAAAACGATACAGTCCTTGACCTCTTCATTGTTGATCGAGACACTGCCGTGAGTCGTATACAGCTCTCTGGAGGAATTTCTCTTAATATAGCTTAGAGCCTGGCTGCCGCTTGGGAAATACTTATCCAGGGCGTAATTAGACGCATCCTGCGAAATGTAATTTGCAAAAGTGGATGTGAACGAGATTGCAAACTCCTCGAGTTCTTCCCTGTCTTCGAAATCCTTTATGAAATTCACCTTGTAGGAATCCGAAACAGAGTCATAGATACATTCACAGGGATTGCCGAGATAATCAACTGCAGTTACCGAAGGCCGCTTATAAAGGCCTTTTACCTGGTAATTGGCCGTTCCGGGGATCTCCGCATAAGGCTCCACATACTGTGTGAGCTCAGACGGAACGATCTCGCCAAGGATATTAGATTCATCCAGCTCGATCCCGTTGACATAGACTTTGTACGTCTCGGGCGCACTGATATTCGCACTGAACGAAGCAGCCGTGAAGAACTCGAGTGACTCCAGTTCCCAAGCTTTAAAACCGTAAGGCAGACTGACGGACTTATCTTCCTTGAGCTCAAATCTGGATACAAGAAGGCCGTCTTCCGTCTTAATGTAGTATTCGGGTTCATCTTCTCTCGAACTGTCAGTCTCGACATAGTCAAAGTGCTTCCCGCTCAGGACATATTCGACATAGTCCCTGACGACAGATTCTTCCTCAAACCTCGTTATAGAAGGCTTAGAAGTCATATTCTCGAGGATGTAATCGATATCCTGATCGTTAAAATGCTGCGTTATCGCTTCAGCTGTGTGATACGGGAGAGCCGCCTGGTACTGCTCCTCATATTTGGCCGCAAAATCATTGAATCTCAGAAGGAACCAGGCAATAAAGCCCGTTACGACGACGAGCCAGCAGATCAGAAAAACAAGAAAGAAGTTTAAGCCTTTCTTCCCGTTTTCAGCTTTATTTTTCGCCTTATTGGGATTGCCTTCCGGAGAGCTCATTTAACCCTCCGAAACAGACTCAGCCGATTCCTGATCGCCGCTCTGCGGCAATACGATGAATGCCGTGGGCATCTGACGAGATACTCTTATCGAGGAACTGGAAACGAGTTCCTCATCGTAAAGCCACATAGCAGATGACATTCCGCCATCAAGGTTAGCGGCATTAACAGCGCCGTATTCGAGCATTACGTCAATAAGATCAGCCATTGTGGCGCCCATGGAGGATGTCTTTCTGCCTTCGATGACAAGAAGAAGGATAGCGCCGTCTTCTCTCTGACCGATAGCCGTTCTCGGATTCAATCCGCCGCCTGAGCCGTTGTAATTGGCAGCAACACCGTTAACGATGAGCGCGGGTCCGAATGAGACCGCATCTCTAACGCCGATATCGAGGGCGTGCTGAGCTGTCATTCTGCCGACTACGAGAACATTCTCCGTCGTAAGTCCGTAAACTTCATACTCATATCCGAGGCCGCCCATCCTGAGCTCACCTTCGGAAATAACGATACCTTCAGGCCATCCGCCTATTCCCATACCGTTCTTGTCTTCGTACTGACCGCCGTTGATACCTGCAACGCCGTCATACTTATCGATCAGTTCCTTCAGCGTAAGACCGGCTCCGCTGTGATTATAATCATCGATCGTAGCTACCATTACTCTCGAAGGGTCGTAAATGACAAGCATCTTGCCGTGATACATCGGGCCGCTGATATCGTGTACCTCAATGCCGTCTCCGTCCGGATCGAGCTCATTTACGGCAGCAGCTGCTGCAGCATCTGCGTTCTTGCGGTTCTGCTCAGCAGCCATGGCATTTACAAGAGTCGTATCCGTGATCTCGGCAAAAGCCTGAGTCTTATTGCTGTTCATGATAGCTTCGATCTCTTCATCGGAGAGGATCATCTTCGCGAGCACTCCGCCTGCGGAAGATTCCATGACAGAAGGAACGAACTGGTCTCTTAAGTGAGTTGACGGTCCCTTCATGATGATAACGAGGAATGAATAGAATCCGGCAAGCGCGATCACAAGAGTCGCGAGAACCGTTGCCATAAGTCTTCCGAAGCAGGTAAGCGCGATCTTTCCGGCCTTCTTTGCGAATTCTTTGTTTCTCTCTTTACGAAGCGTGAGTTCGATGCTCTCGAGTTCCTTCTGCTCTATCTGCTTTGCGATCAGATCCCTTCCGGCTCTGGCTACGGCAGGCTCTGCCTTCTTGATAGGCCTCTGCTCAGGTCTGTAAGCCTTAGGCTGCGCTGTCTTTTCAGAAGGAGTCTTAACCGGACGCTTTACAGGATTCTTTACGATCTCGATCCTGTTGTCGTCAATATCTTTCCTTCCCGTCCTGGTGTGCGGAGTTCTGACTTCATAATCAGTGCCCGATGCGCGGGGTAATTCGGATACCTGTCCATTTCCGGCAAGGACCTTGGGTCTTGCGGTGATCTCGATCTTGCGCTGTTCGGAGATCTCCACCATACGGTTTACAACGACCATGGCTTCTTCCCTGGACATGCCTTTCAGACGCGCATAAAGAGCCTCCCTCTTTTCCGGAGGAAGTCCGTCTACTATCTTTCGGAATTTGGCCAGATTGTCAGACTCCATAAACACCTCAAAACAACAGCATAAAAGCTATATTTTTAATCAGTTATTTTGGAGTATAGCATAAGGATTTTGTATCAAAGGCCCGCGAAAACATAATGTCAAGAAACTGTAATATGCTGATATTACAGGCTTTGTAACATTGTTAACACAATAAGAGACGCTTAACGCGTAATGCCTATGATCTTAGGGACAAATCCGATGACAAAGTGGATAAGGATGCTTCCGTATACGGACTTAGTCTTTTCATAAAGGTAACCTGTTACGGCGCAGAGGATTGCTGCTCCGAACATCATCGGAAGATTATAGCCCATATGGAGAACGAAGAAGAAAAGAGAAGTCATCCATACGGAGAAATGCTTATTGTATTTCTTGCAGGAGGCCGAGATATTATCCTCGACAATGCCCTTAACAAAGAGTTCCTGCAAAACAGCGCTGATAGGATAGAACCAGCGCATATATGTTCCGAGATAAAGACCTCCGAACCACGGCCTGGCCTCGATCTCCGGGTCAAACCGGTTTGCAACAAACTTAATGGCGATAAGGATTACAATAAGCGCAGCCGTCATGATGCCGCTGATGAGCATATCTTTCTTAAATCTCTCCATTCCGGGCTTAAAGCATTCGAAATGGATCTTAAAATTCGTAAAAGCTGCGAACAGGAGTGAAAGGACGATGAGATACCCCTCCATTATCCTGGTGAGGATATAGGCATTATCCTCAATAAGCGGTTTTCCGGTAACTGAAGGAAAGATCTTTATTACAACGACCTGGCAGGCGACCGCTGTCAAAAGGAACAGCAAAGTGGCAAGTGCAGGTGTCAGTCTTTTCTTAATACTCATATATTCCCCATAACATAGCTTCTAATAGTTAAAAACTCTTTCTTTTGCAAAAACCTCAAGCAAAAGAAAGAGTCTTCTAACGCTTTGGTGCTCAGAGACAGAATCGAACTGCCGACACGGGGATTTTCAGTCCCCTGCTCTACCGACTGAGCTATCTGAGCAAGAGTTAGGCCGAACACCTTATAAAGTGCTCGGCCTAATGTTAATGGCGACGCAGAAGGGGCTCGAACCCTCGACCTCCAGCGTGACAGGCTGGCATTCTAACCAGGCTGAACTACTGCGCCGTACCATTGGTGGAAACTACAGGGCTCGAACCTGTGACCCTCTGCTTGTAAGGCAGAT
>JAZSFQ010000042.1:0-15791 GCA_045532275.1 Saccharofermentans sp. | reverse complement strand
GGCCCGGGAAGATAGGTCGATGCCAACACCCAAACCGTACTCGTAACGCGGAGTACGGTTTGGGAACCCAACATGGGCCATTAGCTCAGTTGGTTAGAGCTACCGCCTCATAACCGGTTGGTCCGGGGTTCGAGTCCCTGATGGCCCACCAACAGCTTTATGGCTTTCACAATTGTATATGCACCTCTAGCTCAGTCGGTAGAGCAACTGACTCTTAATCAGTGGGCCCAGGGTTCGAGTCCCTGGAGGTGCACCAACATAACGAAGGGGCTGTCTCAGAATGAGGCAACCTTTTTTGTTTTCTGCATCGGTTTTCACAAATAGCAACGTTCTTTCTGTTCAGCGCGCTCGATACTTTTCCGATATATGAGCTGATAAGTTGTAAATCTATCGTAAACACCCTGTTTTACGGACATTTCGATGAAATTTCCCATAAAATTCATCGAAGTGGCCGCATATCGGGGCAATTACGATAGGTTTTAGAAATGCAGTTCAATTAAACAAAAAGGTGTCCCCGTAGTAAATTATTTCAGGGACACCAATATTGTGAAAATAATAAACAGGAATTAATTATCGCCGTCCAGGAATTCCTTGAAGTCATCGAAAGCTTCATCATTGGAAACCATCTTCGCTGTCTTCTTGACGACAGAAGCTGAATCAGCGGGATTCTCAGCAGGCTCTTCCTTCTTTTCGGCATCAGGTGTTTCAGCCTTTTCTTCAGCGGACTTCTCAGGCTGTTCAGCCGGCTTCTCTTCAGCCTTAGTTTCGGATCCGGCAACGGGTGCAGCCTCAGCAGGAGTTTCAGCTTCTGCCTGCTTCTGATCTTCTGCTTTCTGTTCTTCGATCTTCGCCTGCTCAGCCTTCTCAGCCTGCTCCTTTTCCAGACGTTCCTTCTCAGCGCGTTCCTTAGCAGCCTTTTCCCTGGATTCCTCAAGGAGTCTCTGCTGGAGCTGACGGCGCTCTTCGCGCGCCTTATTCTTTGCCTCTTCTTCAGCCTGCTGCTCTTCAGCCGCTTTGAGACTCTCTTCAAGTTCTTTGCGCTTTTCGGCATTTACCTGCGCGATATGGGATTCCTTTAGATCCTTGATAGATTCAGGAGCCTTAACGTTGTGCATGATCTTTTCCATTTTCGCGCGGCTCTCGGCCTGAGCTTTTGCTTCATCTTCCGCAACTTTGACACCGAGCTCCTGCAACTCTGAGAAATCCTGCACAGCAGGAGTAATCGCCTTGGATACAGGCTGCAACGTTACCGTCTTTAATTCGACTTCACCGACATCGGAGACGCTGAAATCAGATGCAGCTTCCTGTATCTTCTTAATATCCGGTATATCTACACCGGGTAATACTTCATATTTTTTCTCTTCTCTCATAACACATCATCCTTTAAGAGTTAAAACAAGTTCAATTGTTCCAATAATGCAAAGAATAATACCTATAGCAATCAGTATTACAGACACCTTGCTGATCTTCGAAGGCTCCTTAGCAGGCTTCTCGGGAGCCTTAACCTCTTCTGCTGCGGCAACCGGCGCCTTTTCAGGTTCGGGTTCCGTCTTGGCGGGCTCTTCACCAGCGCACTTCGAAATAATCTCGTGTGCCTTTATAAGTTCAGGCTTTATTGCAAGCGAGAGATCTTTAAATGTCTCTCCGGAAGAAGCGAATTTCTGTGCTTCACCGGCAAGCGTATCTGGATCGGGTGCTTTGGTCCCCTCAAAAAGCATTACACCGAAACTTGCGTCGTCGCTTACGTTGCTTGAACCTACGATATACTTCTGAACAGTCTCAAGGACTGATTTCTCTCCTTCTTCCCTTCCGTCCGAAAAAGCCTCAACCATCTTGGCTACAACAGGCTTTACAAGTCCGGAATCCTCGTTATAGACGCTGTCCTGAACGCCGTCAGTCATAAGGGCTATGGCGTGGACATCGTCAACCGTAGTCTTAAGAAGGCGCATGTAATTATCTGCGTGTGCAGCAGTAACAAAATACGTCTTTCCGTCTTTATCGTTCTGCGGCATGGAGACTGGACTCAATCCTGAAGGCGACACCCTTACGATCAGTCCGTCACCAATATGTCCGATCATCATTCTTCTGTCTTTAACTGCTACGAAAAGCAGAGTACATGACAGTCTGTCAATTACATCTATAGTGCGCTCTTCCATGATGTCTGCAAAAGCGACACGGAGCTTCGCCATGAGATAACCCCTGACCGCAGCTTCCCTGTTTTCGCTGTATAAAGCATCGAAATGCTCGCAAAGAGTATCGGTTATAACATGGACGGCACAGTCAGAACCGAATCTGGCATCAGTATACTGCTTACCGCCGGCACCATCAGCAATACAGACGACAGAAACGCCATTCTTAGCAACAGCATAAGACGCGTCCTCACAGGGAGTACCGCGGTTAACATGTTTATTGCCGATAGTCGTTATAGCGCCGACTGTAATTCCCTTATACATTATTCGTCCTCATTAATGAACTTCATGAAATCATCCAGTTCAACAGCTTTTCCCTGAGGTTCGGTGCTTATGTTATAAAGCGCATCATCACTCATTCCCGAAGATACGATCGAAGAAGAGGACGAACCGAGGAATTCAAAGAGCTTGCCGAAGTCCGCAGAATTAACGGAAATAGGCTCCGCACGCTTTACTGAAAGCTTCTTTAAGATATCGAAATCAACGCCAGAACCGACGCCAATATTGAATACTACGAGTTTGTCATTGCGCTCGAGTTCATTACAAGCCTCAATGGCACGTTCCATATTTGCCATGGCATTCGGGCCTTGCGGAGCACCGTCGGTAATAACAACGAGCCAGGGCTGGAAATACTTGATGCCCATCTCCTTATAACCTTCCTTACGGGCATTAAGAAGTTCCAATGCGGTAAGCACACCTTCGCCTATAGGAGTAAGTGTTGTTGACGCCGTGATCTCAGGAAGTCCCTTCTCTTTGGAGATCTTACCGAAAGGCATTGCGATCTCAACTTTCGAACCGAAAGTAACGATCGCTATATCAGTGGAATTCCTTGTGTCATCGTTAGCTTTGATCGATGATACAAAGTTATTAAGACCCATATTAAGCTGCTTGATCGGGGTGCCCATCATGGAACCTGAAGTATCCAGTGCAAAACATATTGGGAGTCTTCTTTTTGTACTTGTGCCGAAATCAGAACTTGAAATACCGTCAGCCATAACGTTCCTCCGAACTATCGTGAGTTTAATCTAATTTAAAATTATAACAAAATAATATAAAACATGCTCGCAAGGTTGCGAGTTTTTTGATGCTTCGCGTAATTCTCATAAATTATTTACTTATTCGCAAGCCGGCGACAATTAGTACCCATAAATGAAGAATAATCCTCGGATTTATGGGTACTTTTCAGCCTTTCACATTCCTTTTTTTCAATGAATACCCATAAATCTTCCGCTTTCATCTTTCTTATGGGTACTTATTTGCTCTGATGATCAGCTAACCTTCGGCATGTACCCATAAATCCATCAGTTTTCGCGTTTTTATGGGTAATACCTACAAAAACAGAAAAACGCTTGATTTAGCAGGTAGGTTTTTCGTGCTGATCAGGGCATATTTGATCAAACCTACCTACAAAAAGCATAGAACTCAAAATCTTGTAGGCAGGTCGCGGGGTTCAGTCGAAAACAGTCGTTAAGAATGCAGATGAAAACTTTTCCGGCGTACCGGAAAAATCGAAGTTACTAATATCAACTCGGGATCAGAATAATCCGAAAAACTTCTTCTTCGGCGGCGGAGGCGGTGTCGTATTCACAGCAGAGATCGCAGGTTTGGAAGGCTGTGAAGCGGGGCTTGCGAAAATACTATCATCACGCTTCTCAGGTCTGAAACTGCTGCTTGTACCGACACTTGAAGAGACATATCTTCCCGAAGGAGCATTAGCAAAAGTCTTCTTCTCAAATGCAGCGGCCGTACTCTTACGCTCGTCCATAGCCTTCTTGGCTTCAAGCTTTGCCGCGAGCTGGGCTCTTACTTCTTCGACATTTACCGTAGCCTGCTTGATATTCTCGCAAGGGAACAGCTTATACGCTTCCGGATCATCATAGACGAAGTTCTCCAGATCTCTCATATACTCCTGAACGGCAGCACGCCAACAGACAGCTTCATAGATCTTTCCGTCGTGGAAAGTATTATAAAGCATGACGCGGAGATTCTCAGGGAGATATTCCCAGATGTGATCATATCCGCCAAGAGGAATATGCTCGGTATTGGAGTTATCGAGCGTATAAGGGAAATTACGGTTAAGGATCTCTTCTCTTAAAGTCTCTGCGCCGTTTCTGGTCGCATAAGGATGAAGTCCGCAGAAAAGGATCGTAAATACCAGCATTGCGATCGAATAATCCTCATCTTCAAGAGTGCGTACAAACCCGGAGAAATCCCTGCCCCAGAGTCTGGGATCCGTGAAATCCTCAGTTCCGACAGGACAAGGAAGATTGCCGATCTGGATACTGTCCATATCGATCAGATACTGTTCTGTAGAAGAATTTATAAGCGCATTCTTTAACTGTATATCACCGGCAATGATATTATGCATCTGCAGATACAGATACTTGCCGATAAGAGTCAGGAGCGTCTCACATACATCGAGTCTTGTCCAATCGGGATAATGCTCTATCATTGCATCAGGACCATCAAAGACATTGCTTAATGTAGTTCCCTTACCGACGAACATCGTATAACCGACAGGAACACCGCGGAAATAAAGAAGATGCTGCGGTGTGCAGAATCCGCGCGAAGTAATGCCTATCTCGGTAAGCTTTTTAAGCTTCGCCCATCTTAACGGCGTAATAACTCCTTTGTGATAGATCTTCGCGACATACTTCGGGTTGTCCGTGTAAAAGACCATGCCCTCGGCGCCGCCGCTGAGTCTTTTCGTCAAAGTAAACTTATCGCCATCGGTAGAGATAACGACATCGTCAATATTAGCTCTTCCGTCACTGTCGATATAAGTGTTATTGCTCGCAAGACTGCTGAGAGAAGGAAGCGGATACTCTTCGATCAGCTCGGCAATAGAATGGAATATCTTAAGGCCTGTATGAGTAAGGATAGCAACATCGCCATTATATTCAGGGGCTCTTGAATAGAGTCTCTTGGTAAAGATACCTGTCCTGGTCGTAAGGATACAGCATTCAGGAAGATCCTTGACCTGCTCGATAAAATATTCTGTATTGCAAGTATGGACTACATGGAGAGTATTCGTTGCCATCAGGCTCTGCATCAGTGAACGCATTGCACCCTGAACATGGGCATCTTTGGGATCCTGCTGCTGGACTACGCAACGGTGGAGAAGCTTGAAGGTATCATCGATATAGCAGTCTATGCCTTTATCTTCGAAAAGATATGTGAGCTCATCAAACCAAACGCCATTGGAATACTCTAACACAATGGAGTAATCAAGCACGATAGATAAATACTTGCTCAGTCCTTCGAACATATTATATAAAAACCTTCTCTCCTATTTGAATATATACAATCTATTTTTGTAAATCAAGAAAAACATGAAAAATAAAGGAATTTTTTCACGAAACCTGACATAATCATTTGATTTTAACTAATATCTTTGATTTTTATGCTTTATCCGATACCAACAAGCTTCATAAGATACTTGGCATTGGACTGTCTGCTTATTCCTTCCGTCAGTCTGTAATCAAACGTTATACCCGTGTCAGTATAAGCTTCAGAGAAATGATAATACCTGATATTATCAAAACCCGCTTTCGTCTTATCTATCATCGCATAATCATGAGTCGTCATCAGTCCGCAAATATATGGAGCCGAAAGCTTCTTTAATACAGTAAGCGCACCTTCGGTCCTGTCATCGGAATTAGTACCCCTGAATATCTCATCGATGAGGAACAGCAGAGCCCTATTCTCACCTGCGGCGTTCACTATTCCCGATATTCTCATGAGTTCGGCCTTGAACGTGCTCATATTCTCTTCAAGACTGTCTACGATCCTCATCGAGCTCATTACTCTCATCCTTCCGAGCTTAACAGCTGACGCCGGTACCATTCCGCCTGTCATGGCAAGGATCGTACAGACGCCGACAGTCCTTATCAGAGTTGTCTTTCCGGACATATTGGAACCCGTAATGATAGCTATATCTTTATCTATCGTAACGGAATTACTTACCACAGTCTGATGGTCAAGCAGAGGATGAGCGATGTCCTTACCTTCGAAATATGCATTATCAGCAGGCTTATCAGATGCGACAAATTCCGGAAAAGAACTCTCGGGAAGGACCAGGCCTGTCTGTGCCGCGCACATAAGAGACTCCAGTTCAGCCAGGCTGTCGATATAACCGGGAAGATTCTTACCGTATTTCACAGCCCAGTTTCCCATCAGATAAGAGATAATGTAATCCAGCGGAAAGATAAGATTCAGGATAAGGGCAAATAACGGCTGGCTTCGGAGTCCCGCCAGTCTCAATACGCGGTCCAGATCCTTTAATGTCTCGCCTGCGCCTTTTGAGTTCTCATTACCCTTGATCAGAGACCTGACAAGAGGATCCTCAAATCCGCTGTTCTCAAGGATCGAATAAAGCTTCAGTATCGCTCTGACCTGATTAGGCATGCCTTCACAGGCGATTATATATTTCCCGTTAAAAGAACGGCCGGCCATCCAGATGAACAGGTTTATAATCAGGCATAACGGAATCGCGGCAGTACCGCGGTCAGGGAAAAACAACAAGGCAAACGGAACGCTTAACCATACGGCAATTCCAATGAAGATAAGCGCGTTAGCTGCAGCTTTTGTTTTCGAGCCGTCCTTCGCAAAATCCAATAAAGCCTTAGGATCTTTCGTCATCTTTCCTACCCTGGCCGTAGCCTGATAATCCATAAGCACATCAGGCTTTGAACAGAGCTCGGCAACCGCCTTCTGCTTCGCCTTCAGTTCTTCAACGGAAATCCCGGACACATGCGGTCTTAAGAGACTTTCGGCAAATCTCCTTCTGCCGAAAGCCGTCTCGGAAATGTTGAGGAGCGAGAAAAGTGATTTCTTGCCGAACAGATCGAGATCTGCGCAGTAATCGTGATCAGGTTCGTCAAAATCCTTTCCGTAGAGCCTGTTCTTCGCAGCGCCGATATCTTCAGCCCTCTTAAGCCCCTTAACAGCAATGTTCCTGAGTTCGTTGAAATCGCCTTTTATCCTGGCGATATATGAAGAATTGACTTTTTTTAACTCAGTCAGATAGTTGACCTTATCGATAATGCCGCCGTGAATGATACAAAGAACGATAAACAGGACAAAAACAACGCCGCCGGAAATGTAAATAACCGGCTTATGGACGATATAACCCCATATGATTAGTATTACCGCACAGAGAAAACATATCAATCTCATAAATGACAAAATGCCGCTCTGCCTTCCATATTTGGCAAGACCGGCAATTATCACCTGTTCTTTATCTTCGAAAAACTTAAGATCAGCTTTCATCCTTCTTAGCCTTGGAAGCAGGTTTCTTTGAAGCAGATGAGGCAGGCTTCTTTGCCGCCGTCGTCTTCTTCGCAGCAGTACTCTTGGATGAAGTACCTGATTCTTTCTTTACTGTAGTTTTCTTGGCAGTTGTCTTGCCGGTTGAAGTCTTTGAAGAAGCATTCTTTCTTGATACTCTCTTCGGAACGCACTTATCAAGCACTTCACCGACATTATCGTGGATAGTAAGCAGAGCCTTAAGATCCATATATGTGGAGCTCTTGTTGATAATAACGATCCTGTCGTGCTTGAGGAACTGTGCAAATGTTGCTGCAGGATATACGGTGAGCGAAGTACCCGCAATGATCATCAGGTCGCACTTCTTAACAGCCTTAATAGCATTATCAACATTCTCGTGTTCAAGATTCTCTTCATAAAGAACGATATCAGGTCTTACGATGCCTCCGCATCTGTCGCAGTGAGGTACGCCTTCCTGGGCAGCGATATATTCGATATTGAACTTCTTGCCGCAATCCATGCAGTAATTCCTGAATACGGAACCATGGAGCTCGATAACGCACTTACTGCCGGCTTCCTGGTGAAGATTATCGATATTCTGTGTAATGATAGCCTTAAGCTTTCCCTGTTTTTCAAGCCTTACCAGAGCTTTATGAGCCTTATTCGGCCTTGCATCAGGATAGATAAGCTTACGCTTATAGAAATCATAAAAGTCTTCAGGATGCTCTATAAAGAAATCGTGAGCGATAATATCTATCGGCCTGTACTTCGTGCCGCTCTCAGTATTATAGATACCTGCTCCGCTTCTGAAATCCGGAATGCCGCTCTCAGTAGATACGCCTGCGCCGCCCAGGAACACAATATTATTGGATTCCGCGATCAGCTCTTTAAGCTGGTTTATCTTGTCTTCACGGACGCTGCCGAATCTGTCAATCCTCGTTTCCACTACTAAAACCTCAATTAATGAACATCGATTATTCCGTCACCGTCAAGGTCCACACCTTCAAGGTCACCGTGATCGTGGAACATTCCTGCCGCACCGAACATTTCCTTACCGGTAACACGCTTCTCGTCACGTCTCTGCTCGACCAGCGTGCTCAGAGCCTTTCTAACTCTGTCAGGAGTCTTGATATTCTTTATCTCAAGTACGGGAGTAGACTTATCGGCAGTGGTAAGTATGATCGAACCGACACCGAATATCTTCTGCCAGATCGACTGCTTAAAAGTAAGATCCAGCACCCTGTACAGGAGTATTTCTTCGGAAGTTATATTGAAAATGCCTTTTTTATAGTAAAACTTATTCTGGCTGAAACTATAGACCGTGAAGGAAATGGGCAATCCCAGATATCTCTTTCTGTCCTGCCAAAGAACCTCTTCCTTCTCGGTAAGATTCGTAAGTCTGTCAATTCTTCCCATATGAAAGTTCCTCCGGTAAGACAGCATATAGCTCTTCATAAACTATATTATATAAAAAACGGGCATATATGTGCAAACAAATCGAAAATGAAACGTAATATTAATATAAACGCACCTTAAGTATCGGCATTCTGATTTCTCGCCGGATCGATTATCTCATTGTAATCGAACAGTTCCTCATAGGCTTTTCTGGTCAGTGTTTTATAGCTCATCATGGCACGGTCAAGGTACAGATAATTGTCACCATAAGTATAATACGGTGTCGCCCCGCCTCCGAAGAAGATCCTGAAACCATGATTCTTGTAATATACAGCCCTGTCATCCGTTCCGTAGATGTAGTTTCCGTTCGGGTATACCAGCATATGGACTTCGCCAAACAGTGATCCGATCTGGTCGAGCCACTTTTCCGTGTCATCCATCAGGATCGGCTTCTCGGTATTCCGGCAGTCTTCTATGTATGAATATGTGCAGGAAGCGAACTTCCATCCGTTGTCTGAAAGTACATTTACGATCTCGGTAACTTTCTCCCTGGCATAATCGATATCATCGTTCGTAGGATTGATCTGGGGTAGATTTGCTGCTGACAGCGCAGTATTCCTGTCCTCCACCTCTCCACGGGACACGACATAACCGAAGCATGCTTCATGTCCGCTGACCGAGATGATACCTTTCGCGCCGTCATAGGTAAAATCAGGATGTTTCTCGACAAAGGTATCGAGGATGCCGATAGATTCCGCTGTCCTGCTGACTATCGTCTCTCCGGCAGAATTCATATACTCGCCGCACACCTGATACTCATCGTTAAGGACAAGTCTCCTGCATGTTCCGCAGTTATAAGCCGCCACATTATACTGAAGATTCTCAATTACAACGACCAGAGGCTTCTTGCCCTTCGGTACTTTAAGATTACGCTCCAGAAGGAATGTCGGATCGCTCGCTTCGATAAGATTCTCTGGATCGACCAGAACATAATCCCTCTCATAAAGGTTTTCGAGTATCTTCTCGAATTCGGATGTGGTCAGGTAAAGATCCGTACTGCTCGACCTGTAACGTCCCGCAAAAGCAGTATCGGTATCCGCGATAAGCGATCTTACGCAGATAACTTCAATAGGCCCCCTGTATTCCTTTACTTCACTCGTATGAGAAGTAGCCGTAAGGAGATTGCCCTTGATGATCTCATCTTCGGGGAAGATAACGGCCAGATCGGAGTACAGCTTCTCAGCCGAATAGAACTTAAATGTCTGAAGCATATGCTCGCCTTCAGCCATCATGGGCTCATACATCGTTACTTTTATGGCCGAGATCCTCTTCTCGCAATAATCGCCTACAAAGCCGTCATAACGTTCATTGACCTGGGTGTATTTTTTTACGGCGGAAATATAGTCATTCTCGCTCAGAGCCTTTTCCGCAGTCTGGACATCACCTGTCGCGGTCTCGATAAAATCCAGCTCCCTGAGCAGAGGATTAGCCGTTGCAGAGAAATTTCCTATCGGCTGAAGCTGTTCGAAGAAATACATTACGACAGGCTTCTCAATATTTCCCAAAAGAAAATCCTCACATATCCTGTACATCCTTTCAGATACGACAGAACTCGTAAGTTCCTTCATCGAATTAAGAAAATTTACATCGCTGGCCGTAAGAACATATCTGCTGTCGACTATGTGATCGCAGAGTGAATCGACTCTTATCCTTACGATGTTCTCCATGTCATCCAGCATCTGTATCCTGGCAGAATTAGATGCCTGGTCATCAGGAGCAGCCTTAAGAACCTCGTCCTGTATCTCCCTGTAGATAGAAAGCGCATCAGAATAACGGCCTTCATCTATTGCTTTCTCAAAGCTCGGGACAGTATCAAGTTCATATGCGTTTTTTCTTCCGACAAATGCCGTAGTCAGGCCAAGCACAAGAAGTGCAACAGCGCATAAAACAGCAGCAGCATTGAAACCCTTGCTGTTCTTGCGATCGCCTTCCCCGACGTGATATTCGGAAGAAAATACCGTCACTTCAGATCATCAAAGCTTACCTGCTTTGCCTCCAGAGAATTCTCTTTTATGTAGTATCCGATAGCCGGAACCTTGCGGATCCTGTAATACTCGGGATCCTGCACTTCAACCTCTGCAAGTCTTGCCAGAGTCTTTAAAACGGATCCTTTCTTGGATACAAGGAGCTGTACGCCCTGTGTGGTCCTCGTTGTCTTAAGAGGGATCAGGGATGCCTTGAATACCGCTGCCTTATCAAAGCTGTTGGTAACGATAAGATCAGGATCCTCATCCTCATCCAGAAGCAGGAATCCTATTGCCCTGCTACCGTCAAAGAATGCATTGATCAGCTTTTTCCTGTTCTGCTTGGTCTCATAAGCGGATATCGGGAATCTGGCCGCCTTTCCGTTCTCGAAAGCAATGAACAGGATGCCCTTATAATCCGTCGTCGATATCATGAACATCGGCTTCTCGCCGTCTTCCATACCGAGTGAGCTCGCAAGGAAGTGTCCCAATTCTCCGGGTTTTGTATCCGCGAAATCATAAACATGTGTCTTATATAGATTGCACTTGTCCGTGAAAATAAGGAGGTCAGAACGGTTCTCGCATTCAAATCCCATGAAGATCTCATCATCGTCCTTGGTCTTAAGTTCTCCGGCGTTCATAAGAGATTTCATGGTATGCTTCTTAAGATATCCGTGACGCGTAAGCATAAGATGGAGCCTGTAATCGGGGATAACTGTCGTCTCGACAAATGTCTCCGTCTCTTCCATCAGGACGAGCTCTGTTCTCCTCGGCTGGCCGTACTTCTCGGCAACCTCTCTTAATGTCTTTACGATAAGTCCGTTGATCCTTCTGGGACTGTTAAGAAGGTCTTCAGTATCCGCAATATCCTCTTTCAGTTTATCCCTGTCGGAGATGCGGTTAATGATGTACTGCTTGTTGATGTTGCGGAGCTTGATCTCGGCAACATATTCAGCCTGTTCCTCATCGATCGCAAAACCCTTCATGAGGTTAGGGATAACATCGACTTCAAGTTCGGTGTCTCTGATGATCTTGATAGCCTTGTCGATATCAAGAAGAATCTCCGCAAGACCGTCGAGCAGATGGAGCTTCTTCTTCATCTTATCAAGGTTATAACGAAGCTCCCTGCAGACGCATTCCCTTCTCCATTTGAGCCATTCGTCAAGGATCTGTGAAACACCCATGACCCTCGGAGAACCGTCTATCAGGATATTGAAATTGCATGAGAAAGAATCTTCAAGCTTCGTGAACCTGAAGAGCTTTGTCATGAGCTGCTCGTGATCAGTTCCTCTCTTACAGTCTATCGTAAGCTTAAGACCGTCCAGGTCCGTCTCATCCCTGATGTCGGAGATCTCTTTCGCCTTTCCGCTCTTGACCAGATCGGCAATATTATCGATGATGGCCTCAACGCTCGTGGAATAAGGGATCTCGGTAATCTCGATAAGATTATTCGCCTTATCCACACGGTACTTGGCGCGCACAGAAAATGTGCCCTTACCGGTATCGTAGATAGCCTTCATCTGTTCCCTGTTATAAAGGATCTTTCCGCCTCCCGAAAAGTCAGGCGCAGGCATGACTTCGAGAAGATCACATTCAGGATCTTTCATATAAGCTTCAGTCGCAGCGCAGACCTCTGCGAGATTAAATGAACAGATGTTGGATGCCATACCTACGGCGATACCCTGGTTCGCATTAACAAGAACGGTGGGGAAAGTCGCAGGAAGCAATGTAGGTTCCTTGAGCGTGCCGTCATAGTTATCGATCATGTCGACGGCATCTTTATCAATACCCTTGAAGATCTCCTCACAGATCTTCTCAAGCCTTACCTCCGTATAACGCGGGGCTGCGCACTGCATGTCACGTGAATACTGCTTACCGAAGTTACCCTTCGAATCAACGAACGGATGGAGCAGCGAACCGTTACCCCTGGTAAGTCTTACCATAGTGTCATAGATGGCCTGGTCACCGTGAGGATTGAGCTTCATGGTCTGTCCGACTACGTTGGCGGACTTGGTCCTGTTGCCTCCGAGAAGTCCCATCTTATACATGGTGTAAAGGAGCTTCCTGTGAGAAGGCTTGAATCCGTCGATCTCGGGAATGGCACGCGATACAATGACGCTCATCGCATACGGCATGTAGTTGATCTCGAGCATCTCTGTTATCGGCTGGTCAACAGCCGGCATATCCTTGGCATTGCTGTCAGTAAGTCTTGCCTTCAGTGAATCTGAATTAATGTCATCTTTCTTTTTACGTGCCATCTGCATCACCCTAAATCAAGCATATCGAGGTACTTGTTGCCGTCTGTCTCGATATGGAGTTTTCTTCCTGCGAGATTATCTCCGAGAAGGAGATCGAATACATCAGCCGTCCTCTGGGCATCTTCGGGACAAGCCTTTATAAGTCTTCTGGACTTCGGATTCATGGTCGTCTGCCACATCATCTCAGGCTCATTCTCACCCAGACCTTTTGATCTCTGGATCGTGCAGAGCTTGGGATCGACCTTTGCGAGAATATCCGCCTTTTCCTTCTCGTTAAAAGCGAAATATGTCTCTTCCTTTGCATTCTTGCCCTTGGGCCTGTAAGTGATCTCGAAAAGAGGAGACTCGGCGATATAGACATATCCCTTCTCGATGAGAGTAGGTGTCAGTCTGTAGAGCATAGCCAGGATCAGAGTCCTGATCTGGAACCCGTCGACATCGGCATCGGTGCAGATTATGATCTTATTCCATCTCAGGTCATCGAGATTAAATGCGCTCATATCCTTCGTGTGCTTATTCTTTATCTCAACGCCGCACCCTAATACCTTAAGAAGATCCGTAATGATCTCGCTCTTAAAGATCGTGGCATAATCAGCCTTAAGACAGTTAAGTATCTTACCTCTTACAGGCATAACCGCCTGGAATTCGGCGTCACGGCCGAGCTTAACGGATCCCAATGCCGAATCACCCTCTACGATATACAGCTCGCGCTTTGCGACATCTTTGGATCTGCAGTCTACAAACTTCTTGATCCTGTTATTGATATCGACCTTACCCATGAGAGTCTTCTTGATATTGACTTTGGTCTTTTCGGCATTCTCCCTGGCACGCTTGTTGATAAGGATCTGTTCGATAGTCTTATCTGCGGCGTCCTTATTCTCGATAAACCAGACTTCAAGATTATCCCTGATAAGCTGCGTCATGAAGTCCTGGATGAACTTGTTATTGATGGCTTTCTTGGTCTGGTTCTCATATGAAGTCTGTGTCGAGAAAGTATTGGTGACAAGAATCAGCGAATCCGCCACATCCTGGAAAATGATCCTGGATTCATTGGCCTTATACTTATCGCGCTGCTTGATCTGTTTATCTATCTCGGCTACAAATGCGTTCCTGACAGCCTTATCGGGCGATCCGCCGTGTTCGAGGAAACTCGAGTTATGGAAATATTCGAGAGCATTTATCTCATTATTAAAGCAGAAAGCAACCTCAGCCCTGACCTTATACTCGTCACGGTCGTCCTTGTCCCTGCCTCTTCCCTCGCCTGAAAAAGTGTGAACTTCCGTAAATCCTCTCATATCCGAGAGTTCTTCGACATAGCCCTTGATGCCCTCGGGATAGATAAAAGAGAATTCCTCGCCCGATTCGGCATCCTTTAATATGAACTCGATACCGCTGTTGATAACGGACTGGCGCTTGATGATCTCCTTAAATGTCGCGAGAGGGATGATGATCTCAGTAAAGACCTCTGTATCGGGCTTCCAGCGCTGGATGGTACCCGTTCTTTTGAACCTGTAGGGTTCCTGGATAAGTTCAGTGACCGGCTCACCCTTCTTAAATGACATATCATATCTGGTGTGATCTCTGAAAACGGTTACTTCAAAGAACTCTGAAGCGTACTGCGTGGCGCATGCGCCGAGGCCGTTAAGTCCCAAAGAGAACTCGTAATCGCCCGAAGCATTGTTATTATATTTGCCGCCCGCATAAAGCTCGCAGTAAACGAGCTCCCAGTTATATCTTCCCTCTTTGGCATTGTAATCCATGGGGATTCCGCGGCCGAAATCCTCGACCTCGATCGTACCATCGGCAAATCTCGTGATGATTATCTTATCGCCGTGACCTTCCCTGGCCTCGTCGATGGAATTGGATAAGATCTCGAAGAACGAATGGATGCATCCCTCAAGATTATCCGAACCGAAAATAACAGCAGGACGCAGTCTTACCCTGTCCGCTCCCTTGAGCATCGAGATGCTCTCATTGCCGTAATCCTTTTTACCCGGCATATTCCAAACAACTCCTCTATATAAATAATATAAATGTATGATTTTTCGATTATAACACAAAGATTTCGATATCCTTCAAGCCCGAACCGCACTGAATGAAAGTTGTCCGCAAAAGCGAAGTTATAATTTGCCTGGTGATAATATGCTGTATGCCAGATGCTTAGTTTTTCCACACATTCGGGCTCGTTTATCCCAAAATAGCGTATATGGAATTTTGGGACACGATTATTGTCCCATAAAAACGCATATCGAAGATTTGGGGCAATTTCCTATGTTTTTTACGAAGTGAAAACGGCAGTTTTGTCCCAAACTTTTTCCTAGAGAGATTTGGGATAAAAATACGAGCATTTTCTTATCCCATTTTTCTTATACAGAAAATTTGGGACAAAAGAGGCTGAGATCGGAGACGCGGTCACTTCATTCTCACGCAAAAGTGATATACATTTCGCTGATCAGCAAAGCAGTGTAAAAAAAGCAAATAAAAAAGGAGATGTAATCTCTGACATCTCCTTTAATTGGTGAGCCATGGGGGACTCGAACCTCCGGCCCACAGCTTAGAAGGCTGTTGCTCTATCCAGCTGAGCTAATGACCCTGGAGCGAGTGATGGGAATCGAACCCACGTGGTCAGCTTGGAAGGCTGAAGTTCTACCATTGAA
>JAZSFQ010000009.1:0-80844 GCA_045532275.1 Saccharofermentans sp. | reverse complement strand
GTTTGCCATTTTGTCACCTTTCCTTTCTGTAATTTTGGCTTGAACACCTCGATTATAGGGAAAGGTGACTTCTTTGTATAACTTCTGTCGCGCACCCGCATAGCGGGTGGTTTATTGTCTCGCACGCTTCGTTCCTCGCGTTCTCGACGGAGTCACGTCTCCATAAAATAAAAAGGCTTTCCCTGATCCGGGAAAGCCCTTCATAAACTTATATATAAATAACTTATCCGAAGAAATAAACGAATCCCAATACGTGGAGCACGACGCCTGCAATGCAGAAGAAGTGCCATACCATGTGCGAGAACTTGAAGCGTCTCTTTGATGGTGCGAAAAAGATTCCTATCGTATAAACTATCGCACCTGACAGAAGAAGCCAGAAGCAGACAGTCGAAGTGTTCCTGTAGAACTCAACGATCCTGAAGATGATCGCCCAGCCCATGGCTGCATAAATAAAATATGTAAAACCCTTGCCGACTCTTGTGTGATAAGCAAGCGCAGTAACCAATACGCCCGCGATCGCCATTGCAGCTTCCAGTGCCCAAAGAACGGCTCCGGAGATATTACTTAAGACATTAATGCAGATAGGCGTATATGCGCCAAGGATGGCAAAATAAGCAACGCTTCTGTTTACCTTGTTCATTACTCTCTTGTGAGGAGTGCCGTGCTTCATGAGGTGATATACCGTGGACATGATGAGCGACAGGATCAAAGTAATGATGAACGCGGATATAGCGATAACGGACATGACAACGTGAGCCTGTGAGGCACTGTCCATGGCCGAAACTCTTAAATATGTGTTTATTGCAGCAAAAGGAAGTAATCCCAAAAGGTAAAGGACAACAACACCTGAAGTGACCGAGTTGCCGACTTCCTCGCCGAATGTCTCATAGGTCTTGTGGAGTCCCCTCTGGACGGCGCGCTTGGAGCTCTCGAACCATGTCAGATCCTTCAGACCCTCTTCGAGAGGATCCTCTCCGGTCTGTGCGGCATGCTTCTTATCGTCGCTTCCGGCAAGATAAGTTTTCCAGAATTTATTATTCTTTGCCATTGATTCGAATCTCCATCCTATTAGCTAACTGATACATTTTACAGGGTGAGCGGTCTGTTTTCAACCTAAAGGCTGCAGGCGGCGGCTTTAGGGACATTTGTCACTCTTTACTGCTTTCGGATGACGGCGCGCCCAGGTGGATGGGTTTATCAGGCGAAGGCTTCGGAGCGGGCATGGGAATAGCTTCGTCGGATCTCGGCTTCGGGGCAGGCATCGGGATAGCTTCATCAGACTTCGGCTTTGGAGACCCCATATAGATGACTTCGTCGGGTTTTGCTTCTTCCTTGGCAGGTCCGGATCCGAGCGCTTCGACCTTCTCCTTCTGCGGGGCTTCAACACCTACATGTACCGGTCTTACCGGAGCCCTTACGCCGACGCGCTTAGGCGTACGGCCTTCTTTTATTTCAGGTTTCTCCTCAGCCTTGCCGGCACGGATCTCTTCCGTCTCTCCGGTCTTTGCCGCAGGCTGGTTCTTACGCGTTATGTCGGCCGGGGTCTGTGCGGTTACAGGCGCACTGATGACCGTGCCGAGGACTTCCGGTTTCTCGGGCTTCTCAGGCGCTTTCGATGCGGCGGGAGCAGCCTGATCCGGTGTCATCGGGTTAAGCTGTTCGGAAAGATAAGCTCTTCTGTAGAAGCGGATTATCCTGAATATTACCGGCCAGATGACAGCAACCGGAAGGATCCAGTAAACGACCATGGAGGCGGCCCCATCTCCGATAAAAGCCGAAAGCGCGGCAAAAGGAGCCTGCATCACGGAATATATTGTTCTTAAGCAGAGCGCTCCGAGAATATGGAGCATATCAGCCTGTTCGCCTTTGATAAGCTCCGGTGCGGGATAGAACCACAGCGGAAAATATGCCATGAGTCCGTATGCCGCAAGACCCCAGTTGATCCATTCCTTTTTCTTGAATGCCGCAAAGAACGGCAGGAAAAAGATAAAGAACAGCGTGTAGAGGATGCTCGCGATCTTCTCATAGAAAGAAAAATCCCTCGGGATCACTGAATCCCATGTAAAATAGAGCGGCTTAAAACACACGAAAGTCAAAGCTCCCGCAATCAGTCCCAAGAATACGCATGTGAAGTAGTCTCTTCTCATATATCCCCTAAATCAGATAAGGTCGGCTCAAGAAAAGCCAACCATATTTTAATACAAAGTATAATTAATATAAAATGCCTATCCGATAAGGAAGCATACAATACAGGTGCTGCTAGCCCAGCCTTCGATGGTATTTCCCGTAAGACTTACGATAATTGACCATATAACACCGATGAAACAGAGGAACGTAACGATCAATCCGAAAGTTATGATTATTCTAAGCGGTCTTATTCTAAGCGGTCTTATACTCAAACTAGTAATTCCGTCCATGGCAAGATTAATCATCTTTCTTAACGGATAATGAATCTTTCCTGCAAATCTTTCTGTTCTGGAATAGTATACAGATGAACTTTTGTAACTTAACAAAGGAATCAGTCCTCTTAAGTACATATTGACTTCGTGGTAGTTCATTAATTCCTTAACAACTGCATTTGACATAAGTCTGTAGTCCGCATGATTATAGACTGTCTTAACTCCAATCCAAGCCAGAAATATATAAAAGAACTGAGCAGGATGTCTTTTGAAAAAAGTATCTGTCTTTCGGTCTTTTCTGATACCGTAAACGATCTCGCTGCCGTTTAAGTATTCTTTTATCATCTCATCGACAGCATTAATATCATCTTGTCCGTCACAATCCATAGAAATAGTTATGTCGCATTTATCGACTGTCTCAGACAGACCTGCCAGCAGTGCATTTTGGTGACCGTAGTTTCGGGCAAGTGAAAGGTCTGTTACTCAAGAGCATTTTCCAGACTGCTCTCCTACTATTCCCCGGTATTATCTGAACTACCATCATTAACAAATAAAACTTTACTAATGACATCATTATTTGTCAGAGATTCGATTTATCCAATAAAAGTATCCACTGTTATCGGAAGTACACTTTCTTCGTTATAACAAGGCACTACTATATATAAGCACAGTTTCATTCCAAGGTTACCTCATGCTTTTTAGCGGTTACATAATATTGTCCACCCATAGGACACCAATACAACCCTTTTTCCAAAGGAACCAGTTTTTCGAGAATACCCTTACGGGGAATAAAAATGGTATATCTGACTTTAACATCAGTTAATCCGCATTCAGTCATAAGCTTCTTAAGATATTTGGATTTCATCAATACGGCATCCTTATCAAATGGACATGTATTAACCGCTTTCATAGTTACCGGATTGTTAGGATTGTGCTCAAAAATAACAAGACTTCCATGATTCTTTAATACACGCCTGCATTCGCTGATTATATTCTTATGATTATCGGATTTGATATGGTGTATAACACATGCGATAAATATCATATCAAATGAGTCATCATCAAACGGAATATGCTCTCCATCATATACTTCAAAGGAAACGTTACCTAAAGAATCGTATTGCTTCTGTGCTATATTTATACCTTCATTTGATATATCAATTCCCGTGTACGTACAATTCCTGAATATGGACCTGAAATACTTCGAACAGATTCCGTCACCGCATCCAAGATCGAGAATTTTTATTTTCGCATCAGTGTCAAAGCGTCTGGCCAGTTCAATGATCTTATATTCTGAAAAATATTCACTGTCTTTACCTGACAGTTTTTGAACGTTTTCGGTAATAACTTCTCTGTAATTGGCGGCGAATTCATCAAAATTATCGTTTTCTTTTTTCTGCATTTAAGACCATCTCCTATTGCTCATAAACAACATATTAATGTTAACACAAAAAGTAACCGCAGACCTTGTAAGTAAATCGGTCTGTAATAAGAGCTTAAAACAAAAAATACAGGAAACCGCCTTCCTGTATTTTTCACACTTTTTTCTGTTTTTATTTTTTTCGTCAGTTGGGAAATTATTCCGTCTGTCCCTCTGGTTCGTCGAGAGACCTTAAATACTTTACTTTAAGCGTTTTGATCGATACGCCGCCTGATGCGAAATGAGCGCGGAAGACGCAGTTTTTCGCATACATCATGCACTCGCAGCTCTTGGAGACAAGTTCCCCGTTCGTTCCGTTCCATGTGATGACTGCGACCGGAATACTCGTGATATAGACCGTCATGGGAATCTGCGCAAGCTCACCCAGATTGGAATAACCGGTAAACTCAAGTTCATAATAGCCCTGCTTCTCGCACGTGATCCCGAAAACAAAATCCTTGCCTCTCGAGGTCTTCGTCTTGCACTCGATCGTGACTTCATCGGTCATCGAATAGAAGAGGTCCGTATCGACTTCCACATCATCGTCTGAGAAGGGACTGTCAATGTGATCGATCGTGACTTCGTTTCCCTCCACTCTGTCCATGGCGGGAGTGTTCATGGCGAAGTTCAGGATGTTGACTGCATTGCGCTGGAGCTCTGCGCGGGTGATGTTCGTTCCGTCACCCTCGGTCAGTTCCTTATAGGTATCAGTCTCTAAAAGATTCTCCTTCTCGACACTCGTGCATACCATATATACGTCATTCTGGGATCTCGCCATGACAGAATGATCTTCGAGATTATATTTCTCGGCCAGCGTAACTTCCTTGTTGATGTATGCCCACCAGTCGGTCATTACGAGACCCTTAAAGCCCCACTGTTCACGGAGGATCATGGTGTTCTGGTCGTAATGGTTCGCGCTGTAGATATCGTTGATACGGTTGTAGCTGGTCATAATACATCTCGCGCCGCCCTCTTTGACTGCGATCTCAAAGGCAGGAAGATAGATCTCGCGGAGCGCGCGGGATGAGAGAGTAGAGCTCATCTCACGTCTGTGTGTCTCGCGGTTATTCGCGCAGAAATGCTTGATAACGGGCGATACGCCGGACTTCTCGAGTGCCTTGACCTGCGCTACGGCCATAAGTCCCGTAAGGAGCGGATCTTCGGAGAAATACTCGAAATTACGGCCGTTCAGAGGATGTCTGTGAATGTTGATGCCGGGGCCCAGAAGGGCATCGATCTTATTGGAAAGCATCTCGACACCGAGATATGAGTAGAGCTCCTCAACGAGCGCGACATTAAACGTCGATGCAAGACATGTTCCGTTGGGGAGCGAGAATGCTTTCTTGCCTGAATCGAGTCTCATTCCCGAAGGACCGTCAGTGCAGCAGAGCGTAGGAATGCCCAATGCCTTAAGTTCTTTTGTAACTCCTCCGAATGCGGCTGCCGTACCGATCGTGACCTTGGGGCTTCCCATACCCTCGCCTCTGATAATGAGGGAGAGGTCTTCATCGGTGAGCTGTGCGACGAACTCGTCCATCGTATTCCTGCCGTGTTTTACATCAGTAAGCTTAATGCCCTTATCGCCTGTCTGCGGGATCTCGGGGCCTACGCGCTCCATACGGGACTCAAGATAATTGACCGTGGCAAGAGGCGTGTCCTCTTCGCCCTTCGAATATGTTCCGTCGCCGTTGGGAATTGCAGTAAGGCGCTTAAAAGGCTTGGTGGGAGCCAGTGCCGTGCCGAGCTCTTCGAGCATCCTGTTATCTGAGAGATCAAAAGATCCGACTTCTTCAGCGGAAATAAAATCGCTTCCTAAGAAGAACTCATATCTTCCCTTCTCGAGAACAAAACCGGTTTTGCCGTTGCTTGTTCTGCCGTCATCGTCAAAGGATGCGAACCTTTTGACAGGAGCAGTAATGGTAACCGTCTCCTCTCCGCCTTCAGGGATCGTTCCCGTCTTCGTAAATCCGACCAATACTCTGGAAGGCTTGGAAAGTTTGCCGTCAGGAGCTTTGCAGTAAAGCATGACTGCCTTTTTGCCTGATACGCTGCCGGTATTCTTTACAGTGACACGTACCACAACGATGTCTTCCTTGCTGAATCCGAATTCTTTGTCCTTTAACTCGAAAGTCGTATATGAGAGACCGGCACCGAAGGGGTACAGAACGGCATCGTTCGCGAATGTCGAGAAATATCTGTAGCCTACGAAAATATCTTCCTGATAGATGTCTTCATGCAGATCCTTGCAGAAGTTCGCGGTGGAAGCATAGTCTTCGAGAGACTTCGCGATAGTGTCCGGAAGGCATCCCGATGGATTTACCCTGCCGGAAAGCACTCTTGCGACACTGGTGCCTCCGATCATGCCGGCCTGCCAGACATAGAGCACTGCCTTGATGTCATATTTGGTGACGAATGACATATCTATGATGTTGCCGACATTGAGAAGAACGACGGTCTTTTCAAACGCTTTGGTTACATTTCCGAGCATTTCCTCTTCGCTGTCGCTTAAGAAATATGCGCCCTTTTCCGCGGAATTGTCGCGGTCCTCACCTGCAGTCCTTGCGATGATGATAACAGCCGTGTCATTGCGCGCTGCCAATGTGGAAACGAGTTCTTCCGACACAGGCATCTCGGCCTGAGACCATGCCTCCTTGCCCCAGCCGAGCCCTGCATCGATGGGATTCTCTAAATCCCATTTGTCATATATGTCCATAAGTTCTGCGTCCAACGTAATGTCGGGGCAGTCGTTAAGACCTTCTCTTATGTCCGTTACATGGTTAACATTGACCATTCCGCCGGAACCGGTGCCGGACTTGTAATAATGAGTCTGCATCCTCCCGAACAGGGCAACGCGGGTGCCCTTCTTCAGGGGCAGAACATTGCCCTTGTTCTCGAGCATTACAATGCCTTCGGCGGCAGTCTCTACCGCAGTCTCAATATAATCATTCCAGTTAAGGTTTATCTCGTTCATTAACAGAACCTCCGGTCATGAGGATTAGGGCGGCGCGCAAAATTGCTGTCCATGCTGAATATACAGTATTTCGGAAATGCCCAATTTTATTTTACTTGCATTTATTTTATTTTTCTTGTTTTCGAACGGTCGCTTATGTAAACAAGCCGTGAACATTGGGACAAAGCCTTCGTTTGACCGTGGAAATCGGCAATATTAGCAAAGTTTCTGATATGAATTTACAAAATACAGTCATATAATGTGCGGTATTCAAAATAAGAGGATATTATGGCGCCGAAAAGAACCGACACAGATATGACAAAGGGCTCCCCTATGTCGATCATACTGAAATTCACGATGATGCTGCTGTTAGGCAATGTAGCCCAGCAGCTCTATAACATCGTGGATACCGTCATCGTCGGCAGGTTCGTTGATCCGCTCGCATTGGCAGCCGTCGGTTCCACGGGCACGATCATGTTCCTGATGTTCGGAACGTCGAACGGCATGGTGTCAGGATTCTCTATCGTTACGAGCCAGAAGTACGGCGCTGCCGATGAAAAAGGCGTAAAGGCATCCGTTACCAACGGCTTTTATCTCTCGCTTATAATCGCCGCGCTCATCACGGTCACGGGGCTTATCTTCATGCGTCCCCTTTTAAGGCTCATGCACACACCGGAAGACTTTTTCGAATACGCTTACACATACATCTCGACTATCTGCTCGGGTATCGTCTGCGTCATCATGTATAACTACTGCGCCTCGCTTATGAGGGCGGTCGGCAACAGCAAGATGCCTCTGATATTCCTCCTGTGCTCGGCAGGAACGAACATCGGCCTGGATCTGCTGTTCATCATAAAGTTCGGTCTGGGGACTTTCGGCGCGGCTCTGGCGACTGTCATCGCCCAGGGGCTGGCCGTTATTCCCTGCATCATCTATATATATGCGAAAATGCCTGTTCTCCGCCCTTCGAAAGAAGACTGGAAGTTAAATCCCGCAATCATAAAGCAGCAGCTCCGCCTGGGACTCCCCATGGCAGTCCAGTACGGCATCACGGCTTCCGGTACGGTGATAATGCAGAGCGCTTTTAACTACTTTGATTCTGTCGCCGTTACCGCTATCACCGCAGCAAGCAAGTTCCAGGGCATCATCACCATGGGTATGTTCTCGGTAGGCCAGACTATGGCTGCATATGCGGGACAGAACTACGGCGCGCGGAACATGAAGAGGATCCGTGAAGGCGTTAAAGCAGCGCTGAAACTTTATATCGTCTATTCTGTCCTGGCAGCCGTTATCGCGATACTCGCCGTTCCCCGTATCCTTTGGGTCTTCTTTGACACAGAAGTCGACGTATCAGTCTATATTCCGTGGGCAATGCCTTACATTATCGAGTGCGCGGTCTGCTATTTCTTCCTGGCCATGATCTTCATATACAGACATACGATCCAGTCCGTGGGTTTTGCCAGCATTGCTATGATCCTGGGCTTCGTCGAACTCGGCGCGAGAATGATCACATCGTTCTATTCGATCGCAGTCCACAATTACTATATTGCCGTCGCATCAGACCCGTTCGCCTGGATGACTGCAGGCATAGCAGGCATGGTGATCGCGCGGTTCATCTTTAAGAAGATCGAAAGGAAATGGGGGCCGGAACAGACCGGGACCGCATAAACAGTATCAGTCCGGTTCTTCCGTCTCTTCAGCCGATTCCGTTACATCCGTAAAAGTCCATTCGGGTATTGAAATAGAAGGAATCATCTCATCGGTATTATATACGTTGAATTCCCAGCCGTAGACCTGCTCTGACTGAAGATCATAAATAATGAAGCAGTAGAAACCGGTGCTGAAATTTTCTTCCTGAGTATATGTCAGGTGTATGCCCGTGGGATACTTGTCGACTATGGTGTCGGATAGATATAGCCGGGTCCATTCGGGTTCGGTCTCTTCCGAGACGAGATAAACGTATCTCCAGATATAATTGCTGGCATAAGCATCAAGTTCGATAACGAACTCGAAGGTGTTGGTATCGTAATAACACTCCATATAAGGATCCCAGCCCGGACCGGTCATGTAACTGTTCTCGATCATGTCAAAATGATTCTTCATGAATTCGAGTTCGGGAAGATCATAAGCATATAGAATTGCGAGATCATTGGCATTTGAAAGGAGATAATGGTTATCTCTCTTAACGAATTCCAAAGTGAAGACCTGATCGATCGTGCGCTCTTCTTCAGCCATAAGCGTATTGAAATCCGCGGGGCCCAGGAACTTATCCCTCAGCCGCACGACTTTAGAATAGTCCTTATATGAGAAAGTAACGTCAACCGAGTATTTCTTATCGAAGATCTTCGCCTTGTAGCTCGTCTCATCGATCTTATAAGTGATCGTAGAGGCGATCATGTTCTTTATGAGGAGCATATTGTCAGTTACCTTATAACTGAGATCATCTTCATCTTCCTCCTCAACGACAGGCATAAGGCCAAGCACCTCATAAGGAGTACTGACACAGCGGCTGCTCAGATCTTCAAAGTCGCAGTTCGCGAGCGCTGCGGCAATCTTATCGATGTTTTCATATATCTTTTCTTCCGAGAAAGAAAGATCTTTTTCTTCTGTGGTCTCAGTCTCCGTATCCTCAATTTCTTCCGTGGTCTTGGGCACAGTACAGGATGCCAGTGGCATGACACAGGCCAATATCAGGATCGCTGCTGTAAGCTTTTCTCGCATCAAAATGTATCCTCCGACAACCGCTATTATATAGCATTACAATTTATCGGTCGAAAAAGTGGCAAAAGTCGACGAAAAGAGCCATTTCCGTCGACGTTTCGTCGACTGCTGTATCGATGCTGATCTGCGACGGTTTCATTAGGAAAAAGACAGAGGCTGTCTCATTCCGAGACAGCCCCCATAAATTCAGTAAGATATAACTTGCCAGCTTAAGATCAAGCCTTGCCGTCTGAACCGAGAACGTACTTGATCTTGTGAGCAACCATGTCCTTAACTGCCTGACGAGCGGGCTTAAGGTACTGGCGGGGATCGAAGTGATCGGGATGCTCTGCGAAATACTTACGGATGTTACCTGTCATTGCAAGACGGATATCGGAGTCGATGTTGATCTTGCATACAGCGAGTGTAGCTGCCTTACGGAGCTGCTCTTCAGGGATACCTACTGCATCAGGCATATTTCCGCCGTACTCGTTAACCATCTTAACGAATTCCTGAGGTACGGAAGAAGAACCGTGAAGAACGATCGGGAAGCCCGGAAGTCTCTTGATGCACTCTTCGAGAACGTCGAAACGGAGCGGAGGAGGTACAAGGATGCCCTCTTCATTTCTTGTGCACTGAGCTGCTGTGAACTTGTAAGCGCCGTGGCTTGTTCCGATAGCGATAGCGAGGGAGTCGCAGCCTGTTCTGGAAACGAATTCCTCAACCTCTTCAGGTCTTGTGTAGCTCTCGTGGCCTGCCTCTACGACAACCTCGTCCTCAATGCCTGCGAGTGTGCCAAGCTCAGCCTCAACAACTACGCCGTGGTCGTGAGCATACTCAACAACCTGCTTTGTGAGGGCGATGTTCCCCTCGAAAGACTTTGAAGAAGCGTCGATCATGACGGATGTGAAGCCGCCGTCGATGCATGACTTACAAAGCTCAAATGTATCACCGTGGTCAAGGTGAAGTGCGATCGGGATCTCGGGATTCTCGATGATAGCTGCCTCAACGAGCTTTACGAGATATGTGTGGTTAGCATAAGCTCTTGCGCCCTTGGAAACCTGAAGGATGACAGGGCTCTTGAGCTCGCCTGCTGCCTCTGTGATTCCCTGAACGATTTCCATGTTGTTAACGTTGAATGCGCCGACTGCATAGCCGCCGTCATAAGCCTTTTTGAACATCTCGGTCGTTGTTACCAATGCCATATATATGTCCTCCTGGATATTTTTTATAACGTACTTATCTTACAATCTTTTCACCAAAACTCAACCGCAAAATAAGGGAAAGTATGCGTTGTTAACAGAAGATTTCCATATATATGAGACATATTGGGGCAAATGATTTTCGCAAAGGCCGAAAAGGGGTTAATAGCGCCTAACTTTATCCAGTTTTCGTGATTCAGTTTTTTATCCGTGTTTTTCTGAGATTTTGCTGTACGAAAACATGGAAAACTCCCAAAATCCATGTTTTTATCCATGTTTCAAGTCGGTTTTGATGGATAAAAAACTGCAAGGACCGGAAATCATTGCCATTGCCTGTCAGAAAGGGTAGACTTTTCTAATCGTTTGCAAGAGAACACGGAGGACAGGAAATTGGATAATCAGTATCTCGGAAATAACGGAATGCTTGTCGTGCCTTATGACAAGGACCGCAAAAAGGTAACATTCTATGATACTTTCGTTGATATGAACGGTGACGTGGTCAAGTATGACGATATCGCAGTGATCCAGGCCGGGGCGCTTAATTCTTCGTCCATGATCTACTTCTATTTCAGCAAGTCCTTCAATTACAATTTCGACTTCACGACTTATGACGGCACGAAGCACAGGTTCAGGCGCAGCGGCTATTCCGCTTACGGCATAGGAACATATAAGCGCATCAAAAACGAGTTCGAAGTCGTCGCTCCCCCGTTCTACAGCATCGTCGTAAGGAAGGTCGGCGAGCGCCTTATCGAAAGGATCGAAAACGGCGCGACCGCAAATATCTGCGGTCTCGTGATCACAAGGGATAAGATCACTTACGAGAAGCGCAAAAAGACGATCGTCATCGATAAGAACAATTTCAGCGGCGCGGCAAACAGCACTTCATATATGAGCAATCTTGCGTCTGTCTTTATAAAGGATGTGAAAAAGCCTGTCTTCAGCTGCTCGCTCAACGAGCCCAATGCCAGGCTCATCGTGCCGGTCGTTAATTATTTCTTCGCGAATAAGGCTGAGACACCTGCTGCGGACAGCCCTGCGGTCAACCCGTATGCCGGGCCGTATGCGAATACGGAACTGGATCAGGGCATAGCTAAGGATGGTTCTGTTCCGGAGTAACTATCTCGGCAGATAATCCTGCTCGGGGTTTTGCTGCCTGCGCTTTTCTTTCCTGGCGCCAACGGCCGTTACCACAAGTCCCAGAACGGGGATCATCATGACCGCGCTGCATAAGAGAATATATTTGACTCGTGTTTCCGTGCAGTCCAGGAGTTCATAGCGGACAGTCCAGCCGTCTGATACGGTCGTACCCATATAGGAAAGAGCTTCATCGTAATACTTCTTCGCCTCGGTCTCCTGTGATTTTATCGTACCGATAAAAGTCTTAGGCTCCATCTCGATCATCTTTGTCTTGCCGTCGATATAATCGTAAGTCGCTTCAGTCAGAGCATCCAGATATTCCCTGTCAGCCTTCTTGGATACGGAAAGCGGCATAATGGAACCGTCTGCCATCCAGATCAGGTAATAGTAGGAGTGGCCCGTGGGAATGAAGTACTGCGACTCTGTCTCTTCTGCATATACTCCGAGACATGCTATAACCTCGTAAGAGATCCATTTGTCGTTATATTCGGACCTGTTGGGAACCGCTTCTTCATATGTTCCGGCAACACCTCCGAAGATCAGGTTCCTTAAGAAGAAACAGATAACTCCGAAAAATACGAATGCAATGATCGAGATGATCAGAAGTCTTTTATTGCTTTTCAAAATAGATACCCCGCTTGATAAACTGTCAGATATTGTAACACATGTGACAGTCTTCGCGCGGGGTCTGCACTTTTCTATTCCTGCTATACCTATTTCTTTACGATTACGGTCTCGAAAATTCCGTCCTTAAGCCCGGTCTTGAGCATAAGCCCATGTTGTCCGATTATCCTCTCTGCGATTGCGATCCCGATACCGGGCACGAACTTATCCCTGCCGGTCTTATTCGTGATCCTGATATCATTTTTGCCGATCTTTACCCCGATCTTCGTGCCTTCCGTCTTATACTTCACGGCATTATCGATCAGACAGCAGACCGCCTGGGAGAAGTATTCCCTGTCCATCTTTATCTCTTTGTCGCCTTTGATATCAATATCCGCGCCGGCCTTTTCCGCTTCGGATACGATAACCTCCCTGACGGAGCATTTTTCAAAGACCAGATTACTCTTCTCCGCGGTCTTAAGGATCGATTCAATGTCCGCGTTCATCTCAGATGTCTTAACTAGGATCTTGTCGGCATAACTGTTTTTGTCATTCCCGTCGGTGACATCTTTGAGATTCTCGGCATATCCGCCCAGGATCTGCAGCGGGGTCTTAAGATTGTGGGCCAGTGAATCGATGAGATTATTCTTGAACTCGTTGTACTCGTATGCCTTTTTATATTGTCTGTAAGGCTTCACGGCCGCGATCATGGCAATTCCGGCACAGAAGACAAGGAGAATTACTGCATAGATGATCAGATAAGGTCCGTAAAACTCATTAAATGATATCGTGGTAGCGACAACCTCATACAGGTATTTGTTTTCGCCGATCTCCAAGATCTTTATCTTTCCCTGTGTTGTGTAGCCGTTTGCGTTTATTACATGCCCGTAGGACCGTGTCTGCCCGTTATCCGGAGAGATCTCCCCTCCGGTGGCAGCAGTCAGGTCATCAATATTATCAGTCAGGAATATATTGCCTGTCTGCCTGAAAAACTCATCCGGACGGCAGTTGCGTGCATATACAGTCGGTGTCGGATAGTCGTCAAGGATATCGCCTGTATCCGATTTGCTGTATATATACAGGTCTTTTTTCGAAGCATCGGTAAAATCCCATTTCTTCCCGAAAGGTTTCTCTTCTCCGGCGCCCAGGTAAGCTTCTGAGACCTTGCCCAAATGAAGATATTCATCGTCAACATAGTATGAATTAACGGCAAGCTGCGGGTAAGATACCTGACCCGTGATCTCAGTAAGATACATGAAGACCGACGACGGATTGTAGTATCCCTCAGACAGACTGAGCAGATCATAAGTATTGGCGAAATAAAGGTCTTCAGAAGATGTGATGTTCCAAAGTTCATCACATTTTCTGTAAATGATATTTATCTCGAAGCCGGTTTTAGCGGTCTTCGAATACTTGTTCCCCTCCGACAGCAGAGCTTCGTCATGTGTGATATAGATCCAGTCATGAAGGCCTCTGGAGACAGGAATGAGATCGTAATTTGTCTCATATATCGAAGAAAAACTCCCGTCGTCATTTATCCTTGCCAGTCTCAGGAAATCCGGATGATAGAAATTAGTGTACATGTCTATAAACATGTCATTGATGTCGCCCTTGTCGTAACTCTCAAGAATTCTCCCGATCACATCGTCGTAGCCGCTGAAACCTGACGAGACAGCCCGGTTAAACCTTTCACCGAGAAACAATACTGATATTCCGAAGATCATAACTGCGACGAGCAGTCCCGCGACGATCCTCGGAAATGCGAAATGGCGGTATTTTCTGTGTTTCATGAGCAATTCCCTCCCCCGGTCATTAAGCATCCGTACGGGCTCTTTAGTCGAACCTGTAACCGACTCCGATCAGAGTCTTGATGCGGGCTCCTTCTTTGCGAAGTAACTTGCGGAGGTTCTTAACGCGGTTGTCTATGACGCGCTCTGTTATGTACATGTCGTCGTTCCAGGCAACGGCCAGCAAAAGCTTTCTCGTGACCGCCGTCCCGGGGTGCTCCATCATGTACTTGAGGATCTGGTATTCCTTGGGCGGGAGATCGACCACTTCGCCTGCGACCTTCACTTCAAATCTTATCGGATCAAGCGTTATCCGGCCGCTCTCTATAATCCTGCACTGCACGGGTTCCGTCTTTGTCCGCTCCAGAAGCGCCAGGAGCTTGCTGTACAGGACCGCGATCGAAAACGGCTTCACGATATAATCGTCGGCGCCGAGCTCGTAACCGTACAGGATATCCTCTTCCCTGACTTTTCCGGTCAGAAAGACTACCGGTATATCCGACCTCTTTCTGATGATCTTGCAGAGTTCGAACCCGTCTATGCCCGGCATCATGATATCGAGAAGGATGAGGTCGTATTCTTCATTCAGCACTTTCGAAAGGCCGGTATTTCCGTCCCCGGCAAAATCCGGCTCGATCCTGTCGCGCCTTTTGAAGTAATCCCCGATAACTTCCCTTATCTGGCTGTCATCTTCAACGAGTAAGACTCTGTACATGAGAACCTCCGTCAGGAGTATGCTACATGTTCAGTGTATCGTTAGTGTATCGTTTTTCAAAATTGCAGCTTCATAAAACCGCTAAGTCCCATCCACGACGGGTGAACGCTGTCTGTACCGGCCAAACGAACCGCAAAATGAACCGCAGTGCGTGTCGATCCGCGGTTCAAAACCCTGTTTTCGGGCCAGACCAACCGCAAAACGAACCGCAATGCGTGTCGATCTGCGATTCAAAGCGGCTTTTCTGAAGGGAATTTCCTGCACAAACGGACAAAATGAGAACAATTCTCACATTTTGTTGAAATTGATAATCAGTTTCATATTGACACCCGAAAAACCCGCTCATATAATACTTTCCACGAACTTATAAATAATAAGAGGAGCAGGCGGCCTTAAGCCGCCGGAGGAAGAAATGCCGGCTTTATATAAATATGCGCGAAAACTCATCTCAGGGCTGCTCACGGCACCGATTCTTTTCGCTGCCTGCTCATGTTCCTCATCTGCAGGATCCGTCAAGTCAGACAAACTGAAGATCGTTACGACCATCTTCCCTGAATACGACTGGGTCAGAAACATCGCAGGCGACAATATCGGCAACATCGAGCTGACCCTCCTTTGCGACAACGGTGTTGACATGCACAGCTACCAGCCGACGGCAAGCGACATCATCAAGATCTCATCTTGCGACGTTTTCGTTTATGTCGGAGGTGAGTCTGACGAGTGGGTCGGAGATGCGGTCAAGGAAGCAGTCAATAAGGACATGAAGGTTGTAAACCTTATGGCGATCCTGGATGGCGAGACCGTTCAGGAAGAGATCGTTGAAGGCATGCAGGCTGAAGAAGACGAGGAAGAAGGCGGAGCCGAATACGATGAGCATGTATGGCTCTCGCTCAATCACGCTCAGAGACTTGTTATTGAGATCGCAAAGGCAATGGGAGAAGCTGATCCCGATAACCGCCAGAAGTACGACGATAATGCCGAAGCATATGGTGTTACTCTTTATGAGCTCGATCTCAAATATCAGGAAGTCGTAAATAACGCCGGCAAGGATACGCTCCTTTTCGGCGACAGATTCCCGTTCAGATATCTGACTGATGACTATAACCTCAAGTACTATGCTGCTTTCGCAGGGTGCTCAGCTGAGACAGAGGCAAGCTTTGACACTGTCGTATTCCTCTCAAACAAGGTGGATGAACTGGGCTTAACAGCCGTCATCACGATCGACAGCGCAGACCAGGCAATCGCAAAAACAATCATCGACAATACAACATCCAAGAATCAGGAGATCCTGGTCCTGGATTCGATGCAGAGCACAAAGACATCCGACAACAGATCTTATGTGCAGATAATGGAAAGCAATCTCGAAGTTTTGAAGAAGGCACTCGGATAACATGGATCAGCTCGTTTGCAAGAATCTCAAACTCGGTTACGAGAACATCACTCTCGCTGAAGACTTAAGCTTCAGTGTCGAGAAGGGTGACTATCTCTGCATCGTCGGCGAGAACGGCGCGGGCAAGTCCACGCTCATGAGAACGATCCTCCGACTCCAGAAGCCCCTCGCAGGCACCATCGAATATAACGACGACCTAACAGCTTCGAAGATCGGATATCTCCCGCAGCAGACAGTTGTACAGAAGGACTTCCCTGCTTCGGTTTACGAAGTAGTACTGTCCGGCTGCCAGAACAGCCTGGGATTCAACATTTTCTACTCCAAGGCGGCAAAGAAGAGAGCTCTCGACAACATGAAGCGTTTGGGAATAATCGACCTCGCGAAGTGGAGCTACCGCGACCTCTCGGGCGGCCAGCAGCAGCGCGTGCTCCTTGCAAGAGCGCTCTGCGCCACAGAGAAGATGCTCCTTTTGGACGAGCCCGTATCAGGCCTCGACCCGATGGTGACTCTCGAGATGTACGAACTTATCGACAAATTAAATGACGAGGGGATCACTATCATCATGATCTCCCACGACATCGCATGCTCCGTTAAATACGCGAAGCACGTTCTTCATATCGGAAATAATTTCTTCTTCGGCAGCGTTGATGACTACAAGACATCATCAGCAGGCGCGAAGTATCTGGAGGGAGGTCATCACCATCATTGATACATTGATCACATCCCTCGAATATCCTTTCGTAAGATATGCGCTCATCGTAGGCGTTCTGATCGCGCTGTGCTCATCACTTCTCGGCGTGATCCTCGTCCTGAAGAGATTCTCATATATCGGTGACGGCTTATCCCACGTAGCGTTCGGTGCCATGGCGGTTGCGGCGGTAGTTGGTCTGTCCGACCGCATGATACTGACGCTTCCGATCACGATCGTCTGTGCGATCCTGCTGCTCTGGACCGGCCAGAACACAAAGATCAAGGGTGACGCGGCAATCGCCATGATATCCGTAGGCGCACTGGCAGTAGGTTATCTGCTGATGAACCTCTTCCCTACTTCATCCAATATCTCAGGCGACGTCTGCACAACGCTCTTCGGTTCAATGAAGATCCTTACGCTCACTAAATCGGAGGTAATCCTCTGCATCGTACTGTCCATTGTGGTAGTGATCCTTTTCGTGGCGTTCTACAACAGATTCTTCGCCGTTACTTTCGATGAGAGCTTCGCGAAAGCAGTAGGCACAAAGACATATCTTCTGAACCTCCTGATCGCGACAATCATCGCAGTCATCATCGTTCTGGCAATGAACCTCGTAGGTTCACTCCTCGTATCTGCGCTGGTAATCTTCCCCGCGCTGTCTGCAATGAGGATCTTCAAGAGCTTCAAGACCGTAACGATCTGCTCGGCAGTCATCTCCGTTGTCTGCGCTCTGTTGGGGATCATTCTCTCAATAATGTTCGACACACCCGTAGGATCAACGATCGTCATTACCGACATCGCTGCTTTCGCTGTGTGCTCACTGATCGGAAAGATTAAGGGTTAAGCTTTCCCTTCCTTGAACATCTTCATCATCTCATTGGTAAGGCTGTAATCATCGGGCTGGAGCTCGACCTCTTCCCTGGTACGCCACTCGGCGACCTTGAGCTCGCCTTCATCCATCCTGATAGTATCGTCTCCGTCGACATCGCAGTAGAAACCGACCAGGATATCGTCTACGATGCCCCACGGCTGTGATTTGTAATAGCGGATGTTCTTAACATGAAGGCCGGTCTCTTCCATCGCCTCTCTTGCGACGGTTTCTTCCAAAGTCTCGCCAATCTCGGTAAAGCCTGCAACAAGTGCGAAATGCGCAAAGCCGGTCTTGTATTTGGTCACAAGTATCCTGTCACCGTTCGTGATGCCGACGATAACCGCAGGCACGACTCTCGGATAGATCACATTGCCGCATTCACAGCGGATCGCGCGCTCTTTATCATCTAAACGGGTTTCCTTCCCGCATATTCCGCAGTATCTGTTTCCGCGGTACCAGTTCGCGAGCTGGAGTGCCGTAAATGCGAGGAATACGTTCTTCTTTTCGACGGTTCCCGAACGCCTGAAAGATCTTACGTTCACAAACCCGTATCCCTCAGGAAGTATCATTCCTTCATCGCCGGCATCAAGGTAAAAATACAGGTCTTCGTCAAGTGCGAAAAGATATATCAGCCTGTCACGGAATTCTTCCGGCAGTTCACTGACGCGCGGAAACTCCCCGTCTCTGACAAGGATCTCCTGATGCCTGAAAGCCATAACAAAACTGCCGTCAGCAAGTTCCCGTGACGGATAATAATGATTATCCAGCTTGTGCGGATATATGTCCTGGATCATGTATCCGGATGATCAGAATGTGAAGCTCTCCGGTGCTGCAGTAAACGAACTGAATGTTGCCGTAGCATCCTTGAAATAGAGCACCTGGGTATTGTCATCGTCAGCGCTGTACATGAACTTGAGCTCAGGGTGCTTTTCGAGCATGGCTACCTTAACATCGCGGGAGTCATCATTAATGAGCTCGCCTGACACGCGGAGCCATGTGCCTGTCTCACCGTCGAAAGCACAGATCTCAGCCTTGGGATTTGCCGCGAGCTGCTTTGAAACAGGCTTTACCTTACCTGTCTGGATATAAAGCTTACCGCCAAAAACCAGAACCGTTCCAAACGGTCTTACTCTCGGCTGGTCACCCTCGGCAGTAGCCAGATAATACGTTTTTGTCTTGTCCAGAAATTCGCATACTCTCTCAATGTTTTCCATAACAATATCCCTTTCTGTTCAGTTTATTCAGATATTAAGATTTTATCACAACCGGTCATGTAAGCATGTCTTCCGTATAATATCCGCTGTCTATAAGGATCTCTTTGTAATTATTTATGTCAACCAGGACCGGACTGCATAATATGGTGGGGACCTGCATGACGCCGTTGTGATATCTGCTCATATCGATACCGGCTACACCCCTGCCGTTAAGGATATCATCGACCACCGATACGGTTTTATCCGTAAGGATCCTCGTATCCTTGAAGACCGACATTGCCTGTTTTCCGTTAATGATGTTCTTTACATTGGTTATATCGCAGTCCTGGCCGGTGATGACAGGGTACGGACCCGAATAATACTTTTCAAGCGCCTGTTCAACTCCCAAAGCCGTCGAATCGTTGGAACAGAGCCATGCGTCAATGACAGCACCCTCAAGATAATATGCGCCGATAATATTCTCGGCTCTCGTCTTTGCCCTTTCCGTAGACCATACATCTGTAGCGGCATCGCCGAATCCCATCTGGCCGGAAGGAACATCTAACACGCCCTTTGTAATATACGGCATCAGAACATCGAATGCGCCTTGGAAGAAAATCTCCGCATTAATATCCGAAGGATCACCGGCTGTAAATTCAATATTGTAGACTTTGCCTGCTTCAGGAGAATCGAGGTGCAGCTGTTCCACTATATACCGGCCCTGCATAGCTCCCAATAGGTAATTGTCGAATGTTATGTAATAATCCAGCGTATCGGTATTATAGATCAGCCTGTCATATGCAATTACCGTTATACCGTTTTCTTCTGCCAGTTCGAGAACACCTCCCAGACTCGATCCGTCAATGGCCGCGATGATAATAACGCTGCATCCCGTTTCGACCATATCCATGATCTGCGTGCGCTGCTGGCTGGTATCATTATCCGCATACCGGAGATCGACTTCATAGCCTTTATCTTCAAGTCCTTTTTTAAGACGTTCGCCGTCATATGCCCACCGCATCAGATATTCTGTCGGAAGGTCTATGCCGACCTTGTTCATGCTGAGCGGTTTTATGCCCGGATCGATATAATATGGTTCGAGATAAATATTCCCGACGATCTCCTGCAGTTCCTTTTTAAACTTTGAGTCGGACTTTTTGGTAACAAGCCAGCTGCCGTCGACCTGGACGAGATCTATCTTTATCCTTTTCTTAAGGAAAAACTTTTTCGAAGAATGTGCGATATCATCTAGGAGATCCTCGAGTTCGTCATCAAAATATCCATCTGCGATACCCTGAACATCAGGATACTTGAATTTGATCGTAATGCTTCCGGCCTTATCCTTGGCGACGGCCTCGGATTCCGTTATCTCATAATCTGCCTTTTTCAACATGCACTTAAGGATCTCTTCCTGTACGGGAGTGACAGAATATGAAGCTTCTTCATCCGCATCGACATAATCTGATGCATCTTTGCTGCCAAGGACCTTGGACATATAAGACCCGAAAGCATCCTCCATGGCTACTCTGGCCTTTTCATTTCTTCCCGTGCAGCCTGCAGTTGTAAAAAGCAGCGCCGCTGCCATAAATCCTGCCATGATCTTCTTAAAACTCATATACTGCCCTCACTGATAATCTTCCCGTCATCCCACCGGTTAAGATTTGTAAATGCTCTTCAATTATAACAGTTGCAGAGCACTATCAGATGTGATATCTTGATTATTGAACGCGTTTAATAATCGAGGACGGCCATGCAGAAAGAAGAAAAACTGAACATCACCAAAGAGAAACTGACGGAAGCTACTTTCGCGCTCATGGAAGAGCTCGACGATCCGCTCAACGTCACTTCCAGGCAGATCGCGGAGCGCGCAGGGACCAAGCCTTCCATGATCAATTACTGTTTCGGTTCGCGCGAGAACCTTATCTATCAGACTTTCCAGAAACAGTATTTCGGATTCCTTAAGGATACTTCGGTCGCTGAGCTCATCGCTTCGGACCTGCCGCCTAAGGATCTGCTAAAGAAGCTGCATTATACCGTCGCGAAATGTCTTGCGGATAATCCCAAATTCACGAAAGCCATCACCGGATTTGTCCTTTTCAACAGGGACCTGTCTCAGGATTCGTTCAGCTACGGTTATGTGAAAAAACACTATGCCGGCCGTAAGACCGATGCGGAGTGCCGGCTGATCGCGTATGAGATGTCTTCTATGATGCAGCTGATCATCTTCAGGAAAGATGATATTAAGAAGGATTTCGGGATAGATCTCGATAACGCGGACGAACTAAGGCATTACATCGATATGCGTATCGATCTTCTTTTGGGCGAATGAAATGAACTATATATTTGATCTCAGATCCGTACCTTCAGATAAGCTCTCACTTGTAGGCGGCAAGGCAGCATCCTTATCGCTCATGATGAGTAATCTTAAGATGAATATCCCGTCAGGATATGTCATCACGGCTGACGCTTTCAGTAACGGCATCTTATGCAAAGAGGCACAGGCAGAACTGGACAGCCTCATAGCGGGGCTTAACAGGAACAAGACCTATGCCGTCCGTTCGTCCGCAAGGGGCGAAGACGGCTCCGAGAATTCCTTTGCGGGACAGTATGAGACTCTGACTGATGTAACAGTTGACGGGATCATGGACGCTGTTTCTGCCGTTGCCGGATCCGCGGAAAACACACGTGTCAGGAACTATAAAGATCAGAATAATATCGGTATCGAAGGCATCGGCGTCGTGATACAGGAATTTGTCCGCCCCGAATTTGCGGGAGTCATATTCACTACTGACATCATAACCGGAAGAGACGACAAGATCACCGGCAATTATGTTCACGGCGAAGGCGAGAAGCTCGTATCGGGAACCGAAAATGCCGAAGAGTTTAAGATCGGCTCCCTTAAATACTCCTATGAAGGCGATCCGGAGCTGGCGCCCTATGCGAAGACTCTCAGGAAGTATTCGCTCGCGATCCGTTATTTCTATGGTGTTCCGATGGATATCGAATGGGCGGTATCCGGTTCGAAAGTATACATTCTCCAGGCGCGCCCGATCACGACACTTAACAGACACCGTATCAAAGATTACGATGTCAACGGGACCCGCTCAGGCTATAAGCTCCTGACAAAGACCAACGTCGGCGAGATCTTCATGAAGCCCGTAAGTCCCATGACTTTCAGCGTCCTCGAGAAGATCAACGAATTCGTCGGACTCCCCGAGTGGCTCGATAATGTCTGCGGCCAGGCCTATATGAATATCTCTGTCATCTGTTCGCTGATGGTGTCCTTCGGCAAGACTAAGGAACAGGCATACGAGTCTGTTAAAGACCTCGTCGGCGAAATTCCTGCAGGCGTTGAGATCCCGGTCTCTCCTTTTGATAAGAAAGCTTTTAAAAAGAATCTCTTTCATCTTCTTTTCCCCAAGGAGAAGTCCAAGCTAACCAAAAAGCAGAAACATGAAATGGTCCTGCACCTTGATGACATCTCTGAAGAACTGATCAAGGAGATAAAGAAGATCGATAACAATTCTTCGCTGATGAGATACTGGGATGAGGTCCTGCAGCCGAAGCTTAATGACGGACTGGCATCGATCCTCGCCGAGAGCGGAATGTCTCTGGTGCCCCTTTTCGGAACGCGCAAAAAGATAGCGAAAATCGCAGGCGAAGAGATGGCAAACCGCCTCTGCACAGGCTGCGTCGGCGTGCTTGCTTCAATGAAGCCCATGCTCCTGCTGGACGACGTCGCCAAAGGCAGGATGTCGAAAGAAGAATATGTCAGGATCTGCGGCCACCGTTCCGCCAACGAGATGGAACTTATGGAACCCAGGCCGTATGAGGATCCTTCTTTTCCGGATAACCTTCTGAAAGACCGCAAAGAAGGCGGCTGCAACCTGCGTCAGGTCCTTGAGGACCAGGAAAGATCTTATAAGGATGCATTATCGGAATTTAAATCAAAATATCCATCTAAGAGCAGATGGATCGACAAAGAGACCTCCAAATTCATCCATGCAAACGATTTCCGTGAAGATATCAGGAGCAAGGGCGTCCGCATCTTCTGCGTATTCAGGGAATACTGTCTTAAGGCCGGTGAGCTGAACGGCTTGGGCGACGATATCTTTATGCTCGGTTATAAGGAGATGTTCTCTCTGCTGAAAGGTGATGCTTCTGCCGTTAATGATATTCCTTCCCGCAAAGCGAACTTTGAAAGATACATGAACTATGAGGGCTTCCCCAACCTTCTGATCGGAAGGTTTGACCCGGTTGCCTGGGCGAAAGATCCTGACCGCAGATATGATGTCTTTATCAGCGACCGCCCGGAAGATGCTGAGATCCCCTCCGACGTTAAAGGCTTTGCGGGAGCAGCAGGAGTAGTAACCGGAACTGTCCGCGTCATTAATGATGTAAGTGAGATCGGTGAACTCATAGAGGGAGAGATCCTCGTTACCCGCGCCACGAACGTCGGCTGGACCGTCTCTTTCCACAAGGTGTCCGCAATAGTAACCGACATAGGCGCGCCCTTATCTCACGCCGCAATCGTCGCGCGCGAATTCGGCATTCCTGCCGTAGTCGGCTGCCGCAATGCGACCACCGTACTAAAGACCGGCGATGTGGTCACCGTCGACGGCGGAAAAGGAACTGTAGTGGTAATAAAGTGACGGACGTTCGTGGGAAATCCTTCAACTGATTGTACAAAGCTTTCCTCTTAATATGTACCCTATCTTTTCATAACAGGCATTTGAAGCGACATAATCCGCATCGGTATAGAGCATGGGCAGATACCCGGCATCCTGTGCGATCTTTGTTACCTGATAAACAAGATGTTCTGCATAGTGTCTCCGCCTGTATTCGTCACATGTATATACCAGGCCGATAGAGGCCATGTCCTGAACAGGATGCCAGTTGCAACTGGAGGCATATTCTCCGTCACCTGTTTTCCAGAAATATGCCGTGCCTGTCTTTATATCGTTTTCCGCATAAGCCCTGTATTGTCCGCGGCTCTCCTGATCGATTCCGACCGCAATATGAAACATATCGAAAAAGTCGACAAGGACATCAACATCATCTTCCGTGCATTGATGCATCTCCCCGTCCACAACAGTAGTAGGAGCTACAGGAGAAGGACAATCGTACGCAAAGAGGTTCGTAGAGATCTTAAGCTCGATCCCGTCCTTTTTAGCTCTTTCGATAAAACATTCTGCAAGCTCATACTTGATGTTAAAACGGTGATCACCGTCCATCAGTGAATTGTCTTTTGCAATCTTATATGCCCGCTCCATCTCATCTTCCGGTGCATTGTCAGGAGTCCATATCCATACGGGATACGGTTGTCCTGTAAAGCAGATAATCAGTCTCTCGTGATCTGTTAAGCGCAATTCGCATTCTTCTTTGATGATCCTCGACATTACCGAAAATGTATATTTGTCCCGGCTTAAAAGGTTAAAGTCTCTTTCATCAACAAATGTATCCATATCATTTTTCTCCGAAGCTTAAAGATCAGTCAGTAACATAACACGCGAGTTCCAGCGCTATATCGAAATGTCCCGGATCATGCTGCGTGTTTTTCTTCTGATTCTTTTCCATCCGCGAATCCCACTCCGGAGCATCCAGAAGATCACCGCCGGTAAAGAAGAAGTATGCATCTAATCCCCTGTAATCACACATAGCCTGAATCGCAGCACATTCCATTTCCACTGAAATGCAGCCTTCATTCTTTCTTTTTTCGAAGTTTCCTCTGGTCTCACGGTACACAGCGTCAGTGGTCCATGTTTTTCCTTTAACATAAGGAAGCCCTGCCCATTCCATAAATGCAGCAACCTTCTCGCTGTTTTTCACCGTTATGTAATCAGAGGCCGGAGCATAGTGATATGACGTTCCCTCATCACGGTAAGCTTCTGTAGGGACCATGACTTTTCCTCTGGCTATTTCTTTATTCAAACAGCCGCAGCCGCCAAACTCGATATACTTATCAGTCTTAATGACGGACATTGTATCTTCTATATCCCCTACGCAGCCCGGTGCACCGACAAAGGACATATAAACAGCGAATTCTTTGCCTTTATACTTAAAACCGTAAACCGGCTTTGCTCCATTCGAGGAATAGATATCTCCGATCTTCGTGCAATCGTAAGCTTCCAGAACATATTGAAGGATCTCATAAGAAAATGTCAGAATGCAGGCATCTACCTTTTTGGCATCCTCTTTTTTCCATGGTTTCAGTATCTCTTCAGTCTTGTTATCAAATGAATCAGTGATCATTTCACACCCCCATAATGTCAGCCCAGGAGCATAATTTATCGTAGTCCATGTCTGCAACGCTTTGCCAGGGCCGGGACTGCCTTTCATCTGCAGCCTCATATAAGAGCCAGCCTTTATCAAATTTCTCGAAGATCTCTGTCTGAAGTTTCATATTTTTCTCCCCCCTTTTGGGGATTATACAATAAAAAAGGTATGCCCAATAAAGAATAACCAGTCGTTAAAGGTTCCCGATAAATCTGTCATTTGCGGGTTATCCCTGTGGCAGGAAATCGTTGAAATCAGAGTTTATAAACAGTATGTAATACTGGAATGCTCCTTCACCCGCATCCTCGTCTAAAGGCATGCTTCCGACGACGTAAAGCCTGAGATCCTTATCGTAATAGATTCCCGCGTCCCGCGGGAAATTGCCGGTAAAGATCAGAACATCGCATTTCCTTGCCGGTCCTCCGTCTTCGTTGTAATCGCTTTCGCGTCCCTTTGACCTGTCCAGCCATCCGTAATAAATGTATTCATAGATCCAATCTTCAAGACCAAGTTCTTCCGCGGTCATGGAAGCCATTTCCTCGTATGTGATCAGGCACCTTCCTTCAGCCGGCTTCTCACCATCAGTATAGAACCGGAAATCGTTATTATAGTATTTCGATCCTGTTGCGAGTTTTTCGAGCGTATCATAATCATAATCAGAAGTGCCTTTTTCTCCGTCGGAGTGATAGCAGTTAATGAAAACAAACTTCGTTTCATTCTCATATTTTCCGCTGATCATCTTATTTATTATGTAATCATCTGACAAAGTCCAGTTGCAGAACACATTTATCTGAAGCTCCACAGTGCTGCCGTTGATCGTTACCGGAACCATAACCTCCCTTTTATCGTTAAAATGAAGTTTGCCGTTCTTCTCGGTAAACACGTCATAGCCGCCGAGAGTTCCCTTAAACGCGATAAAACGGTTATCATTGTCGTCATGGGGCATCGGGAAATCTGATTCCCAATCGCTGTTCCATCCAATACCGTTCTCGAAAACCTTGTCATCGCTGCACTCTTCGCAACTGTATACCGTCAGGAAATAGTAATCGTGGATGCCGCCTATGCCTCCCCCGTGCAGCTGTGCATCATAATTGATCGTATAAGCCTTGCCGGGCTTAACATGGCAAAGCCCGTCAGTGTAATACGGCGAGATCTTCCCTTCTCTCATAATATAGAGCATGGTCTTGCCGTTTTTATCTTTGTACGCAATGAAATTGTCAGTCTGATCCTCTTCGGTCTCATAGCGGAAACTGTCCGCTACTCCGGGCTGCGACTGGTTGATGTATGGTTTTCCGCTGGTCCTGTATGCACTTTTGTTATTGCATGCGCACACCGAAAGACACATGGCAGTCAAAAGGATAAATGCCGTGATTCTTTTTAACATAAGCCCGTCCCCACACTTTTTTACAGTTTCCTTGCTTTTATACAAAAAGATAAAGGCAGCATCTTAGCCTTTCTCGTTCTGAGATCAAGTTCTCCTTCTGCCTCCATAGATGCTTTATCACTTTCTTCGATCAGCTGTTCGATCACAAAGCCCGCTTTTGCAAGTGCGTTGATATATGTAGACATCTTGCGGTTGCACAGTATTATTTCACTGTCATGTACCGGCATTTTAAAATATGACTCATCAAAATAGCTCTTTGTCATGACAGGTTTGTCGTCAATAAAGATATCTTTCCGCTCCTCACATGACCATGCAATGCAGTAATTTAAGGTGTGATGCCAGCTGAAGATAAATATGGCGTCCTTTTTCAGGTAAGACGCTATCTTATCGAATGTTCCCTGCAGATCAGTCGTCCAGCCGATCCCGTATATGGAATAAACGAAGTCAAAATACTCTTTAGGGACACCCGGTTCATCCTCCATCTTTGCACAGATGAGTTTTGCAGAACACCCGTTCTCGGAAAGGAGTTTATATGCGTTATCGAGCTGCTTTTGTGATATGTCAATACCCCACAATTCCTCAGCTCCTCTGTTGGCGTTATACAACAACGAATGTCCGCTGCCGCAGCATATCTCGAGCATGCGTTTCCCTCTGACATCTCCGAAAAGATGCAATTCGTCTTCCGTCGGAAAACGCACACCATATTCAGGCAGAGCAGTGGTTCCGAACCACAGATCCGCATGGTCATTCCAATAAGTTTTATTAGTCTCGATTATTTCTTTTTCCTGCATGGTTAAGAGCTATGAAAGATATCCAGTTTCTTGCTTTTAGTCATTGCTTTCATTATACCGAAATCTTGTCTTCACCTGCTCTATTTTTCCCGATAGACTTTTTTCCTTAACTGCGTGATGCTTATCAGCATACCGGTTATACCAACGATAAAGAACATCAATGCTATTCCGGAACCGCTGCCTGATCTGAAAAAGCATGAAAGAAAACTTTGCAGCGGAGTCTCTGTTTTCATAAACGGCTCGAAAACATAATCGGCCAGATAACCTGACATCAGCAGTCCCAAAGGATTGGTGCAGTTCTTAAGCGTATCATGAGCCGAGAACACTCTTCCCTGCATTTGGGCAGGAACCTTCTCACGAAGTACCGCATCTAGGTTTGCCCCCATTATAACGGCCGCTAAATACCCGGCAAAATTGCTGATGCTCCAGACAGCAGGATGATCCGAAAGACTCATTATTACCTCTGTAAAGTATATGAACGTGCAGGAAATAAAGATCAGACGGACTTTATCCTTCACAGGTTTAAAAAAAGTCATAGCTATACTGCCGGCAAGGATGCCTGCGGATGTTGCAGCCTGGACTATTCCTAATATCCTTTGGTCGTTACCGCTCTTCCCTAGAACAAAAGGAGCCAGGAGGCCGTCATTTCCGAGTTTTGCCAACAGATTAACTACGGCTATAAACAAAGTCAGATGGAGTAATACTTTGTTATCACGCAGGAACCGGATACCGTCCCTACAGCTTTTAAGAAAAGGTTCTTTTTCCATATCCGGATGTCCTGATTCCGGAATCTTAACAAGAAACAGAAGGATCAGAAACGCAAATGCAAAACTTGCCAGATCACATATGAGAACCAGTTTCATGCCGCCTGTAACCAGCAGTAAGCTTCCGAGCGCAGGCGCAAGGATCGATACGATCGAACCTGATATTCCCTGAAGCCCGCCGATCCTAGTGTAATGCTTAGGGGGAACGATCAGGCTTACGGCAACAAAGGAAGCCGATTCCTGAAAAGAATTCATGAAGCTGAGAACGGTATTGATAAGATACAAATGCCATATCTCAAGTATTGAGCCGGTATAAAGGCCTAATACCAACAGTGACCCGCAGGCCGCGATCAGATCAGCCGCCAGCATGATACGCTTCTTGTCCTTCCGGTCAACATAAGTTCCCGCAATGAATCTGAAAAGTATCGTCGGCAGGAACATAAAAAATGTCAGCATCGTAACGCTGGATGCCAAACCGGTCTTCTGATATGCCCAAATAACCAATGCATAATCAGTCATGGCTGTACCTAATTCGGATACAGTCTGAGATGACCATAAAAGCAGAAAGCTTTTAAGTTCTTTAAAAGTGGATAGTTTATTCATAACTTTGCTCCCAGAATAATTATTTGTTTATTATCCGTGCGCAAAGTCTGAGCAGACGATATGTTATCAGTTGCTCCGTGAAGGTATCGTCTTTTAGACCTTGCGCGGAGCATCAGCATCTGCTGCTAATGAAATCCCTCTGTCTGTATGTTTCATATATCTAAAACCTCTGATTCAACTTAATGTTAACGTTCTAATATTTATATTATACCAAACTGAAAGATGCCGCTTCGGTATGACCGTCATTCAGAAATATGATCCGGATCAGTCGTCCTTTTTGTCTCCTTTGCGGAAAGGCTTAAGGGCTTCCTTAAATTCCTTGGGATTAAATCCGTGTTCGTCAGCGTAAAGATAAAGCTCACTCTTGGCCGATTTGCGGAGGCTGTCGAGTTCGCCTTCAAACAATAAGTGTCTGTCGTTCTTTTCGATGCAGATGCCGGAAAACTCATAGGGCGTTTCTACGCCGCTTATCTTTGAATTCGGAACGACCGTAAGCATGTCTCCGTCGACGGAAATTACCACGTAATCAACGAAATACGTGTTCTTTTTGCGGAGATTCTTACGAAGCAGCTTGCGGATGCTGTCCCCGAAATAGATCGTAACTATATCGCCTTTTTTCAATGTTTTTTCCATATCGTCTATACCTTTACCAAATTAATATTTCCTGTCTGTCACCCTTCATAAATATATATTTCTTCCCTCAGATGGAAGCCGCTGTCAATAATCACGGCATCAATGTTTTCGCGGGTAACGGCAGAAGGCTCTATCGCAATGTAAGGGATGTCCCTTGATCCGTCATAGAATACGTCTGTCTCACCGAGCGACTGGCCGGAGGCCAGCTTTACGGCGCATTCTGCTGCGAGGCGCGCGAGCTTTTCCACGGGCTTATAAACGGTAACAAGCTGGGTGCCTTCAACGATCCTCTGGCATGCCTCGAGCTCGCCGTCCTGACCTGTGACAAAGATCTTTCCGGCATATCCTCTCTCGGCAAGTGCATGGATGGCTTCTCCCGCCAGAGCATCATTTCCGCACATGATGGCATCAGCCGTAGCGATCTCATCAAAGTGCTCATTTACAAAATCGTAAGCGAGTTCAGGCTTCCAGCTGTCGCAGTTGAACTTCAGGAAAACATTCATCGAATGCTCTTCACAGACGGAATCAAAACCCCTCATTACCTGCGCGACGTTGTAATCTGAATCAGGTCCCATGATCTCAACGATCGATCCTTCGTCAGGCACATTATCGCAGATCGCCTGCGCCATCTGCCTTCCGACAGCCTCATTATCGAACGAAATATAGAGATCCGCACCCGCATTGACTACGAGTCTGTCGTAGCAGATAACGGGAATGCCCTTGCCTTTAGCCTCTTTCAGCACATCCGTAAGTGCGGCTGCATCGGCCGTGATTATGACTATCGCATCGACGCCAATCTCAATAAAATACTTGATCTGAGAGATCTGGACATTAGCGTCTCCGCCTGCAGACTGGACATTGACTTCGGCGCCAAGTTCATTGGCGGTCGATACGAAAACGTCACGGTCGCGCGTCCAACGCTCGATAACGAAAGAGTCGAAAGACAGACCTATCTTGCAGACTTCGCTTTTAGTGGTAGGCGTAACTTCTTTGGGCTCGGCAGGCTTACATCCGGCACACAGGATAACGGAGAGGATAAGTAAAATCGCGGCTATCTTACGCATTATCTTTTTCCCTCCTTATATTCGGTCGGCGTAACGCCGGTGTGCTTTTTGAAGATACGGCTGAAGTAGTTCGGATCGGAATATCCTACCTCCGAACAGATCTCCTTCATGGACTTGTTCGTGCCCTCGAGAAGCTCTCTTGCCCTTGCGACCCTGACGCCCGTCAGATAATCGGTAAACGTAACGCCGGTCTGCGTCTTGAAGACCTTGCTGAAATAGAACGGACTGATGTCATACATTCCGGACAGGTCATCCAGAGAGATGTCTTCTTTATAGTTCTGATCGATATATTTCTTCGCCTTCTCGGCAACGTCCTCTGTCTTCGCGGCATTTGCGGCGTTGATCATGTTGACGGCATGCTCGATATGACTTAAGAACCACAGACGGAGCTCATCGTAGCTCTTCATGGAATTGATCTCGGGCAGGTATTCGCTTCTGGACATAAAGTGGTATACGTGTCCGCCGTTGCTGTATGCCAGACGCTCGCCCCAGAGCACGAATTCGAGAACCTTCAGACAGATGTCGCTCATCGCGCCGCCTGAATTCTTCTCCATCCAGTCGAAGAACAGGCTCGCCTGCTCCTGCGCCCTTACTACATCGCCCTGCGTTATCGCGTCGAAAAGTTCCTTCTCGGTCTTGAGAGGATAGTCCGTATCGTATTCGCATCCCTCGGGAAGGTCGACCGCTTCTGCTATCGTCTGCTTCGTCTTAACGAGTACTGAGAGAGCTTCGCTGTATGAATCAGCCATGTTTTCAAGAGGCTTGACGGGGCCGATTCCGATCCTGAAATCAATGCCCAGTGCCTCAGTGAGCTCTTCCTGTGCCCTGCTCGCAGAGTCTACGATCTTCTGGTACTCCTCCGGCGAAAGAGTGCTCTTCGCGCACGGAATAAGTACGGGGATCTTGTTACCCATGACCGAACCCGTGATGCACTTGAAGTTCTCGCTTATAACGAGCAGCACCGTCTCGTAATTCTTTTGGGTCTTGACGCTCGCAGGTACCGCTCCGCGCATATATCCGCCGGGCTCCCTGTCGCCGCCGACGATCGCGAGCATAAGACCGTACTTCTCGTTGATCTCCAGGAGCTTCTTATATTCTTCGATATTCTCCTTGAAGTGCTCGTGCGACAGAAGGTCCTGGATAAGGCCGTTCTCGATGATCGGCACGATGCTCTCGAGCTTCTCCTTGACCTCGAGTTCTCGGCTTCTCTGCTCACGCACGCGGTCGACTTCGCTCATGGCCTTCTTCAGGACAGCCACGATCTGGGACTTGTCAAAGGGCTTGTTTATGTAATCGATAACGCCGAGATTCAGCGCCTGCTTTGCATAATCGAATTTGTCATATGCTGATATGACAACGAAAACTATATTCGGGTTCGTCGTCCTGATCTCCTTCATGGCGTCGATGCCGTTGATGCCCGGCATCCTTATGTCCATGAAAGCGATGTCCGGGCGCACCTCATCAGCGAGCTCAATAACGCGCCTTCCGGTCTTTGCCTCGAAAGTCTCGCACTGACCCGGAAATTCTTTATCCACTATAAATTTGAGCGATTCGCGGACGATTCCCTCGTCATCCGCGAGCAGAAGCTTATACATTGCCATCCTCCAACGGTATCTTTATCGTAACATGTGTTCCTTCATTCTTGCGGCTCTTCATCTCGAAAACTTCCTTATTGTTGTAATACAGATCGAGCCTTGCCATTACATTCGTGATCCCCACGCCTCTGGTCTCAGAGGGCTTCTTCTCGTGATTCATTATCTTCTCGATGATCTCTTCGTCCGTGCCGATACCGTTGTCGCTGACCCTGATGCAGCACATGTGGTCTTCGCGGTAAACGGAGAGCGTGACCTTTCCCTCGCCCGGCTCGACATCCTTGATGCCGTACTTGATCGAGTTCTCGACAAGGGGCTGGATGATCATGGACGGAACATTAACGTCTAAGAGGCTCTCGTCGATATCCTTCTCAAAAAGGATCTCTCCGGCAAATCTTACGTTCAGGATATACATGTACGAATCGACGAGCTCGATCTCTTCGGAGAGCTTAACCGTTTCCGAGCTCTTCTTAACATTATATCGGAAGAAATCGGCCATGTTCCTGATATACTCGACGGTCCTGTCCGCGCCTTCCATCATGGCGAGCTGCGCGCCTGCGTTGAGCGTGTTGAAAAGGAAGTGCGGGTTGATCTGCGACTGCAGATACTTGAGCTGCGCATCCTTAAGGTGCGTCTCCATAAGGAGGTTCTTCTCCTTCATCTCACTCTGAGTGATGAGCTGCGTCCTGATACGCGCGATGTAATCCTTGATGGAGGCGAGCATCTCGTTAAATGCCCTCGTCACCTTACCGACTTCATCGTCCGAAATGACTTCGAGCGGCTCGACGTTCTCAGGGCTCCCCTGCGAGATCTCTTCAGCCTTTGAAGACAGGCGCGTAAGAGGTCTTGTGATCGTGTTCGTGAGGATGATTATGAGCAAAACGTTCATTACTGATGCCACCGCAAAGATCAGCATGCTCATGATCTCCGTATATCTCAATGAATTAACAAGAGCGTTGTAGTTATCAGAGTTCGTTCTGAACTGTTCATTGTTGACGGTGTAGATATATGTGTTGAGATATCCTTTTATCCTGGTGCACTCATTGTACTTTGCAGTGTACTCGTCGATGTTGCGTCCGCGCTTTGCCTGTATCGCTTCATCGGCGGTCTTAAGATAGACATCGAGCATATTTCTGATGTCTCTTTCAGAGAGCTTGACGCTGTTATCCGTGACTGTGTTGTTGAGGTCTTTCATGAGCATGTTCATGCTCTGCGTCGATGCATAGTAAAGCTCGAGATCGTCTGTTCCTTTAGTCTCAAGGTAACCCGTAAGACCCGTATGGATCTGGTTAAGATTATCCGACAATTCATTGAGACTGATATTGCTCGAGAATACCTGATTGATCCTGTCGAGCGCCTGGTTGAGGTTTACATAAATGAAGATGTTGACGCCCATCGCGATAACCGATGTGACGAGAAATACTACTACGAGTTTTCGGGAGATCTTCATGTTGGCAAAGAAATTAGACATCGTCTCTGCCTCCCTCAGGATCGTAACCCGAAAGATTATCGCGGTTGATCAGGATATAGTTGGAGCTGTAATAATCACTCGCAAAACCCGTATCGTTATATTCGTTAAGCGCGTTAACGCACTGCTTTGCGACAGTGGTCGCCTCGATCGCAAAAGTCGCATATACGGAACCCTTGTCGATGGCCTTGAGGATCGTCTCCGAATCGTAGTAACCGAGGATCGTCGTCTGTCCGACCAGGTTCTTGTCAACGATGCACTGGTATACGGATTCACTCGTTCTGTCGTTCAGGCAGATGATGACGTCCGGTATCTTTTCCAGGCCATCAAGAATATTCATTACGTCTTCTTCTGAAGTGAACGGCGTACTTGTGTCAACAACACCCGATGACATGACGATCCTTCTGCCGGTAACAAATTCCTGGATCGCAGAGTGAATGATATCGTCGGCATTGCCGTCATCCCTGTCAAGAAGGATGAGCACCGACAAAGGATATAGATTCTTTTCTTTACTGATCGCAACCAGCGCGTCACCATACTCGGTGCCGAGACTGTAGTTGTTAAGACCGATGTAACTCTTTCTCGATGAACCGACGCAGTCTGCCAGGACCGTTACGACCGGAATACCGTTTTTCGTCGCCTTGTCGATAAGCTGCGCGGTCTCCTCAGAGTCATCGCCCTCGAGGATGATGCCGTCGACTTTGGAGCTGATCGCGATATTCATTCTGTCTGCTTTGGAATAACTCGTCGACAGGTTCTGCCCGGTCATCTCGACATAGCAGCCGTTCTCCACGGCATAATCAGAGATCTCTTTATAGATCCTCTTCGAGAGCTGGCTTTCCGGATCTTCCGCGATATACGCATATAATCTCGGGTATTCGTTAAAGACTTCTTCCTGTACTTCTCCGAGGTCCTTGATCATCTCTCTGTAGTAGAACAGTCCTGCCACAGTCGCGAAAAAAAGAACGAGCACCGTGCCCGCCAGTATAGTTACCGCGATCCTGTTTCTTGAGACTTTCATCGGGATAATTATACTCTATAGAAATTCAGTTAGCATATTAAATGAAATCGGCAGAATATCCGGGGCAGAAACCCTCACGCTTCCACAGTTCCGACTTAATAGTATAAGCAGGCTGTCCGGAGTTCCCGACAAAGTTCCCGCTATGTCGGGAAATATTTCAGGAAAAAACCTCAAAAAACATGTAAAGTTCCCGACATTATTCCCGCTATGTCGGGAAATATATCGGGAACCGGCAGCACAAATCTGATCCGCCTCAAACTCAGGCAATATAGTATGCCCGGACTGCATATTTACTTTCTGTGTCTCTTCTCGTAATCCCTGCGGATCTCTCCGAGCATCTCGTCAGAATCGAACGCTTCCTCCATTGCCATCGCGCTTGCCGCGCCTCTCGCGCAGGAGACCATCTTGCTCATAACATTGTAGTTGAGAGCCGTGCCGGCACTGTCACATTCGTATCTGACCGCTCTGCTCTTGTCGACGCCGAACTTGTTCGCGACGCTTACCGCATCGATGTTCGCACCAAGGAAAATGAACTCCCAGTGATACTTTTCCTTCTGCCTTTCGACCATCTTCTTAACTTTTTCATAGGAATACTGCCTGCTCGAATTCTCCATGCCGTCTGTAGTAATGATGAACAGCGTCTTCTCCGGAACGTCTTCGGGTCTCGCGTATTTATGGACATTTCCGATGTGGTGGATCGCCCCGCCTACCGCGTCAAGAAGCGCAGTCGAACCTCTGACAAAGTATTCCTTGTCGGTGATCATCTCAACCTTGTCCAGAGGGATCCTGTCGTGCAGAACTTCTGTCTCATTATCGAACAGCACCGTCGATATAAGCGCTTCGCCCTCTTCATTTTTCTGCTTTTCGATCAGGGAGTTGTAGCCTCCGATGGTATCGTTCTCAAGACCTGCCATTGAACCGCTTCTGTCTAAGATAAATACGATTTCCGTTAAACCCTTTTTCATTTTTGAAGTCCTCACTTTCTTTACGCTGTTATTCCGTCAGCGATTGTTTTATCGTGGCTTCAGTATATTGGGAATGTGAGGGCGACAGGTCGCCTGCGAAGCGACATTTTCATGAAGTGTTTCCTGCCGGAAAGGGTGTGCATTCTCCAAAAACATTAACCCCGCAGGCAATCAATTCCTGCGGGGCTTTCTATTCCTTCTCTCCCAATGAACAATCAGAGCTTGCTGAAATCAATGCTGTCTACAAGGGTTTCGATTTCTGCTTTTGAATACTCCTTGAGATTGCCATCGTAATCGAAAGGCATGATATTCAAAGATACAAAGCTGTCTTCGAGATTTGCGGTAACGATCCATCTGTTCTTGAACACTTTGTCATAGCAGTAAGAGAGGGTAACCGTAATTCCGCTCTTTGTCGTATATTCATACTCTTCATAATTACTCGCGTTTCCGACATTGAGATATGTAGTGTCGAAATAACCTCTCATGCATCTTCCGACCTGGAAGTATATGCCGTTATACTCTGCGTCCAGGTTGAATGTTCCGTCTTCGTACATGTATCCGGCACCGGTAATTCCGTCGGAAAAGACGACTCCGCACTTTTTATTGATGATCTTCTCGTCGCAGTCCGTTATGCCGGTATGGAGCTTAAGGTCATACTTTGCCGTTATCTCATCGATCTTATCAGCCATCTCCTGCGACCATACAAGATAGCAGTTGTACTCTTCAAACGGATCTGCGCCCGTGCGTCTCATTTCAGCTTCATGTTCGTCTAAGATCTTGCCGTCACTGTCGTAACCTGATTCAAAAGCCAGCCACTCCATGGTTGCCTTGTATTCGGGTGAATCGGGATATCCCTGTAAGGAAATGAATTCCTGTTCGGGCATTGCAGCCAGAACATCTTCAGGAATTGAAACCCCTGTATCTGCTTCGATCTCTTCTGCCAGGGAACTCTTTCCGAAAGATAATCCTTCCAGTCCTCCTCTGAATGCCGCATAAGTTGCTGCGCCCAGTGCGGCAACGACTGCGACTGCGATACCTATCGTTACCAAACCCTTTTTTGATCTCTTCTTTGTATATCCTGCATTTTGGATCTTCATTTTCGTCAACTCCTTTATCCTTTCAGAGGAGACGACGTTCTGTTCTTCAATGATTACAGAAGAATCTTCAATGTTGTTCATCAGTTCATGAATATGTACTTTCATTCAGATCGTCTCCTTTCGTATTATTGCTGAGGATCAAACGGAGTCTTTCGCGTCCGCGCCGTAGTTTGGTCTTGACTGTGGACGGATTCATCTGCATTTGTTTAGAGATCACCGACACGCTCTGACAGTAATAGTAGAATCGAAGGAAGATTTCTTTGTCCGGCTGGGGCATTGCATAAACTGCTTTGCGCACCATCTCGTCCTGCTCTTCCTGCGCCAGTCTGTCAAATTCAGAATCGTCATCTAAGATAAGAATGTCCTCGTCCAAAGGCAGCCCGGTCGCCTTGTCCCGCAATTTCTGCATGGAAAGGCTCCGCGCCACGCGGCTTAAGTAACCTTTCAGGTTCAGAGGATAAAGATTTTCCGCAGACTGCCATAAAGTCACGAACACATCAGACGTCACTTCTTCTATGTCCTCATGCGTCATGGAGTCCTTCAGGATATTACTTACTATGGTTCCGACATAGTTGCTGTACTTGCAGATAAACCATGAAAGTGCTTCCTCGTCGCCTTTTTTAAGTAAAGCCAGCGCCTTCGCCTCGTTCACCCGTTTCACCTCAAATTCTAAAATTCTGAACGGCCGTTCGCTTATATAAGTACAGTTCAGATCCAAACGGTTTCACTGTTTTTCGAAAAAAATTTGAAAAATCATCCGAGCAGGGGTTCGTTGTGATTGAAAAGCGCCACGTTGATGGTCATGAAGTCATACACTTCATTCTCAATAAAATATTCGACAATGAGGTCGAATCTGCTCGACGGCGAGAATGCGTACCCTGCGCGGCCGATGAAGTCTTTCGTCTCATCGAGATTAAGCTTTAATGCTAGCGCGAAAGCAACGGCAGTGCTCTTCTTCGGCTTGTAATCCCTGTTGCTCCTGATCTTCGAGAAAAGCTTTCTGTCGACATTGGCGCGCCTGTATATCTCCACATCCGAATAACCCTTCTCGGTGATTATGCGCAAAAGGCTTTCGGACCATGTCTCGGATATATTCTTAACGACATCTTCGAGCGAGCGCTGCGCGGACGCAGATGCAGACGCGGGCGCGGGCGCGGGCGCGGCCATGGCGGCTCCGGCCATGCAGGCATTGGCAGAAGGCGGCATTGCACCCCTGACCTCTTCCGCACTGAGCATCTTCCTGTGAAGATTCAGCCTCCGCTCTCTTCTGCGCTCTGTGATATCAGCATCCGCGCACTCTTCGTCAGCCTCAGGACCGTATTCTTCCAGGGTCTTTTCTTTCACATAATTCTCATCAATGAACCGGTCGACGCCCGAGAATATCTTTCCCGTCAGGGCGAATGATTCTTTATCAAAAACAACCAGCGTTATATCAAGATCATTCTCAGCCAGGAAACTGCTGAATACAGCCGTCGCGATCTGCAGCGCTTCAGCCTTCGGGAACCCGTAAACGCCTGTTGCTATCAAAGGAAACGCAATGCTCTCTATCTCCAGTTCGACCGCCTTGTTCAGGCAGTTGACATAACAGTTCTTAACGGTCTCAGCCTCTCCTGCGCCGCCGCCCTGCCAGACGGGACCTACAGTGTGGAAGATATATTTTGCGTCAAGGTCAAAAGCGGGTGTTACAGCAACTTCGCCCTCAGCGATCCGGCCGATCTTTTTCCGCTCAGAAAGAAGCCTTTCCGCGCCTGCAGCGTTATAAACGGCGCTGTCCGTTCCGGCCATGTAAACCGGCTCGGGGTTTGCAGTGTTTACGATCGCGTCAGCCTTGATCTTCGTGATGTCGTTTCGAACTATCCGGAAAGCCATTTTCGCACCTTTATCCGATCAGTGATCTGTGTTGATAACTCATATTATAGTGGAATCTTAATCGAATCTTAAGGTTTTCTCCATTTTATCTTTATGGAAGCTTTGTGATAATTTCCGCAGGGAGAAAAACACTATGGAAACTATCAGGATAATAAACTTCATCATCACAGCCATCTTTGTCATCTGCTACTCTTATCAGTTCATCTACGTGCCGGTATCACTCTGGTGGCAGCACCGCGAAAAAAGGGCCGCAAAAAAGGCCGGTTGCGGCAACGGCACCCGCACCGGCATCAATACCGGCAATGACACCGGCACCGCCCGCAGCGGAGACCGCACGAAAGACCCCAAGCGTTACGCGGTCCTTATCTGCGCCAGGAACGAAGAAGCCGTAATAGGCGATCTCATCGACAGCATCAACAGCCAGACTTACGAAGGCAGCGTGACGACCTTCGTCATGGCCGACAACTGCACCGACAACACGTACAAGACCGCAATCAGCCACGGCGCCGTCGCATATACGCGCAGGTCGGATAAATACATCGGCAAAGGCTACGCCATGGAGGCGCTCCTTAAGGAGATAAAGAGTGATTTTTCGCTGGGTTTTGACGGATATTTTATCTTCGACGCTGACAACATCCTGGCACCCGATTATATCGAGGAGATGCACAAGTGCCACCTCCTGGGCAATGATGTCATCACTTCATACCGCAACACCAAAAACTATGGTGATAACTGGATCAGCTCGGGCTACGGTCTGTGGTTCTTAAGAGAGGCTATGTATCTCAACTATGCGCGTTGCAAACTGGGCTCCTCTGCGGCCGTCTCCGGCACGGGCTTTTTCTTCTCGGATTCCGTCCTCAGGGACATCGGCGGATGGCCATTTCACCTCCTTACCGAAGACATCGAATTCACGATCGACCGCGTATGCAAAGGCCGCCGTATCGCCTTCTGCAGAAGCGCCGTCTTTTACGACGAACAGCCCACATCGCTCAGGCAGTCTTTCAGGCAGCGCATGCGCTGGGCAAGAGGCTATATCCAGGTTTTCAGACACTACGGGAAAGATCTGATATCAGAGACTTTTCACGGCAATTTCGCTGCATTCGATATGGCCATGAACATCATGCCCGCATTCATTCTGTCCGCGATCTCGATCACGTGCAATCTGCTCTACGGCATCTCCGGCGCGATCTCCGGCGGCGACATCACGATCGCCCTCTGGTCGCTGCTCGAGACGGTCATTAACGCATGTGCGGTGCTCTTCGTGATCGGCGGCGTCACTCTAATAACAGAATGGAAAAACATCCACGCCGGAACGGCCTGCAAGATCTTCTCGGCATTCTCATTCCCGTTCTTCATGCTCACATACATTCCGATCGCATTCACCGCGCTTTTCGTAGATCCGGGCTGGAAACCGATCCGCCACAAAGCTACTACATCCGCCCTGATGAGCGAGATAAGCCGCATAGAAACCGGGGAGAAGATATCGTAAATTCACTTTGTACCCATAAAAATCGTAAATAATGTGTTTTTATGGGCACATTTCGTTCCGGACTGCTCCCTGCATTCGGAAACGTACCCATAAATTTTCAAATATCCGTTTTTTTATGGGTACATTTTGAAAGTTACTATCACTCTTAAAATGAAAAGTACCCATAAATCATGAGACAATCGTGAATTTATGGGTATATTAAGAAAACAGCTGGCACACTGACTCTAAAACGTACCCATAAAAATCAAAGTTACTGTGCTTTTATGGGTACATCTCATTCCGAACTGCTCCCGGCATTCGGAAACGTACCCATAAATTTTCAAATATCCGATTACTTATGGGTCATTCCTGCCTATTCAGGCAAAAAAAGACACGCAAATCAGGAAATTCAATCTGTTGTCTTCCCGCAGCCACCCGCGCCATGCTTCTTCATGCACTCGGAGCAGTTCCCGCTGCAACAAGGACTCGTTTTCCGGCGCCTGACAGCGAGAACGACGGCGGCCACCAGCACGGCAGCAATAACGGCAATAAGAATTATATCTACCAGTCTCATATCAGCGCCCCCGTACATGCCAAAACTATGATCCTGAACAGGAAGCTTACGACCCACGCAAGGACGCACTGCCAGACGACCAGTCCGACGGACCACTTCCAGCCGAGCTCACGCCTGACGGATGCGATCGCGGCAACGCATGGAGTGTAAAGAAGGCTGAATATAAGAAGCGTGCCGGCTTCCACCGTGCCCAGTACCGCATTGATACCGCCCTCGGCGCCGAAGAGGACTTCAAGTACCGAGACAACGCTTTCTTTGGCCATAAAGCCGCTGATCAGGGATGTCGTGATACGCCAGTCACCAAGGCCAAGGGGCTTCATGACAGGCGCGATGAATCCGGAGACCAGGGCCATGATGCTCGCGGAAGAATCGGTAACGAGATTGAATCTCGTGTCAAAACTCTGCAGGAACCATACGACTACGGTCGCAATGAGAATGACGGAGAAGGCTTTTTGCAGGAAGTCTTTCGCTTTTTCCCACATGAGCTGGAGCGTGCTCCGAAGCGAGGGGAGCCTGTAGTTCGGAAGCTCCATGACGAACGGAGCCGCCTCGCCTTTGAACAAAACTCTCTTATAAACAAATGAGATTAGGATGCCGATCACGATGCTCAGGAGATAAAGCCCCGTCATGACGAGTCCGCCCTTGCCCGGGAAAAACGAACTTACGAAGAATGCATAGATCGGGAGCTTTGCGGTGCAGCTCATGAACGGCGTCAGGATTATCGTCATCTTACGGTCCCTGTCTGAAGGAAGCGTCCTTGTGGACATGACCGCGGGGACCGTGCAGCCGAAACCGATGAGGAGCGGCACGATGCTTCTGCCGGAAAGGCCGATCTTGCGGAGGAGCTTATCCATGAAGAACGCAATGCGCGCAATATATCCGCTGTCTTCCAGAAGCGACAGGAAGAAGAACATTACGACCACGATCGGCAGGAAGCTCAGGACGCCTCCGACGCCCTCGAAAATGCCGTCTATTATCAGGCTGTGGATTACATCATTTACATTGGCATTCGTGAGCGCCTGTTCAGTCAGATCCGTGAGGGCATCAATTCCCATTTCGAGCAGTGTCTGAAGACCCGCGCCGATGACATTAAATGTCAGGAAGAACACAAGGCCCATGATCAGTATGAAGATCGGGATTGCCGTGAACTTGCCTGTTAAGATCTTGTCGACACGCTCGCTCCTGATGCGCTCTTTGTTGCGGACAGGCTTAGTGACGCAGCTTTCGACCAGCTGCATGATGTATGCGAACCGCATGTCTGCAACTGCGGCTGCGGGATCAAGGCCCGACTTCTTTCCGACCTTAACCCTGATGTGCTCGAGAAGGTCTTTCTCGTTCTCATCGAGATCTAACTGTTTCAGGATCAGTTCGTCTCCTTCAAGTGCCTTGCACGCCGCGAATCTCAGCGGCAGACCGCTGCTCTTCGCCTTCTCTTCGACAAGGTGTTCGACCGCATGGATCGAACTGTGTACAGGGCTCTCAGGCGCGCAGAAATCCTGCTCGAGCGGTTTTTCGCAATATTTCGCAATATGGATGGCGTGCGTGATAAGCTCGCCGATACCCTGGTTCTTCGCGGCACTGATCGGAACGACCGGCACTCCGAGGATCTGCTCCATGAGGTTGATATCAACCGAACCGCCGTTTCCGGTCAGCTCGTCCATCATGTTCAGCGCAACGACGACCGGCCTGTCTGTCTCCAGGAGTTGCATCGTCAGATAGAGATTGCGCTCGATATTCGTAGAGTCAACGATATTGATTATCGCGTCGGGCTTGTTGTTAAGAACGAAATCCCTCGACACGATCTCCTCTTTCGAATAAGGCGACATCGAGTAAATGCCCGGCAGGTCCGTAATGACCGTATTCGGATGGCCGATTATCGCGCCGTCCTTTCGGTCGACGGTAACGCCCGGGAAATTGCCCACATGCTGGTTCGATCCCGTAAGCCTGTTGAAAAGCGTAGTCTTTCCGCTGTTCTGATTTCCCACCAGCGCGAAAGAAAGGACGTGGTCGTCCGGCAGCGGATTCTCATGTTTCTTATCGTGATGGATACCAGGCTCACCGAGATTCGGGTGCGCGACATTCGTCTTGTCCTTGCGTTTTTCAGAGGTGTCCGCTTCAGCTTTTTTATCGATCTCCGTAATGGCGATCTTCTCGGCATCATCCAGTCTCAGCGACAGTTCATAACCGTGTATCCTTACCTCGACCGGATCGCCCATCGGCGCAAACTTCACTATTGTGATCTCCGCGCCCGGAATGATTCCCATATCGAGAAAATGCTGGCGGAGCGCCCCTTCGCCGCCAACTGATTCAACCCTGCAACTCTGACCTGCTTTGAGTTCTCTTAAAGTCATATTGTGCTCCTGTCTAACACCAACGTCCGCCCAGTCCTGACATCGGGCCCAGTCCCGCGGATCATTGATGACCTGGTCATTTCATTTTCAGCATCATTATAGACTCTGTTTCCCGTGACCGTAATTGACAGTTAGCACAAGCTAACTTTGTTTGTTCTCTTTGCGTTTTGTCAGGTTAGCACAAGCTAACTTCATGTCACTGCAGATACCTCCTGATCTTCGCTTCAATGACCCTTGTATCCAACGGCTTATTCTCCGTCTCCATCGTCAGTATCAGCCCCGCCTCATCAAAATCTTCCGCAAGCGAATACTTCTCGATCTTCTTCACGTTCCGGTCTGCATACTCCTCATTTCCCATCATTCCGAGATGCTCCCAGTAGTATTCTTTCCGCAGCCTGACATTCAGACAGTTAAAGTCCGGCGCCGCCATTATCACACCATTGCTATAGACCGGGTATTCATAACGGTAAGGAATGTTGTTCCGGTACAGCGCATCGGCTATCAGTATCTCCGACTTCGACCTTACGCGCTCGCCCCGCGCCGTATAGTACTCTGGATCATTCCTGCCGAACCCGAGTTTTTCGTAAGGCTCGTTCTGCCACTTGTTTATGAATTCCTCATCATTCAGCACCTCAGGCGTCACCATCATTTTGCGCGGCACGGAAAGATTCTCGTACACCTGTTGCGCGGCATCCGGATCGTAGTCTTTGAGGAAAGCGCCGATCGTCTTCTGCTGCTTTTCAAGAACCTTGAGAAGCTTGGCGTCGTAGTCTTTCTGGGCAAGACGGATGGCGGTATTGCGGGTTTTGTGCGGAAGATATTTGCCCAGCGTATCGTTTTTATCGGTCATATGGTAGTACTGATAACCTCTCCGCTTTTTGGCTACCCGAAGAGAACCGGCCGGTGCAGACTTTATACGCTTTTTTACTGCTGCCGTCCTTTTTTCAATCTCCTCTTTGTACGACAATAAATCTGCTAATAGTGCATTAGAATTCAATGAATCCATAAATCTATCCTCCCTAAATGTAGTCGACTGTTTTCACGTACCCATAAAAATTCCGTTTTTGGCATTCTTATGGGTACATATCTTCGAAAACAAACATCAACGTTCTGTTATGTACCCATAAATCTCCGGTTCCTTAAAGATTTATGGGTACACTCAAGTCCTAAATCCTTCATAAGTGTCTTTGCGTACCCATAAATCAAGCTTTTTCTTATGATTTATGGGTACCCCAACCTCGAAACGATTGTGTTATTACCGAAATGTACCCATAAATAACGCATTAATCAGTATTTTATGGGTACACCTGTTTCTGAGCTTGTCAGTAAAAACAATTATCGGCCCGCCGGCACCCCAACTTCAATACTTTTCATGCAGATTGAGACTTTAGACCCCTATTTGAGACCAGTCTCAATTTCAGCGATCACCACCACCCCCACGCAAAAGCACCCCCCAAATAATCCTATTTCCATATCTGATGATAATGATGTAGCATAGGGTATACATCAGAAAGAGGTCATAATATGGAGAACAAGAAGATTATCAGGGGGGCAAACCCTTATCTGCCGTTGTGGGAGCATGTTCCGGACGGCGAGCCGCGCGTGTTCACATATAACGGTGAGACGAGGATCTATATTTTCGGGTCGCACGATACGGTGAAGACGGAATACTGCGGACCGGACTATGTTGTTTGGTCGGCACCGGTCGATGATCCGACGGACTGGACATGTCACGGTGAGTGCTACAGGGCGTCTGACGGCGGAATGCTCTATGCGCCGGACGTTGTTCAGAAGGGCGACACCTTCTATATGTACGCGGCTGAGGCGAAGGGTTCGGCGATCATGCTCGCGACTTCGAAAACTCCATGGGGACCTTTTACGAATCCGGTAAAGACCGAGCTTGGATTCGATCCGGGGATCCTGGTCGATGACGACGGCAGGGTTTATGCTTACTGGGGATTCTGCGAGTGCCATGCGGCCGAGCTGAATGATGATATGTGCACGATCAAGAAAGAGACCATAAGGCATCATATCATCGGCCATTCAAAGCCTTTCTGGATAAAGGAAGATGACGGTCACGTCATTCCCGAGGACGGTTTCTTTGAAGCTTCAAGCCCGAGGAAGATCAACGGCAAGTATGTGCTGGTCTATTCGAAGCGCTATGAGTACAACAAGCCTGAGCTCGGCGTGTTCGGAAGCAACAACGGTTTCTTAAGCTATAAGTGGAGCGACACGCCGCTCGGTGATTTCAAGGACGGCGGCGACATCAGCTTTAACGGCGGCGAGATCATAAAAGGCAAAGACGGCAGCGGCATCATGACATATCAGTGGGGCAACAATCACGGCTCGCTGATGAAGGTCAAGGACCAGTGGTACATCTTCTATCACAGGCAGACAGGATGCAATGAGTACGCCAGACAGGCGATGGCCGACCCGGTCGACATCGCGCTTGATAAGAATGGAAAGATCTTTATCGGAAAGATCAAATATGATGACGGCGAACCTGTAAGTTCAGACGTTGTCGACATGACTTCCCAGGGCTTTAACCTGAACGGCCTCGACGCATTCTCGATCATATCTGCAGGCTACACCTGCCACATGTCTGACGGCAAGGGCACGCCCATGTACCAGGACAATGCGGAAGGCACTAACAAGGGTGTCAGGGTCGCGCACATTCAACCTGTTTATGAAGGCGATTCTGCACCGGTCGTTGATATCCAGAGCGGCGCGGTTATCGGCTTTAAGTATGTAAATTTCGGCGCGGACGGCGCTACAAAGGTGACAATGACCGGAGATTTCCCGGTAGGATACGCAGTCAATGTAAGACTGGATTCATATCAGGGCACGGCTGTCGCTTCTTATAAGATCGCCGAGGATACGAAGGAGATCGTCGCAGAGCTGTCCGGAAAGATCACCGGCAAACATGCAGTCTACTTCGAATTCATTTCAGATAACGATGCGGTAAGAGCGGTTTTCGACACTTTCACTTTCGACTGATAAAGGCAACAGACATTACATATTTAAAAGGCCGGTCACTTCAATCTGACCGGCCAAATTTTTTAACTTTCCTTCTCGAAAACCACGAGCCCGATCTTTGTGGGGTGGTCAATGAGGATTACATCCTTGCCCTTTGTCTTATAGAAGAGCAGCATGCTTGAAATGAGGATGTCGCCCGCGCCGCCCATGGTCTGAAGGACTGCGATTATCAGGACAGCGACATTTCCGATAAAGATGGATACGATACCGAGAACGATCCCCAGGACAGTCATCGGCATCATGGAACCGAAGATATAGACTTTTTTCGAAAGCGGCGACTTGCATGTGCAATAAGGCGTAAGATTCTCTTTCTGGAATCCGAACTCGATATCTTTCGAACCGTTCTCGGCGCCGGTTGCCCAGCACCAGCCGTGGATCTTTTCGTGGACCACGGTAAGGATAAGCGTAACGACGACTATTATGCCCATCCAGACAAAATACATGACGGGCTTTTCTGCCAGTATGCCGTCAAAATCCGGGATGCCGTTTTTCAGGAGAAATCCTAAGACCATCAGCGCGATAAACGGCAGCGTGAGCAGAATGCCGACGAAGTTTGCTTTGAATACTGATATCAGCAGGTCGTGACGCTTATAGCCTTTGGCGAGAAGCTTTTTCTCATTCTCGTCAAAAAGCTTCTGGCGCTTTATCTCTGCTTCCGTAAGAACATGTCCGTCGCTGTTTGCTTTCGGTTTGGGATCCTTTTTGTCAACTTCGCCGTTCAGCTGCTCAAGCATCTCTTTTTTCTTCTCGTCGTTCTCGCTCATCTTTATAACCCGTTATGCTGCTTCCTGTGTAGTCCCGGTCATCTCTGTATTCTCTGCCTGAGTCTCCTCAGTCCCTGAAGTCTCCTGTGTGTCCCCGGTATTCAGAAGATCACTTGCATTGAGGCATGTGCCTCTGGAAGAGTCATCCGTAGGAATGTGGACCTGTCCTTTGTCACGTCTGCTGCGCAGGATATTGATCAGCGAGAGGTTATCGACAGGTGCTTCGAGCTCTGAATACCATGACCATATAGGGTCCTTGCCCTCGAAAAAGCTTCCCGGCCTGTTCGCGTCGTTACTCGGTATTACTACTCTGTACACCGTATCGGTGTCATGAATATCAACGGCGGTTCCGTTCTTGAGCTTGATGCTGACGATCTCGGCAACAGGTTCATCAAGTGTGCCGCGGTTATAGTACTCGAAAGTAAGACCCGATACCTGGTCACAGCCGTCAGGGTTATTAATTCCGTCAGCAAGGACCTCGGCAAGTTCCGCACCTGTCAGATCGTAGAGCAGCCAGGTATGGTTGAACGGGTTGAGCGCATAGATATCGCCGACGGAGATCTCGAGGATCTCGCCTTCGGGAACAACAAAATCAGCACAGATATCGCTGCTGTTGCATAAAGCGATAACTACACCGTAATCCAATGTGTAATCACGCATCAGACCGGTTACGAAGTTGCCTCCTGTGGTAGTTACTTTCATATCATCCGTGTAACCGTTTTTCTCAACATTGGTATCGATATAGCCCAGTGCCTCGTTCAGCTGATCGCTGAGGGAATCCCATGCCTTATGAGAAAGGGCGAGGACCTGTTCATCGAAATTACCTGCATTAGACAAATTGTCGTAAAGGCGTTCCGGATTATCTACGATGGAAGTGTATGCCGGTTCTTCAACAGTAACACTGCCGTCGGAACTTATCACGATGGTCGCGCCCGCATATCCCTGCGCATGGTCCATAGCCTGGATATAAGGAATGCCGCTGTCGGAAATGCCGCAGTCACAACTGTTGTCGTGTCCGCCTGTGACGAGGTCAACATCGTCGTGATTCAGCGCATTTGCGACCGTGAGCGGGTTTTCGTGAGCTACGACAATGGTAACATCCGGCTTCTCGGTTTCGTTGATCTCCTTAACACGCGCGGAGAACTCTGCCAGGTCTCCGTGAAGCTCATAAGGCTCGATATTTTCCTCCAATATGTTTTCGGAAAAATCGGGAATATAACCGATCAGCGCGATACGGTGACCTGCCTTCTCGACGATAACATAATCCTTGGTAAACAACGTCCTGTTGTGGTTGTTCGAAGAATAAAGCGTTGCCGCGATTACGGGAACACTCGGGTCGCCCGTGATATCACCGACTTCATACGAAGGCACTGTAGCCATCGAGTCGGTCGCATATGTCTTTACGTCCCAGGCAAATTCGCTCTCGCCGAGAGTTACGGCATCGTAACCCATAAAGTCAATTGCCGCCCTGAGCGCTGCGCCTTCCGAGAGGTCTGACACGACAGAACCCTTATAGATATCGCCGCCGTCTACGAGGATAACGTCATCATATTTCTCAGATGATCTCGCTTTGTTTACGACCTTGGCTATGTATGCGAGTCTGTACTGGAAAGTAGCAGGATCACCGCTCGTCGTATCGGTCAGATATCCGTGGATATCCGTGGTCTCGAATAAAGCAATCCTGACATCCTTGGGCGCTTCCGGTTCCGTTGCCGAAGACTCGGCAGTATCAGTTGCTTCAGTATATTGTTCAGTCAGTTTAGGTTCATCGTAATATGCGACCTTAACGACAAAGATAAGTCCGACTACCAAAAGCGCAAGGAGCAATACCGCAAGTACCGCGCCAAAGCTTCTGCTTGATTTCGACATATGCTCATACCCCAAATAAATATTTAAAAGTAAAACTTCGAGACATATTATCCTTATAAAAGGGCAAATCTTCAATGCGCTGTGTAAGAACTTTGTGGAATTACATAAGAAAGCGTGCATTCCGGGTGCCCGATAAACCTGATTATGCACAACAAAAACCGCTAAAACAGTGAGATTCCAGCGTTTTTTCTACAGTTCCTCTATCCGGCTCATGAACTTATCGAGCGTCTTATTCTCTTCGCGGCTTAAGAGAAAACACCCTGCCGTGTACCACGAGTGGGTATTCTTTTTGTCTTCGACTTCGTAGATCTCGCAAATATTTCCGACTGTCCGCGCTTTGTCCGCAAAGTCTTCGGCGCATCCGAATTCGAGCAGTCCGTCGTGCCTGCTCTGTATCAGGAGCATCGGAATATTGCTCTTAGTCATGAGGGACCACGGCTCGGCCCGACGCCTGTCATATCCTTTCGCGAAAAGCATTCCCAGAAGCATCTTTAATGTCAGTGACTGGCTCTTTCTGAAACTGTAAGGTCCTCCGACACCGATGTAACCGATGACGTTGGAGAGGTCGACTTTATACTGCTTCCGGACCTCTTCGCTGTAGCACAGGATAGATGACAGATGTGCTCCCGCAGACGGCCCCGAGACGATGATCTTCGAGGTGTCGATGCCCTTGCCGTTCAGGTATTTTATTGCCGAATTATATCCGCTGCAGACATCTTCGATCTGCACGGGGTATTTGTTCTTCGGCGACAGGCGGTAACCTATCGAAACAAAGCGGTAACCGGCTCTTGCCATGTACTGTCCGACAAAGTCAAAGAACTTCGGATTGCCGGCGTTCCATCCGCCTCCGTGGACCCAGATAACTACCTTATCGCTCACTCTTTCCGCAGGTTCGTAGTAGAGAAAATACTGGTCCTTGTCACTGCCAAAAGAAACATATTCCGGCGTAAACTCCTTTTTCACTTTGAAAAGGAGCCTGTAGTAGATCGGATAATAGCTTAAGTTTTCGCGGATGTAGTCGATCATGAAATGAATCCCTCAACTTCCTTGACCCACTGCTCGGGTTTAAAGCACGCCATTTCAGCATGCGCGAATCCCTCAAAGCACCTGATCTCAGTCTGCGGATTTAATTCCTTCATCCTTAACGCGCACTTTCTTGCGACTGATTCGTTGCCTTTCGTTCCGTGCATGAATAATATCCTCATACCGTTTTTGTATGCTTCAAAACCGAAATCTTCAAAGACCGTATCGATGATCGCGTTTACCGAATCAGGTCCCATGTTGTCTGCTATTTTCAGATAATCTTCTATGCGCTCCTCAGGCAGAAAGTCCTTTTTCGCGCTCTCTAAGACCTTCGTGTCGCGAGCTTTTGACCTGTAAATTATGCTGTTGTAGTTTTTCTTAAAGATGAACTTCATAAGCCCGTTGATATTGGCCAGCGGCGCTCCGTCAAGCACCAGATTCTCTATCTTCAGGTCTTTGCACTTCGCAATCGTTGCGGCGATCCTTCCGCCCATCGACAGGCCCGCAAGGAGAAAGACCTGTCCGTCCAGCTCTTTTATAATGTATTCACGGATCTTATCAGCCTCCTCTTCAACTGAGTTGAATACGGTCGGCTCCTCTTCCGTATGAGCGTCAAGCTCGGGCACGATAACATAGTAATCGTCCTTAAACTTTTCGATCGCGGTATTCCATATCTGCCACGGTGTAAGCATTCCGTGGATCAGCACGACCGCCTTGTTCGCTTTATTTCCGAATGTGTGGAAGATCATGATTTTGCCTTTCCGCCCAGCATGAGCACCACCGCCGTCGCGAGATTCCTGTACATGTCATCGAGCTTGTACTTGCCCTCAATGTGCGGTGCCTTAAAACTCTCGGTCAGCACGTATCCGGACTGGATTCCGTGATAGTTTATGATGAAAAACTGAATGATCTCATCAACTTCTGTTGCCGGTTTCAGCTTGTTTTCCTTAACGGCTTTTGTGAGGAACTCCGTCATGGCTTCTGTAGCATAAAGCAGCGGGCTCTGCTCATCTTTTCCGAGCCGTGAAGATATCCTCATCGCTCTTTCCGGGTCACTCATCGCCAGCATGTCACCGTAGATCGAGACCTTGAGCATGTCAATCCCGACTTCTTTCATATAATCCGCAAGCATGCCGCAGATATCGTAGATCGTCTTCTCCCAGTCATTCAGATCAGCGTCAGCCAGTATCGCGTCCAGCCTGTCGTCAATCTTGTTCTCTGAATTGATAGTAATGACCAGGTCCTTAAATATCTCATCGAGATCCTTGTAATACCTGTAGATAACCCCGTGCGAGAAGCCCGTCTCCGCGATGATGTCCTTCATCTCGATCGAAGTGATCGGCTTCCTCGTGCACACGCGGTATGCCGCATCGATTATCTCTCTGCGTTTTTTTCCGTAATATTCTTCGCTTACTTTAGGCATTGAAAACCTCCGGTCCGGATGGTGTTTGGGTTGTTTAGACTTAAAATGACACGGTGTCATTTTAAGTCGGATCGAGTGAGTTGTCAAGGAAGCGCAGTGATATACCCCTGCAGGGTATGCATGCATTTTCGAACACAAAAATACCTACTAAAATTCGAAAAATCGAGATTCAGTAGGTATGTTTTGCTCTATTCCTCTTTTGAAAACCCATATTTGGAGCTATGGAGACCTTTTTCATCATCTAAGAGCCCGAAAATCCTTAAAAATCAGCTTTCCGGATCTTCTTTCCGGGCAAAAACAGGCATCATACCCCCTCCACCTACCTACTAAAAATCGAAAAACGGCATTTTAGTAGGTATGTCACAACGCGGGGGACACCAAGCGCGGGGGCGCCAATCAGATCTTCGTCGGCCCTTCCCTGTAGCGCCCGAAGAACACTCCGTCATCGATGAACTTGTCCGCATCAGACACCCACATCGGGAACTTGCCTGTAGCCAAAGCGGTCTGGCCGTTGAGCATTCCCGTGTGGAACGACAGGTGGCGGTACTGACGGAGCACCAGCTCCATCCTTGTGAAGCGGCAGTTCTCAGGCTTCTCATAAAGCATGTCGTCAGTGAGTGAGTCGAGATATGACAAAGTCTTCTTTTCGATCGAATCCAGATATTCAAGAAGCTGCTCGTCAGACAGCACTACCGAAGTCGGATTGTCGGGGTTGTCCATGCCCTCTTCGTGGAACGAAGGCTCCTCGTAGACATTGGGGTTAATGAACCATTTGTCCGCGGAGTGGAGAGCGTGGTAGGCCCAGCGCCAGCAGGGTGCGCCGCAGCAGAGAGCGTCTCTGTCGTAAGCCTTAATAGAAGTCCTGATGTTCAGGAAATTAGGCAGTACAGTCTGTTTGATTATCATTACCAGGTCATTCATTTTTCAATACCTCCTAAAAGTCATGGCACGATCCGCAAAAAATCACGAACCGGTGAAGTCGTATTTCCTGACACCAAGCATCCAGAACTTGTAGCTCAGGTAGAAGAATATCAGTCCGAAGAGCGGCGAGATCCAGCTCAGCAGCGGCACGTTGTCAGGCGACAGGATCACGAGGCTCGGGTAGTAGGCGATGAACGCGATCGGGATGATGAACGTGAAGATCACCTTGAAGATGCCTTCGAAGATGCTCGACGGATATTTCGCGAAATCCTTGAAGCGGAACATGATGACCATGACATATCCCGAGTTCTTGATCCAGAAGCATGTTGCAGCCGCAAAGTTCATGATAGCGATCATGAATAGCGATGCAGTAAGAAGGAACACGAAAAGCTTCAGCAGTATGAGCGCATTTACCGGCAGTCCGATCTTTATCCAGGCATAGACGATAGTTCCGATACCGAATGCGAGCTGGCCCAGGCCCTTTACGTCGAAGACCTCCGACATGAAGTAGAAGAACACGTTGACCGGTCTGAAGCAGTACTTGATGAAGTCTCCGCTCTGAACCATGAAACGCAGATTCCAGTTGTTGTCGAAGAAGCACTGCACCGGCGTCAGCGCGACCAGCGAGAATCCGTAGAGGAACAGCATATGGTGGTAGTCCCAGCCGTTGATCGTCGGGAAGTTCCGGAAAAGGATCATGAAGGTCACGAAGCCCGAGAGGTTCGTCATTATCATTCCGAATGTCGAGATGATAAAGTCGGCGCGGTAGCTCATCTTGCTCTTAAGATCCTGTATAAGGATCTTGCGATAGATATCCGAATAGAATCTTAATCCTCTTTTACGCATATCAGCCTCCGTTCACGGTGATCTTCTTCACCGCATGATTCCAGAAAAGATTGCCCGCGACCGTCAGCACGACAAGCCATATCAGCTGCAGTCCGAAAAGCTGCAGAAGTCCCTGCCAGGTGTCGGATCCGCTCTTTTCCAGAAGGATGGACAACGGTATATCATACACCGCGCGGAAAGGCAGATACGACACGACCAATCTCGCCTTCTCGGGAAAGAATGCCAGCGGGATCGTCGCACCGGACAACAACAGAACAATAGTCTCCTTGACGATGTTGATACCCCAGGTCGATTCGGTGAACAGGCATATCGGCGCTACGAGCATCTCGATGTTGTAGTTTATTATCAGCGCGAAGATCATCGCGATGATGAACCAGAGCAGGTTGAGTCCCATCTTAATAGCGCCGTGCGTGACTATCATTACCGCGACAAAAGTCGGAATGAATGTCAGGAAAAACTGGACCACGTGGTTGCCGGTATAACTCCAGAAGGTGTATTTTCTGAAGCGCATGGGCTTTAACAGGTCAAGGATTATCTTGCCGGACTGGATCGATCTGCTCATGTCCCACACGACGAACATCTCGAGAAAATTGAAGATCGCGGTCGCGAGGATCAGGTAGATCATCGTATCAGAGAAGGACATTCCGTTGACGACGTCGCTTCCGGAAGACGCGTAGATAGCTTTCCAGAGATAGTAAACGAGAACGAGATATATCAGGTTCGCGAAGAGCGTGACGAAGATGCCGAGCCTGAAGTACAGCGACTCCATTATCCCGCCGCGCGTTAATGCGATTAGTCTTTTGGGATTCATTTCGTGCCCCCTTCGTAGATCTTCTTGATGACTTCTTCCGTTGAGATCTCGAGGATCTTAACGTCCTTTATCTTCGTCTCTTTCTGCTTTGCCATGATGACATCCATGACGTCCGTGGTCTTCTCGTCTATCAGCATCTCTTCCCAGGTGTCATCGGCAAGCTTGAGCTTTAATGTTCTGTACGATCCGAAATAGTTCTTCAGGTGATCTATGTCGTTGTCGTAGATCTTGGTGCCCTTGTCGATGATGACGATCCTCCTGCAAAGAGCATCGACGTCGCCCATGTCGTGAGTGGTAAGGATAACTGTCGTATTCTTCTCTTTATTGAGTCCCAGGATTAGTTCACGGATCTTCGACTTCATAGATACGTCGAGGCCGATCGTGGGCTCATCGAGGAATACTATCGCAGGGTTGTGCAGGAATGCCGCGAGGATGTCGCTCAATGTCCTCTGGCCCAAAGACATCTGTCTTACGGGTTTATGGAGGATCGGCTCGATGTCAACGAGCGAACGGTAGAGTCCTATCATCTCTTCATAGTCTTTCTCCGGAACCATATAAAGATCACGGAGGAGCTTGAATGATTCGATCAGCGGCAGCGACCACCAGAGCTGGCTCCTCTGTCCGAAAACGACCCCGATATTCTCGCAGTTCTCGGTCCTGTTCTTATATGGCACTTTGCCGTTGACGAGGATCTCGCCGGATGACGGCTCAAGAACTCCGGTCATCATCTTGATAGTTGTGGATTTTCCCGCGCCGTTGGGGCCCAGATAACCGATGATCTCTCCCCTGTTGACCGTCAGAGTTACATCCTTAACTGCGGATACAGTTTTATAGTCTCTCGAGAACAGGTCCCTAAGGCTCCCCTTCAGACCTTCATGGCGGTTTAATACCTTGAAGTCTTTGCAAACATTTTTCATTATTACTGCTTCATTGCCCATATAAAATTTCCTCTTCCTTTTTTGTTCAATTGCAAGTATATTGTGAGTAGACAGGCAAAAACAGTGCATAATTGCCTGATTTTTATAACTATCTTCCACACAAATGGAATATCGTTATAGTTTTCGGGTTTTGGGAGCAATATTGTTATGAAAAAAGAAGTCATGGGCCTCATCGTCAAGCGTGATGACGGTTCCGAGATAATCAATTACGACGATCCGAACTTTCCTTCATATATCTATGACGGCTGGATAGCGCCTAAAGTCACCTGGGAAGGCGTACCGCATTATCACGAAGACATAGAGATCATGTCCGTAAAAGAAGGCAAGGTGGCCTACTTCGTAAACGGCAGGGAAATACTTCTCAATGCGGGTGACACGATAATCGTAAACTCCAACCAGATACACTACAACCTTTGTGTCGGCGATGTCGCCAAATACGTCATCGCCATCATTCACCCTCGCATCCTGTCCAATTCCGTAGCCGTTGAGATGCAGGCCATAAAGCCCATAACCGATAATCCCGATATTCCTTACCTCAGGTTCCGTTATATAAACGAATACACGGAACAGATAAGGAATCTTATATACGCGCTTCCGAAAGTTAGGCACGATCCGTTTGCGATAACGATGCAGTTCTATCAGATATGGGACATTATCAGAAAGCAGGCCGAGTATCTGGGCGCCACAAAGGAAGATACCGTATCTGACCCGAGGATGCAGTCGTTCAAGGCAATGATGCATTTCATATCCGATTCTTATCAGAATCAGATCACTTTAGGCGACATCGCGGCGAGCGGAAACATCAGCAAATCCCTGTGCAATACGCTTTTCCACCAGTATGTCGGCGAATCACCCATCAATTACCTGATGCACTTAAGGTGCCGGAAAGTCGCGGAATTACTGCGTTCCGGCAATATGTCCATGTCAGATATCGCATCGGCGACGGGATTCAACGGCGTAAGCTACATGTCCGAGACTTTCCGTAAGTTTTTCGAGAAATCGCCTAGGGAATACAGGAAATCATGGGCCTGACGTTTATTATTTTTTAACATGATTTCAATAATATTGGCATATTAGTTACATTTTGTGCAGGCAATACCAAATTTGACCATATATAATCAGTGTAAGATTTCGAAATATCGCTTCAATGGTGCTCAGATGGTAAAAAACGGAAACTACAATATCGACAGGACAGTAAAGAACCTTTCGCTCAAGAAAGAGACTCCGAAGAGTGCCTTCATTCTTCTTATGCTGCTCTACGCTATCGGTTCTTTCTTCACTATCAGAACATCCACGATCCCGGGCGAAATAAGGATAGGCGGATTTCAGTTCGCTTATTCTGCTTTTACCGGTGTCTTCTCCACGCTCAGCAACGTCTGCCTGATCTGCCTTGTAACGTTATTCAGAAGAGTCGGTTATATCTGCTCACTGACTATATGCCTGATGCAGTTCCCGATGATGGTCCTGAATATTTTTGTCCGCAACAATCCGGCTGCTCTTCCCGGCTTTTTTACGAACATTATGATCATCGGCGTAATCTCCATAATCTATTTCAGCTACCGTAAGATACTTAATTACCAGCAGAGCATCCGCACCCAGGCCGTAAGCGACAGGCTCACGGGTCTTCCGAACCGTTTCGCCTGCACCGAGCTTATTACGGACCTTCATAAGCATTCGGAGAAGTTCGCCCTTGTCTCGATCGACCTTAATAATTTCAAGAGCATCAACGACACAATGGGACACGATACCGGCGATGAAGTATTAAAGGAAACCGCCAGGAGATGGAAGGATCTGGCTAACTCCGGCGATTCCGGAACAGTCGATTTTATTGCAAGGAATACCGGCGATGAATATCTGCTCGTGATAAAGGATTTTAATTCCGTCAGCGATGTTGAGAATACCATCAACGTTTATAAGAACGAACTCGAAAAGAAGATCACCGTCGATAACTGCGACTATTACATGACAGCCTGCTTCGGCTATGCCCTGTTCCCTGAAGATTCGGATATCATCGAGAATCTGTTCGTATACTCCGATGCAGCTTTACATAAGGTTAAAAAGGACGGAAGCGGCAGCCGGATCTTAAGGTTCACAAAAGAGATCTTAAATACCGAGCGTAATCTTGAGATCGAAAGTAAGATCAGAACTGCCCTGAATAACAACAATCTCTTCTGCCATCTCCAGCCCCAGTACGACATGGATCATAAGCTCAGAGGCTTTGAGGCACTGGCCCGTATGAAAGAGGATGACGGTTCTTTCATCAGCCCCGTCGATTTCATTCCCATAGCAGAGAAGACCGGCCTTGTAGACCGTATCGATATGCGTATTTTTGAACTGGCCGTCGAATTTCTGGAAAAAGTATCCGCTGAGACAGATTCAGATATCACGATAAGCGTTAACGTATCCGTCAGACACCTGATGAAGAACAATTATATCGACGATATCAGAAAGATCCTGGAATCTCACAAGGTCGATCCCGAGAACATCGAGATCGAGATAACCGAATCCATCATGATCGACTCCGCCGAGAAAGCCCTTCAGCGCATCGATGAGATCAAGGCTATGGGCATGAAGGTCGCGATCGACGATTTCGGTACCGGTTATTCATCCCTGAGCTATCTGAATAATTTCCCTTCCGATATGCTTAAGGTCGACAAGTCTTTTATCGATCAGATGAACTTCAGCGAATCTTCCAGACAGTATGTAGCCATGATCATCTCTATCGGTCATATCCTCGATCTGAAGGTCATCTCCGAAGGCGTTGAATCCCCGGACCAGGTCAGCGCTCTCAAGGAGATCGGCTGCGACTACATCCAGGGCTTTGTCTGGGGCAGACCGATGCCGCCCGAAGAAGCAGGCAAGCTGGTCATGTCACAGAAGCAGTAACTCCTGTTAACCCCATAAGATCCGAAATTATCTCCGTTATTGCGACCGGAGTATTGTTATGGGCATCGAGCTCGCAATGATATATCCTGCCCTTATCGATATCTGCGAACCTGTCCTTTGTATGGGTGTGTCCGCAAAGATTGATCAGGCCTATCTTCAGTTTCTTGTGATATTCAAAGTCACTGGTGATCGTAGGATAGTGTGACAGATAAAAACTGAATCCTTCATACTTTATGATATCAGCGTATCCCAGGATAGTCGTGTTGCTGCATCCGCCCAGCAACCTGATGCGCACGTCTGAATCATGGTTACCGATAATCACGAACTTATTCCCCTTGAGCTGATTCCAGCATCTGAGGCCGTTTTCATTATCGTTGAGCATAATATCGCCCAGAACATAGACGGTATCGTCATCAGACACTGTCCGGTTCCAATTCTCAACAACTGTTCTGTCGGCCTCCTCTATGCTTCCGAAACCGCGGGGGCCGTACATGAACTTTCTGTTATGTCCGAAATGTAGATCAGATGTTATGAATATCATCTTTACTTTTTCTTCAGTACTGCTATCGCTGCATAGTGCTTAACTTCAAAGCTGTCCGGGACATCTTTAAGAAGTTCTCTGTGCTCCGCGTCCCATTTAGCAAGTTCCTCAGGAGACAGTGATGCGCCGACACCTCTGCAGGCGAACATGCGGCCATGCCAGGACTCCCTTGTAAACGGCACCATAAGATCATATTCTTCGTGATCCGTAAGCTCGAAATAATCAAGCATCACATCAGGTATGTATACAGGATGTTTTGTCTCGCCTCCGCCGGACCAGGCAGGGTTGTATTTGCGCACAAGATCCTCGCTCCGGCCTGCGATCTCATCTTCAAAGGGAAGCCATGCCATAAAGAGGATCACGAGCTTTCCGTCCTTCTTAAGAATACGGTGGAACTCTGGCGCCACCTTGTTATGGTCAAAATAAAAAAAACACTGACATGCAGTTAACACATCAAATGATTCGGACGGAAAGTCGATCTTCTCGGCAGAGACCGTCTTGAAGGCAATGTCCATGCCTGCCTCATCTGCCAGACGTTCAGCCTGTTCTATCTGCTCGGGCGAGATATCAGTGCCGACCCACTCTGCCCCGTACTTATACATATTGCGCGGCAAAACTCCGGTGCCGGTACCGAGGTCTAAAACTCTCTGCCCCTTAACGCACAGCCCTCTGTCTGCAACCTTCCGGTAGAATTCATCAGGATAGATATCCCTGTATTTTGCGTATGCTTCCGATGCCTTTCCCCAGTCAAATGCTTTTCCCGCATCGATCCTGTTATCTTTTATATCCATTTCTGTTTACCTCTCGTATATGAAATGATTATACCCCTAAAAGAATTGAATATTATTCAGGGACATGTCTCAAATTTGAAATATCACATAATTGAGACATAGCATCAGTAGTCACTGTTATCTCAAATTCCTTGTTTTTCAACTATTTTTCAAAAAAGTGGGGTTTTTGTATCTCAAATTTCGAAATCTGAATATTTGAGACACCGCATCAGTGTCGCAAATTCCGATTATTGAAATTTTGAGACTGAAAATCGCTGAGGTGACGGACTAAATGGGTGTATTCCCAGCTTTGATCCGTCGAGAATGTGACTTAGAGTTGCTATCTGTACGAAATCGACGGATCAAATTGATGTATTCCCTATTTTGGTCCGTCGAGTTGTCTGCGTTCCTCTGGTATACCTGATCAGAAAACATCATTTCAGTTCCTTCTCAAGATATCCGCATGTAAAAGGGAAGAAATCATATTTGACTGTTCCGGTGTGGATAAAGCCCTGATCTTCGTACCATTTGCGTAATACCGTATTCTCTTCCACAATGCTGAGCTTCATTATCGTGCAGCCGTATTCAGCAGCTTTGGTTAACGAATCCTCAAGAAGTGTACGGCCGATATGCTTATGTCTGTATTCAGGCAGTACGCTTAAACTTCCGAGTTCACATTCCTTATCTTTTATCATCAGGTTATAGTAACCGGCCATCTTGCCGTCAACAAAGTATCCGTACATAGGACGGTGCTGCTCGAACATCCATGTCCTCAGTCTGTCCATATCGGTCGCAAATGCCGTAAATGCGGGCGCATTCTCTTTCGTGATATTAAACTCTTCCGCAACTGTCATAAAGCTGCTGCGGATAACATTTACTGCTTCTTCAAGATCATTCTCTGTAAGTTTCCTGATCATAAGTCAAACCCCCGGTGCATCTTACTTAAAGACCGTAAACATTGTACCATCGAATAGGGTCCTGAATGTATTATCACGCAATCTTGGTATAATGAAGAAAGTTACAGTTGAACACAAATGATCAAGGAGCCGAACTATGAATACTAACGTTTTTAAGAGAAATGAACTTCTGGCACAGAAAACCATTGCAGGACTTGAGTCCCGCAACATGAAAGGCTACTATGCCGCAAGCAAGGAAGAGGCCCTGAAGATCGCTCTTGATCTGATCCCCGAGGGAAGCTCCATATCTATGGGCGGTGCCATGAGCGTTCATGAGATCGGCCTGTCGGAAGCTCTCAAAGCCGGCAACTATAACTTTATCGACCGAGACGCATATGAAGACAAGAGACAGGCTATGCTCCTGGCTTATGATGCGGATTTCTTCCTCTCTTCAGCGAACGCAATGACTGATGACGGGATCATCGTAAATATCGACGGCAATGCCAACAGGGTATCAGCCATCGCGCAGGGTCCGAAGCACGTTATCTTCGTTGTCGGAATGAATAAAGTATGCAACGATCTGGATTCCGCTATGAAACGCGCGAGGAACGTTGCGGCCCCCTCTAACGTGCAGCGTTTCGGCCTTAATACCCCATGCGCGAAAAAGGGGACATGCTTTGACTGCAAGTCCCCGGATACAATATGCTGCCAGATACTGATTACACGTTTTTCCAGACATGAAGGAAGGATCAGCGTTATTCTCGTTAACGACGATCTCGGTTTCTGATAAGCTAGTCTGTCAGACAGGGCTGATATGCCCGAACTGCTCGCCTGTGGTGCTTACGATCAGAAGCTCTTCTGGCATGTGATCTACTTCCAATGCGGCACAGGGGCATTCAAGGCCGGTGAATTTCTCACCGGAAGCCTTAGTCTCTTCAACTACGATAACAAGGGTCGATCCCTGCATCCCGAAATCCGAGATCTTTATATCTGCTCCTGTTCTTGTCTGTGTTCCGCCGCTGATTACAATGAAATACGGTGAGTCGAGCTGTTCGAGCTGATCGATATAGTAACCTCTGTCCTTGTTGTAACAGCCGAACTGTTCCTTCTTCATGATCGTGTATTCCATATCACCGACCGTTCCCTTTTCGGGAAGGTCGCCGGACTGTTCTTTTACTGATGTGTAGCTTGGCAGCGCCGTTGTTGAAACTGTTTTATTTGTCTTACAGCCTGTGAAAACACCTGCGATAAGTGTGAGTGCCATTACGGCGCATGCGATTTTTCTGATCATATTGTTCATCTTCATTTCTCCTTTTTGAACGTATCTGCCATATAAACAGTCACACTTCGGAAAATGTTGCATAAGAACTGATATAATTAACATACGAGATTCATATGAAAATATTCGGAGCAACACATTCCGGGAAGGTGCCTCATGGATAAAAAGCCTGTTTATTTTAGAAGGATAGTCCTCGTTCTGGTAGTCGCGATATGCATTTTTTACGCTGTAAAGCACATCGATCTGAAGGAGTATTCGGCCGGTAACGAACAGGAATATATAAACAAAGTCTGCAGAATGTCTGATATCCCGGCGCTTTCCGTGGCAGTGTGGGACGGTGAGAATGAAGTATTCCTGAACTATTCCAACGGAGATCAGACTGCAGATGAGCATACTCTTTATGAACTGGCATCGACGACAAAAGCTTTTACAGGACTGGGCATTCTCCAATTGGAGAAAAAAGGCATGATCGATCTCGATGATCCCGTCCAAAAATACATTCCCGATTTTCACCCGGTCTATAACGGGAGACCTGTTCAGATTACGATAAAACAGCTGATGAATCATTCAAGCGGCATACCGGTCTATTCTCTCGAGAGCATACCCGAGGAAGCCTATCACGAAGGCGGATTAAATAAGAGTCTTTCCTGCTTTTACAATATAAAACTGTCGTATGAGCCGGGTAGTAAGTATGAGTATTCCACGGTCAATTACGATTTCCTTGCTGCAGTTATCGAGAAGGTCACCGGACGGGAATACGCGGATTATATCAAATTGAATGTTCTGGATAAGAACGGAATGACGGAATCGTTTTTCAGGACCGATGCGGTTCAGGAAAACGTAACTCCGGGCTATAAGCAGGCATTCTTTTATCCCTATAAATACAATGCACCGGTATACTACGGCAACACCGCTGCGGGATATCTGATCTCAGATACTTCTGATCTTATGAAGTGGATAAAGAATGTGCCGGATCTTTTTGATTTCGACAGTTTCCCGACAGGTCCGGAGAACTATTATTTTGCAGGCTGGAACATCTATGATAATTATGTCAGTCACGCCGGCAACAATCCCAATTACTCTTCGCAGGTTTATGTTTCCAGGAATAAACCTTTGGGTGTCTTCGTCTTATCTTCCGAAAACGGCTCGAGCGCGACAGTCATCGGCGAAGGACTATTCAGGATGCATCAGGGTGAGAAGGTAAGGATCGGCTGGTTTTCTGACCTTTACGATACGCTGGACCTGATCTTCATCCTTGTTCCGCTGCTGGTCATGTACGGCATCTGCTGGATACCTCTCAAATCGAAAAGCAGGGCGCTTGCCCGCCTGGCGATCGGATGCTTATTCATTCTTGCCTTTGTCGTTTTCCCGTTCGTTTCGCCGATCGGATACAGATTCTGCTTTATCTGGTACCCGGGCAGCCTGGCATTCCTTATCGGCGTCACCGGCCTTGTCTCCGTATATCTGATCATGAAGACTATGATCTATCTGATCACGGAAATGATGAGCTGACATGTTAATCGGCCGGGAACAACCCATGATATAATGTTATAGGAATTTGCGGTCATCTTATATGGATCTGTAAGGGGGTAGGCTGTATGAAGACTTTCTGTGATTATTGCGGAAGCGTTATTGACGACACGATTGAAAAATGTCCCAACTGCGGTGCGGTCAATGTTCATATTCAAAGAAGCGGAGACCAGATCCCTAAGACAATAGAAGAGCTCCAGGCCTTCGCTCAGGAGAAGGGCATCCCGCTCGAAAAGATGAGGTTCTTCATAGGCGTTGATTACAAGGAACCCCGTGCATTCGGTATCTACAAGGAAAGTGCCAGCGGCAACTGCGTCGTCTACAAGAACAAGGCAGACGGTTCACGTGCGATACGTTATCAGGGCACCGACGAGGCATATGCGGTTAACGAGATCTACCAGAAGATGAGGGCTGAGCTCCTCGAACGCAAGCAGGCTGATCTGGATAAAGGCAAGACGACCAATACTTATAGTACGAAGACGGTTAAACGCAGCAGCCGTCCAAAAGGCATCAATGCCATAATGTGGGGCATTGTCATCTCCATCGCAGTAATGTTTGGTTTCGCTTTTATCGTCATGGTAATAAATGATTCCAAGACACCTAACAGAGGCTACTACGATTACAAAGGAACACCTTACTACTATGGCGGCGGTGTCTGGTATACTCCTGATGATGACGGTGAGTGGGAACGGACCTATGATGCTCCCGACAGACTTAAAGAGAACTACAGAGATTATTTTGAGGCCAAGGATTACGATGACCTCGACAGCGATTACGCCGACGACATCGAAGAATATCAGACCGAAGCTGATTCCAACTACAACTATGACAACGATAACGACAGCTGGAATGACAGCAACTGGGACGACAATGATTGGGACTATGATTACGACAGTTACGATTGGGGCGACTCAGACTGGGATTCGGATTGGTAAACTGATGAGAATCAGGTTAATTATTTACAAGACCGTATTCTCTCCATTTTTCAACAACGCCTGAATATTTATTTCCCTTCTTTTTTACAAAGGGTCTGATTCCGAATGTGAAGATGATCCGGTGAAGAAAGATCTGAAACAAATGCTTTCTGTGCATGCTGATATCACGATAGAGTTTTTGTGCGGCTGACGTACCGGTACTGAAGGCTGGCTGACTATCATTTCTGACGCTGTTGAAAGGAACATTCAAAACTATTTTCTGTGTCAACTGCCCTCCGGAATATAAAACCAGATCATTCATTATCTTACTCGTATTTCTGCTGCCGTAGTTTTCTCCTGTTGCTACGGTGACACAGTATTTTCCGGTAAGGAGCTGCTCGATTACAAAGTGTCCTCTGTCTATCAGCAGCTTCATGTACCCTGAAACATTGCTTGAATATGTAGGTGAACCTAAGACCAGACCATCTGATCTGCTTATTGCGAGCGAAAGCTTTTCCGCATCGTCATTGATATGACAATGACCCGTAGAATAACATGAACAGCATCCTTTGCATTGACTCATAGTAAGGAGACTGAGATCATAATACTCAACTTCAGCTCCGCATTTTCGCAGCTCCTTTTCCATGCTTCGCAAAATTGCAGCGGTAGCGCCTCCTGTCCTCGGACTTCCGTTTACGATAACTATCTTCATCTCCGTCAATTCCTTCCGGGAATGGGAACTATGTTGTAGCTTTTATCCGGACTGTTGATCCTTTTATTGATCCTGTGCATGACCGCATGAAGCATAAAGAAGTTGCCGATCATGAGCAGTATGGATATCACGATGCCCGCCATCGTTAACAGATCAAATGACAGAAAATGTGCGGCCCTGTAAAGTACGATAACGCTTACCGGCAAACATATCACGCTCGTTATAAAGCTCGGAATGTACTTGCGGATATAGATCGTGTGCCCTATGTGAACAATGAAATGTGCCGTTAAGTCAAGGAAAAAACCGAACCACACTGCATATAGCAGCTTGCCCGGAAAGTAGTATGCCGCAAGGCTCACTCCGCCGAAAAGCAACAGTTCTTCATATACACCTATTGCCATGCCCGTCTCGGTAAAACCGATATAATTTTTCATCACTTTCGGGAAACGTTCATAAAGCCACGGATTCTTCCTGAAGAACCATCCGAAACCCACTATCTCTTCCATATCGTGAAAGATAAATATAAGCGGCAGCAGCAAAAGATACTCTCTCATAATTCTTGCTCCTTCAGTGACACACTTGTGTCGTTTTGCGGTATTATAGATTACGAAAACGCATATGAGAACAGGATTTGCAAAAGAGATACTAATTCATACCGGTTGTGTCACTTTGGAGGATAACATGTACATTTCCGATAACCCGTCAGCGGTCAGATCACAAAAAGAGATAACAGATGCCCTGCTGATTCTGATGAAAGAACACCCGTATAACGAGATCACGGTCAAACAGATCCTGCTGGAATCAAAGCTTGCAAGAAAGACTTTCTACAGGAATTTCGAATCCAAAGACGATGTTCTTTTTTCTCTTTTGAGATGTAATCTTGAGGAATATTTCGACATCGTAAACAATGCCAAAGGCGGCGTGCTGGATACGATCTTCGAATTCGCTGACAAAAACCGAGAACTTCTGATGCTGCTTGATAAAAACAATATGCTGTATGTTGTACTGCAATGTCTTAATTCATTCTCCGTTATAATGCTCGATAATCAGAACAAAGAGCTTAATCCGTTCTCGAAGCTTTTCGACGGGCTTGATCAGGAATACCTGGTTGCGCTTAATATCGGTGCGGTATGGAATGTCATATCAATATGGGTCCATCGCGGAATGAAGCAAAGTCCGGAAAACGTTAAGAAGACAATAGCTATATATCTTCACAGGCTTCATAGTATAGAAAAATGCGATATAACGTAGATCATTTCGGCAAACAGGAATTTATTGATCCATTCTGGAAAGAATAAACTCCGGCACTTCGCCAATAACAACAGAGTCTGTAATTTCAACTACTTCACAACCGTCTTTACTATATTCGGATATAAAGCTCTGCTCGTTATCAAAAACTATTTCCTTCCCATACCAGGGCTTTGCAGATTGAGGCGTTAATTCCAGGTATACAGTTTTGTTTTCCATGTAAAAAGTCAAAACTGTATGGAAATTTCCGCGTTGCCTGTCATGTAAAAGCCAGATCTTACTCGGGACATTCTGTTCATCAAGAATAGCTTTCATCAGAACAACTATGTCATTGCAAGTACCCACTTTTGCCTGCCTGGTATCTCGAGGATCTTGAATGCGATACTCTGTCAATAACCGGCCAAAGAATTCTTCGTCAAATCCATTAGACATATCAGGTTTGTACGTCTTTCCGTTTAGATAAAAACCATATTCATAACCATTGTCTAAAAGCTCATCTTTAAGCAATTGGCATATTCTTTCATCGCACTTCCAGTTCAGTTCAAATACAGTCTCCCCGCCAAACATATCACCGTTGCGTTTAAACCCGAATGACTCATACAAATGAATCGCATCAGTATTGCTTTCTTTTGTCGAAAGCCTCATGTTTGTTGCCCCATTGCTTTTGAAATAAGCAATTATTTGTTTCAGTGCCTCTCTTCCGATTCCCTGTCCCTGACTCTTTTCATCTATCATGAATCTCCAAAGCCAGTATCTGTCATCCGGATCTTCGCAATCCTGATCGAATGCAAACATTGTGAACCCTACAGCAACTCCGTCAGCGTAAATCACAAAAGGTCTTGCAACATCAGAATGTTCCTTTGCAGCTAATACAGAATTCTCATTAGTATCAATGAACTTATCCTGATAATCCGCAACCTTCAAATTTATACAATCGCTTAAATTGGATTCATCCAACGGTCTCAATTCAATATTCATAAACGCCTTTACACCTTAAATATCCGTCACTTATTATATAAGTCTTCAAACGAATCATCTGTCAATTCGCTTATTGAGATAGAGAATATTTTACCGTTTCCTCCAATACCATACTCTAATAATAGCTTTGGTGTTTTTCTTAAAAGTTAATTGGCAAAGGCCTTTCCTCTGTCTCCCATATTATAATATCCTAGTAAAAAAGCTCCTGATATCATTTTTCAGACATCGCTTCGGATCTGATAACACAAATGTTCATCAGCCCATAATAACGTGTGAGTTCAAAAACAAGTGGCTGTTTGTTGGCTAAAAAACTGAAACGCCCTATTATTGCTCACGGGCTTGTTAGTCGAGAATACTGCGCTTTGTTATAGCTGACTCTTGTTATGTTTACCCCGAGCTTTGCAAAACACTCGCTTGCTTTCAGGAATGCGCCTATGTGATTAGACATTGTTGTTATGTATGTTTTCTTCATAAATCCATTCTGAACGTCCAGTTTCCAATAGATTTTGCATTGTATTCAATCGTTTCTTCTTTTACAAGCGTGAATCCGTTATTCATATAAAAAGCCACATTTTTCTCAGCATTGGTGGTAACGGTAATCAAATTTCCACCATTGGATCTTACCAAAGGGATAAGAAAACCCTGTATCGCACCCGATCCGATGCCCCGTTCCTGATATTCCGGATCAACTGCCAGAAAATACAGGTGCCAGCGGGGTTCAGGGATGCTTTTTACAACGATTTCCGTTCTATCTGACATTTCCATAAATCTAAGCGTGTCTCTAATCCCGATCCTCGCTATGATACCTGCCATTCCGCTTACAGCATAATCCCAAAAACCGACCGGTTTGTCTGATGGTTTCTCTACGATTACAATAACTTTAACTTTTCCGTCCGCAATACCTATATAGCAGTCATCCTTGCGGACAGTAGCTCTGAATATCCCCTTCATCAGACGCTCATAAAAACTGCGCAGCTCTGTCTCTGACTTGAACCGGTCCTCGAAAACTCCCCAAAAAAGAGGATAGTTAACAAAAGATGCTGTGAAGACCTTTAACACCTCGTCTTCATAAGATCTGTCATAACGCTTATATTCAACCATAAGATCAGTTTTCCCCGTTCTGCCTATGTCTCATCAGATATCTATCCACAGTTCAAACACTCACCCGTGGCATCATACTGTATATCTTTCCCGGAGCTGTTCCAAGTCCGGTTCTGTAAGTCCGAGTTCTTCCGTCAGATATCCGCGTATGCAGCCATATTTGTTTTCCAGAGTATCCATCGCATGTGTCATGTAGTGCTCAAAAACACCGCCGGAAGCAAACTGCAGCGCCTCGATCTTATCTTTAGGCATACCTAATGATTCACAGTCCTTACGGATTTTCCCGAGCTTCTCTTCCTTGCCTGAATTTGACATAAGATAATCTTCAAGGATGGTCTGTTTGTCAGTACCGAGTGCACTGAGAAGAAGCATCGCGGCAAGACCTGCCCGGTCTTTGCCGTCAACACAGTGCCAGAGGACTGCACCTCCGCCGGGATCTGTTCTGAGCAGTATCCGGAAAAACTCCGCATATGCTTTCTTTCCCCTGTCGCCAAGGAGGAAGATATCATACATATCCTGGCTCAAAAGGCCGCTCTCATATGCCAGGTCGATCATGGCTCTCTGGTCTGCATTGCCTGACATAAACTGCTTTGCTATCTTAAGGTCCTTAACCATGGCCAGATAGTCTTCCATCTCGACGACCGGCAGCCTGATGTACCCGGCACCCGGGATCTCTTTGTCGGGAGCACCGCCACGCACACCGCTCATGCGGAAGTCAACAACAGTCTGCACACGGTATTCAGCACTTAGGATGTCTATTGCTCCGGGTTCGGCTTTATTAAGAACTCCGCTCCTTATGAGAACGCCGCTCCGGACGGTTCTGTTCCCTGCGGGATAACCTCCGAGCTCTCTTGCGTTTAATACACCGGGAAGCTTGATCACGTTGATTTTCATTTTCAATCTCCTGAAGAGGTTACAATTCCGGGATCGGATAAAGTGTATCAATCATCTTGAAAAATTTTTTCTTGTAAATTGCTACGACCGGTTTTCGGATCCAATTCTTTACATTCGGAGAAGTTGCAACTCCCTTGATCAGGCTGATCATTGCATATCCTTCAATGACCCGGTTGATCTCTTTGATCTTTTTTTCTTCATCTGTATGAAAATATCTCTTTAAGATATTGTTCCACACTCTCGCAAATTGATCCTTCGTAAGTCCCATGGCCGTCAATTTATAACTGGTTTTTGCGGCCGTCACATACACCAGATGCATTGCCGCCAGATCAATAATGGGATGTCCCAGCCCGGAATCATCCACATCAATCAACATTATTTCTCCGTTTTGGAGCATGAGGTTTCCGGGATGAAAATCTTGATGAATAAATGTATTTCTATCAGGAATACTGTCGATCAATTTCATTACTCTTGCAGCCTCCTCGGGCTTATAAAAGCCGGCATCCCTGGTCGCAATCACTTCCTTGCGAAGCCTTTCCTTGGAATCCGGAAGCGTTCCCTTTTCAAACTCAATATGATGAATATTAAGAAGCGTATCCGCGATTAGATTGGAATATTCATCTATTTTATCCGGATGCTCACAGATCTCTTGCCCAAGCGGCTTTGCATTGATCATTTCATAAACCACGCCATAGTTCTCCCCAACCTTCACCATGTCAAACGCGATCATGGTTGGGATTCCGTTTACGAATGCTCTTTTTGTCGTCTCCCTGCTACGATTGATTCTCTCGGGGCTATGACGATTACTGAAATACACTTTCACAATGGTCTCATCATCCAGACGATAAACCGCTCCGTTTCCTCCTTTTCCAAGAATCTGGCAACCTTCTACGGAGATCTCTCGCATTGCTCTTTCTTTTGGCATCTTACTTTCCATTTGCTTCTCTTGTCCGCTCATTTCTCAGCCTCCATTTGCACATTTTTCCTGCACAATATATCTGAAAACGTTACATTATCGTCCTGATTATGATTTCCATATCCGTATTCTATCGTTCGTATATTTTGATTATTTTATTGAAGTGTTAATGCAGGGTAAATAAATGCGGGGTGAGAAATCCCGCTTAGTGCTATAAATTTATATATCATCGACAAAGGCTTGGCCTCTATACTATCGATTTTCCCAACTACGATTCGTTCACAAGTTTTCCGGTAATGTGCTCCGGTGTCAGTTCCAGACATAACGCTCTCGGCAACGCATTTTTCACCTCATGCTCGATATATGACTCATCATCGGTAAACTTTCTGCAAAGGTTGGTTCCGATCTCTATTCGCTTTTCTTCATCATCAACAATCTTAATGCGGCCGAAAATGACTACGCTGCGAATATTCAGCGCCCACTCGCCGTCCTTGCGAAAGCCTTTATCCATAACACAATAACTGACCTTGTCACACGCTCTTATTGCATCAAGTTTATGGCCTTCTCTTGCACAGTGAAAGTACAGTTTGCCATCTGATTCTGAATACCAATGATCCATTGGGATTCCATAAGGATACCCATCATCTCCGATAACAGACAATACACCTCTGGGTTCAGAGCGTAACACTTCTTTGCACTCCTCATCCGAGATCAGCTGTTTAAATCGTCTCATTGGCCTAAACATATCTAGTACTATATCTCTCTACCCGCTTCTCAAAATACGGCGTTACCGTCTCCCAAACAGTAACTTCAGGGTGGAGTTTTTCGACCTCGCACCATGCAGCATAGCCGATTCCTTTGCTGTGTGACTTAGGGGATACAAACAGAAGATCCAGATCACCCTTGTCCTCTCAATTATATCATCGGAATAAAGCATTCTTGATAACTATTTCAGACGGGCTTTGTTAGTTGAGAATATTGCGATCTAGTCGAAAAATAACTCTCCCTTCATCACTGGGGAAGTGTGTACTTATCTTTGGTAAATACAACAGGCGTCTTCCCATCAAAATCTTCAAAAAACACAATATATACAGTATCACCGATGCCAATTGGCATCCTTATTGGCATCCTTTGTCATATGCCTTACATAGATTCTGATACAAAGAAGCGGATTAAATAAGCCCGGTTTTGTTCCGGGCTTAGTCAATAAAATTGCGATTTTATGTTCCAACGTTCATGCCGACAAACTCGAATTTAGCGATTCAGCCATTCTTTTAGTCGAATAAATACTTCTTCCTTATCTTTAGCAGGTATTACCCCGCTCTTTTTCAACGCATAATGATGTCCAAACTCGCTATCAGTATAAATGCTCTCGTTTAGCATTACGGGCTTATCATATCTTGGCCTTACGTGAATATGAATGTGAGGATTTGGTGCTGCCTCTTTATAGATATTATTCATCAAGCAACTCCAATTACATAGAGTTGCGCCTAAAACAGTCTTTAAACACGCCTCCACTTTACAAACCAGATTGCGAAGCTCTTCCCATTCATCGTCTGTCAGCTCTGACATTGAACCGCAGTGACGCTTCAAGACCAAAATACATCGTCCAATATAATCCTGTTCATCTGAAAGGAAAACAGACCACGATTTACTTTCGTATAACTGAAACTGTTTTTCTTCTTCAGACAGGTTGCACCAATCACAATTCCCCATTCTTTTCACCTACAAATTCCGATTTGTCATCGTCTATAAAACTGTTGATTTACAAGTCTATCTCAAACTCTTCATAATACTTACCGTTGTGGCTCTCATCATTGTATATAAGTTTTACAGTATCGTCGTCGATCCATTCGACATCGAAAAACACCTCTTCATTAAATCCGTTGCCGGGATATTTCCAAATACAGTCGCCTTTATAAATAACACAGGGTCTGCTGACAAAGTCATATTCAACCGTAATTTTATTGTTTCCACTAGGAGATGTGTACTTTTCCACTCTATTAACGCAAGCCGATAAAGACAACAGAGTGACTATGATAAATAACGATACAATTACCTTCTTCATACCTATCATTTCCCCACGTTCGTCATGCTTCCAATCATCCTGACAAAGGCATCTGCCTCTATCGTAGAAATTATAGCATGCGAGTAAAGCATCCTTGATTATTATTCCAATATATACAACTGAATAACGCAAATTACCTGCTCATAAACGCAGTTTTTTCGCCCAAGGTGTAAGCATTTTTTAACACCATCCCAGCTTGTTAAATAAACCAATGCCGGATTAGGGGATGCTCTTGAACTATACCGGGAATATCACGGCTGAGCGGAGCCCACGCAACTTTTGTTAACATAAAACCCGTCGAGATGTAAGTTTTCATTGGTGGACACCGTATGCTTTTGAGCCTAGACTGATGTCAACAATAATTGCATAGGTGGGAAAGATATGAGAAAACACTATTTAGACAACATCAGATGGGTGACGGTCGTTGTGGTCGCGCTCTATCACGTTCTTTTCATGTACAATGCGGAAGGCATATCAGGCGGCCTCGGAAAGATCACAAGCTTAAGCATTCAGCACTACGACGCTTTTATGTATCTCGTTTATCCGTGGATAATGCCGGTGCTCTATATCGTTGCAGGAATCAGCTCGAGGATCGTGCTTGATAAACATACCGCGAAGGAATTCATAAGAAACAGAAACAGAAAGCTCCTGGTCCCTTCGACTATCGGTGTTCTTGTCTTTCATGTTGTTCAGGGTTATGTCAGCATGTCGTTTGGTGATGCGTTTGCAGAGCTGGCCAAAGCCGGAGTTCCGGCTCCTGTCATATTCATGATAATGGTTGCTACAGGCAGCGGAGTGCTCTGGTTCTGCCATCTCCTGTGGATCTACAGTCTTATCCTGGTACTAATCCGCAAGATCGAGAAAGGACGTCTTTTGAACCTTGGTGCAAAGATGCCTTTATGGCTCGTCATTCTGCTCCTTTTCCCGCTGTGGGGAGCAGCGCAGATCCTCAATGCACCGATGATCTCGGTGTACAGATTCGGGTATTATCTTGCTTTCTTCCTGATTGGATACTACGTGTTCTCAAACGATCAGGTAATCGAAAAGCTCAAAAAACATGCAGTCTGGTTCATAGCTGCAGGTGTGGGTCTATGCACGGCATTCACGATCATATACTTTTTTGTAAAGGGCGGAATGAGTTTTGCGGATAAGCCTGTAAACACAGGTCTCTTATATGTCGCATGCTCTTATTTCGGATCTCTTGCCATGATCGCCGGTTTCGCAAGATATGGCGATGTCAGCAGCAGGTTCACCGAATGGATGAGCAAGAGGAGCTTCGGACTTTATGTTTTCCATTATCTCGGCATCTCGTCGATGGCACTAATATTTGCGAAGCATATGTTGTTGCCTGCGCCTCTTTGCTATATCATCAGTCTGTTGGCGGGGTTCGTTCTCGGATACGGCCTTTACGAGATCATTTCGAGGATCCCGTTCTACCGTTGGGCGGTGCTGGGCATCAAGAAGGAGAAAAAGCATGTTCAAAGATAATCTTATCCATCTGCGCAAGATCAGGCAGCTTACTCAGGAAGAAGTTGCCGACAGGATCGGAGTCACCAGGCAGTCCGTAGCAAAGTGGGAATCGGGCGAGACTGTTCCCGATCTTGAGAAATGCAGGCTCCTGGCTGAGCTTTTCGGCGTGTCTTTGGATGATCTTGCGAACTATGAACCTGACGAGAATATGGGAATGGCATTGCCTCCGAAAGGCAAGCACATGTTCGGACTGGTTACTGTCGGTGACAAGGGCCAGATCGTGATCCCTGCCAAGGCCCGCAAATTATTTGATATTTCAACCGGAGACCAGCTTGTCATAGTAGGCGATGAGGGTCAGGGACTAGCTATCATAAAGCCGGAGTACTTCCTTTCGCTAGCCCACATGATCGAAAAAGAGAAAACAGACAACAGATAACGCTCACTATGTAACATTTGTTAATTATATTCAGGATTTAGTTGTCTATACAAGTATTAAGTATACCAATTGGTCCATGGACACTATGGGATATAACAAAGCCGCGGATATCAATCCGCGGCTCTTACAACTTAGTGCCATAGCCACACTTATGCATGTTTTAAATATTGATGGATATAAGCCTTTACAATAAAATTAAAAAGATTACTTATTTGTATTTGGACGACTGCGAAAAAAGGAATCAAGCCGAATATCAATTGGCAACAGCCTGCTTGAACACTTCAAGCTTGGAATGGGTAATAGAGACAAACATATGGATATAAACTTAAGAGGAAATGCATACATAGTTAAAGACAACGAAGTTCTGCTGAATTACAGCGGCGGATTTGCTGACCTGGCAAATGAAATTCCGAATACGATCGATACCAGATTTGCATGTGCATCCATGAGCAAGACTTTTGTTGCTGTGGGAATCCTTCAGCTTATCGAAGCAGGCAAACTGGAATTCGAAGATGCTATCGGCGCGATCCTGGACTTCGATCTGAAAAACATTGATCCTCTTGTTACGGTAAGACAGCTCCTGAATCACACATCAGGTGTTCCGGATTATTTCGATGAATCGGTAATGGATGATTACGAGGCTTTGTGGACCGATTATCCGAATTACAGGATCAGACAAAACAAGGACATACTTCCGCTGTTTATCGATAAGCCGATGATGTATGGCAGGGGCGAGAAGTTTCAGTACAACAACTCAGGTTATGTATTGCTCGCAGCGATCATCGAGAAGATTTCAGGCATGGATTTCGATGTCTATCTTAAGCAGAATGTTTTCGACAGATGTGGCATGAACAGCACCGGTTATTTCGCTTTTGACAAGCTTCCTGCGAGATGCGCAAACAGCTATATCTACTGCCCTGATACTGACGATTACCGCACGAATATTTACTCCGTCGGTGCGAGGGGTACAGGAGACGGTGGCGCGTTTGTTACAGTGAGAGATATCTTGAAGTTTTGGAATGGTCTTATTGAGCACAAACTTCTTTCAGAAGAAATGGTAAAGCAGATGTTTTCGAAACAGAGCGGAGACGGCAAAGATCCTGAAGAAGGATATTACGGGTATGGCATGTGGATCATTGATAATCCGCAAGGCCAGGACTATGTGTATATGCAGGGGTGCGACGATGGAGTAAGCGCTATCTCCGAATATAATCCCAACAACGGCTTGATCACAATCATGCTTAGTAATTACGGTGATAATGTTTGGGCGCAGATGAGAAAAATACGAGAAGAAATGTATTGATTTTGCAAAGCGCATCAGGATCTTTATAAATGATTTAGTGTTAGGATATAGCATAATCAAAATTCCAGGAGCGGGTTATGTTGTTGGCACTTTTTTATGGACTTATTGTTTTTGTAGGCTTTTATCTCATTATCAAGTGTACGATTCATCGCAAGAAGGGCATTCATATGGATGCGAAACATGTAGGTTTTCAGGATGAAAAAGGATCACAGTATCCGTTGTTCAGTTTTACTTATGAAGGAGAGGAACTGACGATTCCCGGAGGAGTTCCTGCAAAGCCTTCCAAATTCAAGTATCAGGAAGGCGATTATGTAAAAATCATTTTTGTTCCTTCCAACAGAAAGTTTGTTGATATCGAGGGGTCTGCTACAGAATACATTTACGGTATTGCAAGTATCGTATTAGGCGGTTTCCTGTTATGGTACCAGCTTCACAAAATGGGTCTGTTCTAATAAGGAGAGATAAAAAAGGAACAACTCAATTGAACTATGGAATTTGATCTTGCTCCACATAAAAACTTATTCTAAATACTCTTCAATATCTTCATAAGAGATCCGTTATCACTTCCAGAAAAAACCATTTAACCGGAGTTTATCGTTGATTTAAGTCGGCTTTTTCATCGGAATAATCAATAATCACTTTTTTGCATTCTCGACATAGGAATGCCACTACAGCAGAGCCTTTCATAAATGATAGTTCGGAAAGGACAACCGATCCTTTGTGGAATTCCGCTCTCCCCAGGAATGGTCTTTTGGTTTCTCTTTTCCAGTTCAACTCATGAGGACTCTGGATGATTCCCTGTTCCATCTCATTATTGCAATATGGACACATCATTACTAATCTACCTCCACAAACTCCGATTTTTCGAGCCGATTATATTACACGCTTAATCATTTCTTGTATTCATACATGACGACGTCATCAGCAACGCTTGTTCCACCCGCCTTTTCATAGCATCTGCAAGCTGACGCGTTGCCGATGTTTGTCATCAAAAACATTTTGCGACAGCCCAGACTTTTTGAATGCGCATACACAAATCTGACCAATTCCGTTCCGTAACCAAGATTCTGATAGCCAGCCATAATATCTATTGCGTGCAGATAATAAGTCTTTCGTCCATCGGGTTCATTTAATACATAACCGTATGCAAATCCAATTGCTTTTTCGTTATCTACGGCAATATAACCGTATGCGTTCTTTTCATCCAAAAACGCTTTCAGCACTACCTCATCGTATTTTGTGTTCATATCGTCAATAAAGTTAGACAGCAACGCAAGATTTGATTCTGCTAAGAGTTCACACTTCATATCATCAGACCTCATATTTCGATTTGTCATACTCATTTATATAAAATATATCGCTCTACTGTTCTTCTTTCTTAATCATATCATCCAGCTCAAGAATATGGTGCGTCTCTGATTACAAGTGGTGCTTTATTGCTTTGTTTCAGTATGATATTAACGTGTGCATGATCAATATTGCGATATGTTCAGACAAGTTCAAACTTGGAGCCTGTTAAATCATCTGTCTAAATCCCAGCTGAAATTCCTATGTGAGGTCGTACTATATCGAGAGAGTGACCTGGTGCTTTTTCAGAGGTTAGATAAGCACAGAAAGTGAGAATAACAAATAAGATCTGAGCAACAGAAAGGATTAATCCAACAACGCCAGGTATTAAACCTTTCCTGTCTCTCTTTTTAGAGACAACAACTCCTGCAATTGAAAGGGGAAGCGCTATAAACGGAAGTATCAGAAACAAAAGCAAAAGACCGTCTAAAATGCCGTCAAGATACTTATTGAGGCAGGTATTTGTAAGGCCGAAAAGGAAAAACTGGCATGGTGCAGCAACTGCAACGATCAGTCCGGCAATTGCGAGCTTACTCGTTTTTCTGTCGTCTTTACTCATACTATTACCCGCCCTGTGATTGATTAAACTAATACGGTTGTAGCGTCTTTTTTATCTTTAGCCATACTCCGCGCCTCATATAGATTCTTCGCCGTCAGTCAAAAACGAATCATCATCAAGCTTCGACATATAGATCATGACCTCTGCGGACAGTTTGCCTGTATAAAAGCTGCGGGAGTATCAAAACATGTTGGAACATAGCGACAACATTACCGGCATTCCCGCAAAGTCTGTCGACTATCTGATCTTCTGTTTCCTGTTTCTTATTGAATAATCCCATAAATCTCTACTCCATTTCTGCAGTCATCATTAACATTATACTGTATGGTTACTTACTGTAAGAACCATAACCCGAAACAGCCTCATCGATGGTCATCAAACCTGTTCCGACACCATATACGGCCAGTCTCATCTGTTCTACTGCATCATCTGTCAGACCTATCTCTTCGGGTGACAGGATGCAAGATTCCGGAACGGCTCCAAATGCAGCATACATGCTGTTGAAAGAGAGATCCTTGGTCGGTGACATAAGGCCTTTTTTCTGTGCCATGTTGTTCAGTTCTTCTGATGTGATCAGGAATCTCATAAACTCATTAGCCATTTTCAGATTCTTGCTGTCCTTGTTAACAGAGAACTGCAGATTCGACATATCAAGGAATGTCGCGCCGTCATCAGACATCGGAATCGGAACGAAAGTAAAATTGAACGGATTGGCAATATAAGCCTCCGAACGGCTCTTACGTTTCTCTGTACCTGAAACTGTATCACCAGAAGCTGTCATCATCGGAATATCACCTTCAAAAAAGCGGAGGATAACTGCATCGTAGTTGTTCTCAATGCCGTCACAAGTATCAAGATTCACACAGCCGTCATTCATGAACTCCTTTGTCTTCTCAAGCGTAGGACGCAAATACTCACCTGCGGAAGGATCAAGTGAATTGAGCTTATTGACTGCCTCCGCATCCTTAGCTACGGTTCCGCAGAAATATGGATACATAGACAAAGTGAAAAGCGATGTTTTCTCCTCTTTGGAAAATCCCATCATCGGGTTCTCATAACCCTTAGCGCGGAAGGCGTTGCATACATCCACCAGTTCCTTATAAGTTGTTGGAACTTTAAGACCTTCCTTCTCAAACAGATCCTTGTTTACAAGCATCCCATAGGTATTTGAGAATACTGGAACCATCGGAAGCGAACCATCATCCGTTTTCAAAACAATGTTGCTGCGCAAACAGTTCAGATCGAGTCCCAACGAAGGATCAGCCAGATTCTCTGCGTGATCTATGGAAGATTTATACTGTTCACGTCCATACATCCATGAATAATTGACATAGATGTCAGGCGCATCGTTACTGTTTAGAACAGTTCCGATCATGTTGTTATAGTCATCGATCTTCGTATATGTCAGTTCCACATTGGGATAATATTCGTTAAAGCGGTCGAATTCAGCCTCCAGAGCCTCAAAGTTATCGTATCCGCCTGCGACATTGATCTGGCACTTCGTTGTTGTATCCAGAGCAGGCCTAAAGCCCTGTACGGCCGTTGGATTCTGCTTTTCAGAACCGCATGAGGCAAGTTCCAATACCATCAGTGCAGATAAAAAAACACACATTATCTTTTTCATGACTGTTTCCTTCCTTCCCTGATCCTTCTGATCTCCTTGATAACCAGTTTAATATCGATAGGTTTAGCAATATGGCCGTTCATGCCGGCATTAAGACATTCCGTTACGTTCTCTGAGAAAGCATCCGCAGTCATGGCAATGATCGGGACATCTGCAGCACATGGTTCTGACAGCTTACGGATCTCCCTCGTAGCATCCAGGCCGTTCATGTCCGGCATCTGAATATCCATGAAAACGAGATCATATCTGCCAATCTCTGCAGATTGCATCTTTTCAACACAAACGCGTCCGTTTTCTGCACGCTCAGAAGTGATTCCGAACATCTCGAGCATGGCGGAAACGATTTCCCAGTTTACGTCATTATCTTCAGCAACAAGTATGTTCATTCCCTTTAGGTCTGAATAATCATCCTCAGGTTCAATGGACGAGGACTCTTTTCCGATTAGCTTATTGATCTTGTCGTAGAGCGTGGAGCGGAAAAGCGGTTTACTGACAAAACCGTTTGCTCCTGCTTCTTTGGCCTTTTCCTCAATATCTGACCAGTCATAAGCAGAAATAAGCAGAATAGGCGTCTTACTGTCTAACTCAGAGCGGATCCGCTTAATAGTACCGACGCCGTCGATCTCAGGCATTTTCCAATCAATGATGATGACATCGTAATCACGGCCTTCCTGATGTCTGTGCCCGATCATGCCGAGAGCTTCCAATCCGCTTGCGGTCTGTTCTGTTGTTGCTCCAAGAGACTCAAGTGTATCTACAGCCGTCTTAAGCATTACCTCATCGTCATCAACGATCAGTACATCAATGGGATCAAGCTTCATGTCTTCACGCTGTCTCTCTGAAACAGGAATATCCAATACAACAGTGAATGTTGTACCTTTGCCCTGCTCACTCTTACATTCGATCGTGCCGCCCATCAGATCGACCATCTGCTTTGTAATTGCAAGACCAAGACCTGTTCCCTGAATGCTGTTGACGCGGCTGTCTACCTGACGCGAGAAGGGCTGATACATGTTCTCAATGAATTCCGGACTCATACCGATGCCTGTATCTTCCACGATATATGTCAGTCGTACGCAGCCGGTTTTAGGGCTCTCTTCTTCACGCATATCAACGCTTATGCGGCCACCGGGTTCCGTATACTTGATGGCATTCGAGAGAATGTTGATATAGATCTGGTTCAGACGGAGCTGGTCGGCATACAGATACTCTTTTTCCATCTGGTTTATGTGGAAACTGAATTCAAGATTCTTCTCCTTGATCATCGGCTGTGAGATATTTACAAGGTTCTCAACCGTTTCGACTATGGAGAATGTCAGAGGACTGAGTTTGAGTTTTCCGCTCTCTACTTTCGAAATATCAAGAATATCGTTGATCAGAGTCAACAGATGGTTGCCGGCAAGACTGATCTTACGAAGACTCTCTCCGGTAGATTCAACATCTCCCAGATTCTTCTCGGCAATTGCAGTAAGACCGATGATCGCGTTCATAGGTGTTCTTATGTCGTGTGACATGGTGGAGAGGAAATCGGTCTTTGCTTTATTGGCAGATTCAGCTTCCCTGGCCGTTACCTGAAGTCTCTTGTTAAGGAAAAGCACATGGACCATGTCACTGACGAACAGGATCAGCAAGCCTACGGATACAACGCCGAACAGAAGCCAGTCTTCCTTTTCCACATCAAGATCATTTGCAGGAACAAAGCACAAAAGTGACCATCCGGATGTGGCATCCACAGGGGTAAAAGCAAGAATGCACTCTTCGCCATGTGAATTAAGCATTGAGATCGAACCCGTAGATGAAGTTATCTTGCCGAACAATTCATTTGCCGATTCGGGTTCAGTCTGGTTATAAGATTTGTAGAACTCGAAAAAGTTGGAGTTTTTGAAACTGGGGCCTTTGAGAATGTAATTACCATCCGAGTCGATCATTGACAGTTCAGCATTAACAAGCTCTGAATCAGGGAAGATCCACTTCTGCTCAAGCTCCGCGATGGGAACAATACGCATCAGGATAGCCTCTCTGGGAGTACCGCTCTCATCATAGAGAGTAACCATATTACAGAAAGCCAGTGACTGCTCCCCATTCATCGGATTGGTGTAAGCACGCGTAATCTTAATAGAATCGCCTATCTCGTCACCCATATTCATGGTATCCAGGACATTTACACGAGCATATGACACTTCATAATTATCGGTTGTGCCCTGCTTGGGACGTGTGGAAAGACCGGTAAGCGTATCGGTAAATACCAAATGTGCCGAAGTGTTCTGAAGCACGTGGGAAGAGCGTATGTATTCAGCCGCATCTTCCATAGTCATGGTCCGGTTGCAGATATAGCGCGCCCAAACATCGCAGATTCTCTGCTCACCTTCCAGATAATTCTGCGTTACCTGCTCCATAGTGACAGTGGTGCTCTCAAAATGTTCAATCTGTCTCCGGTAGGACTCCTTATTGGAAAATCCGGAGTAGATAACCACAAAGCTCAGTATGGACGCAATGATGATTATATTAAAAACTATGATCAAAAGTCTTCTCATTCTTTTATTATACTTTAAAGAGACCCTTCATAGTTGTTTTTCATCAAAAATATTTAAGAATAAGGAAATGGCTCAATTCTGTCTTCCTATGTCTTACATAGGTTCTGCTTATCATCATTATTCTACTTTGCCTCCGCACTCTGAACAGAACTTTTGCCCATGTGTGACATCCGCACCGCAGAATTTACATTTCTTACTATCCGAAGCAGGCTCCTCTGTGCTTGCGGAA